>JAKSBV010000398.1 GCA_022360955.1 Bacillota bacterium
AGGCTCATCCAGCACCATGACCTTGGTCGGTGCAACACAGGCCATGCAAAAAGCGGTCAGCCGCCGGATGCCGCCGGAGAGATCCTCTCCGCGTGTTTTGGCCCATTGTTCAAGCTGCAGCCCTTCGATAAGACTCTTTGCGCGGAGCCGGGCAGCTTTTTTGGCCATGCCCCGGATACGTCCGGTCAGCTCAATAGCTTCTAAGGGAGTAAGTCCATCAATGGGAATCTGGCTTTGGGGCTGAAAGGAACAAAGCCGTCTGGATGCGCCAGGGTCTGCCACCACGTCCACCCCGTCAATGGTAATGGTACCCGACGTTGGTTTCAACAACCCGATCAACTGATTGACCAACGTGGTTTTACCGGCGCCGTTGGGTCCGAGCAGACCGAAAACCTCTCCCGTCGCTATCGTCAGTGAAATCCCCTCATTCGCTACGCAGCCATTATTGTACTGCTTGGTAAGGTTGGTAATTTCAATCATAAGTGCTTCCCCTCCTTGCGTTTTTTTGATATACTTGTTAGTGTTTAAATACTCGCGAGAATTACATCTATATCCCATATAGTATACTAATACTCATGAGTATGTCAATAGCAAAATAAAATAAATAGCAGCGAGTACCAAAATAAAGGAGGTTCTACATGAAAGAGATACCAAAAAAAACACGCTTAAGCAGGGCAGAGGCCAAGGCTCGGACCAGGGAGGAGCTGCTTAAAGCAGCACGAGTTGTATTTGCCCGTTACGGTTTTCATGCTACCAGTCTTGACATGGTGGCCGAGACTGCCGGATACACCAAAGGAGCAGTCTATGCCAATTTTTCCGGCAAAGACGATCTCTACCTCGCCTTGCTGGATAACCATCTCGCGGGAGGCCATAGTGACCTTGAAGAATTAATCGCCTCAGGCGTTTCTTTCGGATCAATCAGTGACGAAACCACCGAAAATTTTTTTGCAGAGCTTGAGGATATCCGTGACTGGGCATCCCTTACGGTGGAGTTTTTTGTCCATGCCATGCGAGATGTTACCATACGCGAAAAACTCACCGAACGCATTCGCGTTGCTCAGGACTACTATACACGTTGCCTGGAAAAACGGATCGCCGCAACAGGTGCAGAGCTCCCCATGTCGGTTGAACAGACAGCTACAGCCCTGTTAGCCTTCAGCAACGCTCTTTACCTGCTGGCTCTGCTAAACCCGCAGCCGGAATTGCCGGGAATCTACGTCAAGATGCTGAAATCCTTGCTGGGATAGGGTAGACAAGGGGCATGAATTGTTAAATTTCTTTCCTTCATCATTGCGTATCTGAAAAAGTCGGTTTATAATCCATTGAAGCGCAAAAAGCCCCGCTATCTGTGGAACTACAGCAGATAGCGGGGTTTTTATAAAACGTTGTAAATTGTTTGATGCACCTTACTGCACCAGCTCCCCATTCAATATAACAGGGGTATTGTACGGGACTTTGATCACCAGACTCTATACATCGGACTGGATACTCAAGGTAGAACACATAAAAATTTATATAGTTTCACCATAACTACTCCAAACTTTTGATAGCATATGATGAGATACACCCAGAAACTCTGATAGCCCCGATTGATTTAGCGCTTTATATTTTAAAGCCTCTTTGATGCTATTTAATTTGTCTGAAATAAATAATTAAAACAAATTTATCTAATACTAAATGAGACATATAACAAAAAATCAAGAGGTGAGAAATATGCGAACAGGCTTAGTTTTATCAGGTGGCGGCGGAAAGGGAGCCTATCAAATAGGTGCATGGAAGGCCTTTGAGGCGTTTAATATTAAATTTGATGTTATATCGGGAACATCAATTGGTGCCATTAATGGATTGCTTATGTCTTCAACGGATGTTACCAACGCAACAAATATTTGGCTGACTTTAGAGGAAAAAATAGGTATTGATTCTTCTAAATTGATATCAGAGCTTACTTTAAATGACTATAACTCTATATATACAGCCTTTATGGACCCAAGTTTTTGTGAAAAACTAGTGAAATATGGCGGTAGAATTAATGAAACGCTTATAGAGGAGGGAATTGATAAGCTTTTAAATACAGCAAATCAATGCGAGAGTTTTTACGTTTGTTCGACCCAGGTTCAGAAAAGCCCTAGCGGAGAATTTTTTAATATCAGGAAAATGGATAAGGAAAACGGCAAAAAGTCTATATTATCCTCAACATCGATACCTGTTATATTTAATGCCGTAAACATTGGCAGTCATCATTACTATGACGGCGGACTAACTAATAACGTACCTATAGAACCGGTTATACAAAGTGATTGTGACTTGATCATTGCTGTATTGTTAGATTTAAAAGACATTAATAAACTGAAGATTAATGCACCGGTACCGATCATTCCGATTATACCATCACAACTCTTGGGGGATTTTAAATCAGGTGTATTAAATCTTAAAAGACAAGATGTAGAGATGAAAATGGCGTTAGGATATACTGACACCTATAAACTTTTGAATAGCATCAAAGGCTTAATAAGCTAAGTTGCTAATACTTAGGAGAGTGTTGTATCGTGTCAGCGTTAATGCAAAAAATTACTAATGTAATCTTTGCTGTCCTAAGAAACAATCGCGAATTTGTGATGATAACGCCACAGCAGCATATACAAAAATATAATCAAACGTTAAAATTTGTTGCTTAGAACTAAAATATAGTCTTTGTGTCAATTGTTCGTATTATCAATTGGCTTATTTGTCATTCTTAGAATTCTTAGAGAAAAAAGATATATACGCTAATCAAAACTATTGACTTTTACTAGTTGGTCTAACCCCCGTTCATTCTATTTGATTTGCTGCTGCAATCACTTTGAACACCCATCTCCCCCCTCTGATTATAAAGACTTCCAAATATCTGTAAGCAATACTGGGCAGTTTCCTGTAATAATGATTACAGCCCTCATTATATAGAAATGCTATTGATTTTGAATTTTTAAAGCCATTTCCTGCTCTAGTACAATATTTTTATTAAAAATTATCACCAGACCATCAAGCTCTTCTATTACCTTGAATTTTACCATTTTGTCATTCACCAGTACCCGGCGAATGTCATTCTTTATTTTGAGAACAAGCTTGCTAAAGCTGACCTGACCATATTTGCATACCATCTCAAATGTATTGGCGTGCTTTTGAAAATATCCGAATCCGGAAGGCAAAAACCAAGGCCCAGTAATGTTTTCTACCGGTGGCAGAAATTTAATGGTATGCCTCGGAGCATCCAATTTGAATCCTGTCACCGATAACAGAAGCGACCAGCTTGACATTGCTCTGTAATAATGATTGCCACATTCCTCATGGTTGAAAATTCTTCCTGCATTGAAGTATCTTTTGTCAACATTCCCTACTATTTCCTTTGCTTCTTCGACCATTCCATTTTCCAATAAAGCTGATGAAAAGGCAAATTCTATTCCAGACCAATTGCTTTCTGCCTGAACATTCCGGTAAGTATATATGGTCGGCTTCGCATACTCTGGATAAGTTGCATTTATAAGTCCCGTCTCCAAATGATAATTGTACCTGACAACAGCCTTTAAGGCATCCTGGATAAATTGTTCATGAATGAAATTACCTAATCCAAGAAGCTGTGCATACCACTGTCCGTCAATTTGATCTGTCATACAGCATTCATCCCGTAGCCCATCATCAACCCACAGGCTGAAATACTCACTATTCCACATCTTTGTTTTAAAGCTCTCTTTTCCATTCTTTAATAAAGCCTGCCACTTTAACTTGAGCTGATGTTCACCCAAATCATCCGCCATACGTAAAGCCGCAAGCAATGCTGCCAGCCACAAACTTGAAATATATGAAGCAGTCCCTCTAAAGGACCACGCATCGTAGGTATTTTTTTTTGTTTCTTTATCAGGCAGGCCGTCATTATTGCTATCCAGTTTTTCCATACTTTCCATAGCCTTTACCACATAACTCCACATTTTTTTAAGATACCTGATATCACCGGTCCAAAGATAATCACGGCAAATCAGGAGAACAAACTGTGGATTCATATCTACCCTGTCAAAACCATCATCTACAGATTGAAAATCAGGGGTAAAAAAGTGATGAACTCTCCCATCTTCTTGTTGGAATTTTGCCCCCATCTCCATTTGTCTGAGCTGTAGATCCGGGAATAGCGCCACAATACCGAATGAACCTTGATAGGTTATATCCATCGTATGGAATCCGCAGCTCCCATAGCCCTCCCAAAGGGCAAAGTCGCCCTGTTTAGACCACCATGAGCATTTAATTAAAGTATTTAATTGTAATGTCCAGCTATTGATAAAAGAAGCATCTGTATCAGAATGACCCAGCACATAAGAAAATAGTCTGACCTTGCTTAATATTTCTTGCGAATAACTGTGCATAAAATCATTGACATCCAGGGCGTCTTTGAACCAATTCGTGTACATATGTCCCACAAAACGCCCAGCATCACTCCAGTGATAAGGAAAGTACCAGGATACAATAAATTGAACCTTCTTCCTTTCTCCCGGGCCGAGTGTAAAGTCGGAGCACAAAGCTGCATCTCCCCATGCTTCTTTGCCTTCTTCATCCATCAACATTTCCTTCATGTTATTTAGAATCAAACGTATGAATTCTATTTTTCCCTTTCTCTGGGAGAAAAGATCCTTATCGATTTCAAGTATACGTTGATAGGGATGTCTCACACTGGCTATTTCAAGCAACTGGTCCATTACCTCATCCACTTGTAAGTCACTGAAAAGCTCAAGCTCTTTGTCAGATAGATTTAAAATATACTCAGGTAATTTCTCAACACCTAGATCCGGAAGTACTCCCTTATTCCGGAAGTCAAAGAGGTAAGACTCCTCTGTCGTTCCAAAATTACTATGCAGCACATAATTGGCAAAAAAACGCGAAAAATCGCTTTTGATGAAACTGGTTCTTGTTTTTTCACCACTTACTGAAAAACAAATACTACCGTTTTGCGGATGAGATTCAAGTGAATCACTTTTCATAAGCAGAGTAATCCGGTCATCGCTTTTTTTGAGCACATTTCTCAATCGACGGTTTATTAATCCTCTATTGACAGGGTTTTTCAGCTTACTAAGCAGTGAAACCTCAACATCCCGGTTGGTTATATTTTCTACGAAAAAGGATACAAAAAAGCCCGGTGTCCCGCTAAGCCTCGAATCCAATGGCACAAAAGGAGAGCTGAACTCTGAGTGAATTTTGACAGGAAGGCTGTCATCGACGTATTCCAGTTTACTAACAGGAAAGGACGCATCATAGTGTATTTCTTTAACCTCTTTATGCCATGAATACATCACGGAACGGAATTCCCCTTCTCCTGCATCATGGGATAACTTCCTTATTTTAGGCAAATCTTCACCTTGCCTGGTTCTAAGATAAAATTGCATTACGTCTTTTTCATAATCGTATAAGCATTTTAACTGCTTCTCTTTATCTGCACTTGCCCAATTGCCCAGATTGAATATGTGCCAGTCCGTTAAGGTTCCATTCTGGTTGATTTCTACAGAACCGGTTCCAATACCACCAAGTGCCATTCCATTCTGCTGAACTTTCCTATCTATGATTGTTTCCATCATTTTATGCTCCTTTTCAATCATTAATAACCTTATAAATATGTATTCCAAATGAAAATCGAAATTTCAATGCCAGTGTTCATCAGCCTTTCAGGGAACCTACTATAATACCCTTCACAAAATATTTCTGAAGAAACGGATATACAAATAGAATCGGCACAGTGGCCACAACAATAGTCGTATATTGCACAAGCTGTCGGTACATATCCTCAGACTGAGCACTGACACCATGTAATACCTGCAGCATATCTCCTTTGTCATTTAATATCAATATTTCTCTGAGGATTAATTGAATAGGATAAGCCTTCCGATCATTGAGAAAAATAGATGCATTAAACCAGGAGTTCCACATCCCTACAGAATAGAACAAGATCATAACTGCCATTATTGCTTTGGATAAAGGAATGATTATCCTGAAAAGAATAGTAAAGTCATTCGCTCCATCTATCCTTGCAGATTCTTCAAGACTTGCAGGAAGCGCCATAAAAGAAGTTCGCATGACAATCATATTCCAGGTGCTTATAGCGCTGGGAATAATAATAGCCCATCGAGTATTGTTCAATCCCAGGCCTTTGACTGTCAGGTAAAAAGGAATAAGCCCTCCGCTGAAGAACATTGTTATCGTTATAAATATCAGTATATGCTTTGCAAAGTAAACCCGTTTCCTAGACAGGGCGTATGCACCAAAACAAGTGAGAATCATGCTGATAGCAGTTCCGGCTATAACATAAAAAAATGTATTAAGAAAGCCTATTCTGATATTGGGATTATTCAAAACCAGTGCATACCCCTTCAAGGTAAATCCCCTGGGTGAAAGTAATAAGCCCTCATGCTGCATTAAAAGCTTTGGATCACTGAAGGAGGCAAAAACTACATACAGTAACGGATATACGCATACCAAAGCAAGAAATGACAAAAAAACAACGTTAAACAAACTAAATAATTTTTCAGAAAATTTATATCTGGTTACCATAAGATCACCCCTCACCATAAACTGCTTTCCGTAAATTTTTTAGACAGCCAGTTAGCTGCTACAAGAAATAGGAAATTGATAACGGAATTGAACAGACCAATTGCCGTACTATAACTGTAATCCGCATTTAAAAGACCTCTCCGGTATACATACGATGATATTACATCCGCAGTTTCGTATGTAAGCGGATTATACAGCAGGATAATCTTTTCAAATCCCACATTCATAATAGAACCTATCCTGAGTATCAAAAGAACTATTATTGTAGAGGCAATGCCAGGCAAAGTTATATGAACAAGCTGTTTCCACTTACCCGCTCCGTCTATTACAGCTGACTCATACAATTCCGGGTTTATATTAGTTAATGCAGCCATGTATATTATGCTTCCCCAGCCAATATTCTGCCATATTCCGCTACCAATATATATTGTTCTGAAAAACTCGCTTTTACTCAGCAGGTTCGTTTTTTCAAAACCAAAACTGGCAAGCACCTGATTAATAATACCATTAGTAGAGGTGAAATTAACTATAATACCACATACAACAACCATTGATATAAAATAGGGTAAATAGGTCAACGTCTGTATGGCTTTTTTAAAGTGCTTTTTTCTGACTTCATTTAAAAGTAATGCCATAATGATTGGTGCCGGAAATCCCCAAATAATATCATATATGTTAATCAATAAAGTGTTTTTTACAATACGATAAAAATTTATATCATTAAAAAATAATACAAAGTTTCTTAAACCAATCCATGGGCTACTCCAAATACCGCGCCCTATGGAATAATCCTTAAAAGCAATTATTACACCATACATAGGTGCATAGCAAAAGACACAATACCATGCCACAACTGCTAGAACCATAATATATATATATTTGTTCCTTTTTATATCCGATAAAATGATATTCCTTTTTTGTATCCTCGTTACATCCTTCAAAAGAGGTCATCCTCCCAATACTAAATAATCTTTGCAAGGGAAGAATGAATGCCTGAATCCTTCCCTTGCTATTTTCGTGACTGTAAAGCTTTTCTTGATTCTATCTGTCTGAATACCTGTCAAGCTGATCCTGCCTGACTTGTATAAGTTCGTCAATTTTTAAAGCCTTGATTTGAGCTACATATTTGTCATAATTACTTATAGGTTCAATACCCATAATAAACTTCATCAACATTTCATCCTTGTAAGTTGTGATTTGTGACATATAGCTGCTTTCCACCTGAGCCTCTTCATCGGTCACCGAGAGGGGAGGCAGGATATAGTCCTTACCTGGCTTACTCCAAATATCCATTGCCTCATAGACCGCATTGGATAATACAAAAGACAATGGATTTCTCAGTTGGGCAACATAAGGACCTTTATATTTATCAGCAGCAGTATTGGTATCAACCCCATCAGGATTATTTACCATCAAATCAGTATATTCCGGATGCATCGTCTTTATCTTTTCCTGAAGTTCCGGATGGAAGAAAGAAGAACCCATATTGAAATCCAATGCCCCGTCGACCCAATTGTATGTGACTCCTTCAACTCCATAGTTAAACAGCATGAACCCTTCAGCTGAATAGCGATAGTCTATCCATTTGGCAGCTGCTTCGACATTTTCGCAATTTGTACTAATAGCAAGTTCACAGCCTTTGGAATACCAATTCTTGTTTCCTACATGCAAAGCTGTTGAGACATCGTCTCCCCTATTTATTACCGGATAGGGAGCAGGCACAAGATCAAACACGGGATCTGTAGCTTTTCCTGCAAGATCATAAGAGCTGAAACTTCCATAGAAAGTAACCGCACATGCTCCGGCCTTTCCCGAGGTAATCTGAGCATCAATGCTCTTATCGTCTCGTGTTGCAAAATCCTTGTCAACTAATCCTTCCTCATACCATTGATTCATTAATGTGAGAAATTCCTTGAATCCCGGTTCAATAGGTCCATAAACCACTGTACCGTTTTTATTGAGGAACGCACCGGTGGAAGAACCGTATGTGCCTGCAAAAACATCAGCAGCATAAAATTTGTTCAATGGCAGCAGCATTGGTGTTTCTATGTTTCCCTTTTCCTTGAAGGCCGATAAAACAGTATACCAATCGTCAATAGTCTCAGGCATCTGAAGACCCAGTTTATCAAGATAGTCTTGTCTTATGACAGGACCTGCCCACGACGGTTCATCGTCTATCTGAATACAATTGAAGCTCCATATAGTACCATCATCTTCCTTTGTCTGCCTTTCAATATCAGGTTTTAGAGCCATTACAGCTGCGTAATTCGGAGCATATTTCTCAATAATATCATTCAATTTTAAATACACACCGTCTTTTACTGCCTTAATACCTCCACCCTTGTATGAGCTGCTATTAATCAAGTCTGGATAGTCCCCTGAAGCTATCATAAGATTGAAAGCTTCATCTTCATGTCCTGCAGCCGGTGTTATGAACTCCACCTCTATGCCAGTAATTTTTTCCATTTCCTGCATTACTATGTTTTCATCCAATGATGTAATATAGGTTGAACTGAATGGATGCCAGTAAGTGAGTTTAACATCTTTGAATTCGGTAAAAGCTGGATCTACACTTACCGCATTATTTCCATCACTAGTATTGCTATTATCAACCGTACCGGTCTTATCTGTTGTGTTTTGTGAAGTATTGCTTTTGCAAGCTGTAAAAGCAAAGATTATGAGGAGCACCAATAAAATACAATTAAACTTGTACCATTTTTTCATTATAGTTCCTCCATTTCCTCTTTAAAATATTGACTGAATATTTAATATGCTTTCCTTGACCGGGTACCCAATCAAAGTATACAACACAACAGAGTATCATGTAAATCATCACTTTAAGCAGAATCATCAATAATAAACCTGCTTTGCTTTCAATCGCACATTCCAAGTGTTTTCAGTTGTATTCACAAATATTATTTTAGGATAACAAAAATAGTCAATAATCAGTTTTTAAATTATCAACCAAATTCAACTTTAATCTCTAATATTCAATAAATGCCGGTATTTTCCCGGCGTTATGCCTTCATACTTTTTGAATATCCGTATAAATACCGTACTATTTAGAAAGCCTACCATTTTTGATATGTCCTTTATATTAAGGTCAAAATCTTTTAAAAGCACCTTTGCCTTCTCTAGTCGGGTTTTATTAATCGTATTCAGCAATCCCTCACAGGTATGTTTTTTGTAAAACCTGGAAAGATACACCGGATTTAAATCAAACTCTGATGCTATGGAGGATACGCTTAGATTATGATCATAATAATGAGATTCGATATAGAGATTTATCTCTTTGATTTTATGAGAATTAGCTCTCTTTTCCTTTTCATTGATATGGACCTCTATTTCTCCAAGTATGAATTCCATCTGTTCTTGCATTTCAAATACAGTTTTGCATTGGGTCAGATTTTGCACAGGATTGAGATTTTCAAGAAACTTGCTGTCAACTGCGGTGCATATGTCATCTATGGCATTTACAATTGTATTTATAATGGCACACATGAGACATCTTGTCATATCCAGCGAGTTATTGGATTTTAAAACGTTTTGCTTGAAAATTTGATCTATTATCAATTTTGCCTTTATGAAATCATTAGCCCTGATACAGTTGATAAACTGCTGTTGTATTTCTATGGGATATGCATTCGAAAAACTGCTGTCAGCAGATGCATAAATATCCCTGTAAAAGATTATGTTGTTTCCCCCGGTGATCAGCTTGTATTCTGCTGCTTCGAGACACTCCTTGTATGCATCCGGTATCCCATCCAATGCGTGAATGTTGCTGATTGAAGCTGTAAAAACAATGTTGAATCTTTCCATTATTAATTCTTTTCCACAAATAATAATGCCTTTGATTACATCCAGGATACCAAAAGGTTTCTCACATGACTCAACCGGATTTACCAGACATGCAACTCCCTGGTCCACTTCAAAAAATGAGCAGTTGTATTCCTTTTTAATTAATTCCTCCATTATGTTTCCTATAATAAAATTTGCCAGCCCTATGACATTTTCCTCATTTTCCATATCATCAGGAAAGTCTACCCTGCCCGGTTCTTCCAGGTAAAACATTATAAGAACAAAACTTTCACCCTTAAACTCAATTCCATAGGTCATACATACATCGTCCAGAGATATTCGGTTCATAATATACCCTTTCACCAGTTTGTTCAGAAAATTATTCTTCACGACCGGTTTCTGCTTCTCAAGAGCCGTAGCAATGTTTTTATTTTCGTCAATTATTTTCTGCATGGAATTTTCAATCACTTTAAGCTCATTGAGTTTTTTATCAAACTTCAAATTACCTGACTTTGTTAAAAATTGAAGTAGATTGTCAATAGGATTGTAGTTCCTTCTTGCAAACACAAATGCTGCAACAACTCCAACAAGTATACACAACAAGGTGCAAAGCAGTATTATGTTAATTACATCCCTGGCTTTTTCAGTAAATACCGATCGAGGTATAATGGTTATATATTTCCAATCAGTATTATTGGATTTGATATACATTATTTCTAAATCCAAATTGCCTTTTTTAAAAGATTTAATGCCGTAGTTATCATCAAAAACAAAATCCGTAATATCAAAATTGATATTATTATTTAGAGCTGCCACAAACTCATTTTTGGAGTTAATAATAATGGAATTGCCTTCCGGAATTCCGTTAAAACTACTCAAGGCTTTCTCCAGAAAGGAGTTGCTTAGCACAATTCCCAGTGTTGTGAAGTTTTTTTGCTTAGTGTCATATAAAATCGATTGAAGAAACACTATACCTCCCATATCTGGTTTATCATTATTTATAGCTGACATGGGATAATACTGTCTAACATGCTTCTCTTTTAGGAAGTTTTTCCATTCCTGCATATCTGTTATTTTACCAGTATAATATATGTTAAAATATTCATCATCTGCACATGTTCCGTTCCCCGATAATACGAGATTTCTGTTCGGATAGTATATAAATATATCATCCAAATAGCTGTTTGCAATCTCATAGGCCTTAACAGTCTTTATGCCGTTATACAAAGAAATGTTATATATCGGGTTGACATCCTCAGTATTGCTGTGAGAATTAATATTTTCATCCAGTATGATTGTTGTCATTATCTTTTCAATATCATTAAGCTTTGTATCTACTGTTTGCTGCAGCTGGTTAAGCATTGCAAGATATGATTTATTTATTTCTGCTTTTATTGCGTTCACAGACTGGATATATGCTACAGAGCTTATAAGCAGTGAAATAATTATTATGATGATATATGAAAAGATCCACGATAAAAACAGCTTTCTTTTTTCCCTTAAGTATTTGATCAACACGTTCATTATACCCCTCCCTGATTTACATTTGAAAATAAACAATGCCCACTATTCTGAAAAACTTATTTTCAACTTGAGAAATATATATGGCTTTCACTAATTGAAGTCCACGATACTATCTGGCTGCTTAATATTTTAATAACCATCTTTGTATTATCGAAAATTACAATATTATAATTTTTTATCAGGCATTATCTTTTTTAATCTGTAAGCAGTCCCTATCTGAATATTACGGATTTTGTTCTTGATGATAACTATGATGTTAAATCTTTTTAAAAAGGTAATTTGGATTTGGAAATACAATCTAACAACTTCGACACAGAAATTATCTCTTACTTAAGAATATCACCCTAATATAATTATGTCAAACAACGTTTTAATCATTTAAAATAATCCATCTTTCACCGTCAAAGTCTTCAAACTTTTCAGTAATTACTTTCTGTTCATAGTACACTGCTAGGATTCTTTTGATATCCTCTTTTTCAGCACGTTTCACGGAAAATCCCTGCTCCCTTAGTGTTTTTTCAATCCGGTTCAGGTATGGAAATATTTCTTTTTTTGTAAGCGGTGGACATATATCGTTTACCATAAAAAATATGACCTGCCATAAAAAACAGGTCGTGTTCCAAAAACGCTATAATAAAATAATGTTATCTCTTTCACTAGACTGTTGAAGCATATCAGCAAAACTGCATACCGTTTTTCTACTCCTTAATGGTATTCAAATCATAACTTTTCTTAGAAACACACCTATAATACAGCAAATATCATTAACTCCAAAATAAAAACAACTCTTTAAAATGACTTAAACCAGCCATTTTAAAGAGTTCGGTATCTATAGAGAATTCAAATATTCCCCTGAAACACCGTATTTGTATCTCTGCATAAGTATTGAACTGCCCTTCGTCCCGTTTCTGCAGCTGCGGGCAATCCACCGGGACTCATTATACGTTGACCGGCAAAATAAAGATTGTTAATACTTTCGGGTTTGGAAGGATAGCTTTTCATTTTGCTCTCTTTTTCCATTATTGACATCCACGAACCTTTATATGAATGTAAATACCGTTCATAGGTCAGCGGCGTAGCCACATCCCAAACGGCTATCTTTCCAGCAATCTGCGGATATTTTTTCGCCAGTATGCGGGTAAATGCTTCTGCCAGCTTTTGTTTTTCGGCTTCATATGTACCGTTTTCCTTACAGGCTTTCCAGAAATCATAGCTGTCTCCCAAGATTACAGAAGTCATGGCGGTACATCCTTCCGGTGCATATCCTTTGTAACCTGCATAATTATTGATAGAAATGATGGATACTGGTATACCACCGCACAAAAGAGGCTCATCAGTGATAAATTCTAGATTTTCCGGTACATCAGATAAATCTGCTTCAACACCCACACTAATAAAGGTATTGAGTGTAGGTTTTGTACTTTCGCGCATCTTTTGAGCCCATGGCTCACAAATGGGAGCGTCAAATAAGGTGTCGATGGCAACAAGTGTATCCTGGGTTACTATTACCGCATCTGCCTGTATTTGTTCACCGTTTATGACTACTCCACAGGCAGCACCATTTTGAACCAGCACTTTGCTCACTGATTTGCCGTATTGTATCGTACCGCCTAATGTTTCAAAATACTTTGCCATACGATTAGCCATGGCAAGTGAGCCGCCCTCGGGATAACCACCGTCGCCGGAAATAACCGTTGCGATGGTAAAGATCATACCAATTGCTTTGTTATCGGAACCTACTATATTTTCAAGCAGAAGCTGTAAAAGCGGGCTTTTAAACCGCTTGGAAAATTCCTTTGAGCTTTGGTTTACATAAAAGGACATTCGGAACAGAGCAGGCAGCGTACTAAAAAACGCCGACCAGCTAAATGAAGTTTTTTTCTTAACCCTAACATTCTTTATATCCAAAATAGGCATCGCTATCTTTGTGAATTTTTTTATGTCCCTGCACAAATTTATAATTTCCTTTTCGTCATCCGGCGATATCTCTAAAAAATGCTGACGGAGCTTATCAATATCACGATAGAGATATGCCGTCTGAGCGTTATATTCAAAGGCTAAAAAAGGATCGCGGTTATAAATATTAACATGATCATCCAAAGCGCCCACTTCACGCCAAAGCTTGTTAAAGGTAGTTTTTGGTGATGAGCCTGTTAACCAGTGCATTCCGCCCTCGAATAAATACCCCTTTCTTCTCCAGCTTGTACAGGCACCGCCGGGGATGGTGTGGCTTTCGTAAATTGTAACATCAAATCCGCTTTGACGTGCGTAAATACCTGCTGTAAGCCCAGCAATTCCTGCACCGATAACAACTAATTCCTTCATTATCATTTCCTCCTTATGATATCTATGATCCAGTCGCTTTCAGGACATGGCGTATCTGGATTCAGTGCCATCAAATACATTATGATATCCTGGTATAACGGTCTGATTTCATCTAATATAAATTACTAATAAAGTTTTTGTATAGTTCCATACTTTAACCCATTAATATAAATAGTAATTAAATCTTCTAATTTTTCCTGATCATAAAGTAAAGGATCTCCGTTATTCTGGAGTTGTTTTAAACCAGCTCTTATTAACTTAAAATAATTATTAACTGTTTCATTCGTTAAATCAGGATGAATAAATCCCTCATTTTTCCCCTGCTGAATAAATTCTTGCATTATCGCAGCTATTCTTTTTAATAATTCCGGTGTAACAACCCCGCCAAGCTCACCGTCCGGTGCTATGGTAGCTTCAATAAACCGGTTATTTGTCAAAGCAGTCATACCTTTTTTTAATAGAATGATTTTTTTAAGTTTTACTGGGAAAGGCAAATTATCGTGAACAATATTTTCAATACTTTCAGTGGTTTGCATAGCAAGGTTTTTTAAAATTTCCAAACGCAGATTATCTTTATCCAGAAAATATTTATAAATCGTAGCCCTGGATACTTTGGCTTTCTTAGAAATCTCCTCTATAGTTACTTTATCAAATCCATATTGATCAAAAAGCTCTAAGGCACACTGTTGAATTTTCCTTTTTTTAGTTTTGGTTCTCTTTTCATAACCAGTCAAACTGAATCCCCCTCAATATCCCTCAATATAAAGATCACTTAACATTTAATTTTATTTAAAATTTCCCTTAGGTGTAAAAAATGCCATAAATGGCCAGCATTATCATAGCGAAATAGTTGACTATTCGGAATCACTTGCGAAAAATAATCACCTACTGCCGGAGGTGATGAAGTATCTTCATTAGCCTGAAAAATTATCACCTTTGGTTTAATCTGGCTAAGGTCAAATCCCCAATCATTTGCCTGGAGGATTACATCTCTAGCATAACCTTTCCAGGTTTTTTGATAACTGTTTAAATAAATATCTTTCATAATTTCCTGAACATCTCTTCTATTAATAACTTCTTTATCCGGGCCAGATAATTTATATGACATTTTTTGTATGAATTTAGTAGGATTTTTTGTTTGCCAGGAAATAAGCAGCCTCATATTCAAATTCATCAACCAGGGAAGGTTACGGGCAATTTTATAAACTATCCGATTAGTTGAAGAAATGGAGTCTTCTATCTCTTTTACACCTGATGGTCCGGCACTGCTGACAATTACCACCTGTTTAACTCTTTCTGGTATTTTATACCCGCAGGCTAGAGCATAAGGACCTCCCCCCGAAACACCCATAACAATTGTCCGGTCAACCTGAAGATGATTCATTAATTCATCAATATCATCGACATAATTTAAAAAAGTATGATCCTTCTTATAATCTGATGTTCCATATCCCCTGCGATCAACAGTAATAAACCGGAAATGTTCACAAGCTTCAGCAAAACCGGGTAGTTTATTCCAAAATATTGAGTAACCTGGAGTACCATGCAATAACAAAACCTGTTTTCCTTGTGGATTTCCTTGATCACAATAAGTAAGCTGCCTACCATCCTTTAAAACTATTTTTGATTGTTGATTGTTCATCACCTTCTCCTTCCTATTAATATTACTTTAAATTCTCAACCCAGCTTTGTTTACAATTTAGTTTAACAAACACATTAATATTTGTCAAACATTTTATACATATAATGTTTAAATTGTTTATTTTCTATTTTCAAAAGGTATTCCTCCAGGGTACTAGATATATGGTAACTTCTTTGGTGTAGTATCCGGGGAAACATTCATATTTGGTTTAAAACTAGAGCCGTATTCTTCGCAAATGAAAAGGGCCGCTGAGTACATTAGTGGAATTGTACTTCGTGGCCTTTTTCTGCGAACCGGATTCAGTCCTTCTATCATTGGTATTTTTCGTCTTTTCTGCCTGCTACATACAGAACAAATAGTTTGACCGTTTATCTATAATGTAAACTGTATTATGCTTGTAGCCAAGCCTAAATGTAGTGAATTATACAATTGATATATTTATTTACCTCCACATGTTTTTTCCTTGATCGGGAACAGCAAATCAAGCTGCATATCTTCACTTCTGAACTCAGGTTTTTGTATATTGCCCCAATAATTTAACTGTTCTTCAAAGCATCTGTCCATATCCTTCTCATACGGCGTACAGCGAACAGAGTGCCAGTCATGCTCATATTTGTCGTTGTTCATGACCCAATTCTTTAATAAAATCCAATGGTCAAAGTCACCCATTTTAATCATGTGTGCTGCGTAAAGCCCTCCGTCAAATGTGCGCTTGACCAGCGGTTTGGGTACAGCCATGTTTTCAGGGATGGAAACCCACATCTGATATTTATGCGAAGGCTCGCCGACCCCTGTTTTTCCGGCAGAACAATCAAATCCGAAGTGCCGTATATCGGGCTTGATTTTCAGCAAATTACTTTCCAAGACAAAGCGATTGATCATATCAGCGGCTTGGCCCTCGCAGTTTTCTCCTGTCGCGCTCACAGCGGCAACAGCCATGGGCGGCAGGTAAACAACCCTAACGTCAGTCAGTTTTTTCAACTTCTCGCTTGCTTGGTTCAGTTCCTCCATTGACTTTTCCTCCTTAAAATTGATTTTGGAGACAGTCAAAGAATCTACAATTTCCAAAAGACTTTCATCGTCCAGCAACCGCAACTCATCGCTTTGCAGGTGCAGTCGTTCCAACAAGGCTTGCATGACGCTTCTGATGGTGGAAAGAGCTGTGATTTCATCCTTGATCTCAGTTAGATTCTGTTGGAACACCTTGATCGCTACAGCGGTATCCTCGCTCTTTAATATCTCGGCAATTTGTTTCAGCGGGACCCGGAGCTTGCGTAATACAATGACCTGCTGCAATCGTACGACTGTGCTTTCGTCATAAGTGCGATATGCGAAATCTTCTTTTCTTATCGGTTGTATCAGACCGATTTGTTCGTAATACCGTAATGTCCGGGTTGAAATATTAAACATCTTTGAAACCCGGCTAATTGTTTGTAATCCCATGATCTGACCTCCTTTTAACTCATAGTATACAGGTTGACGCGACGTTAAAGTCAAGGAGTTTTATAAACTATTTTCCAATATCTCAAACATTTTCTTTATTGCACTAAGAGCCACAACATCATTCCTGGCAATAGCATCACACACCGAGGTGTCGCCACGGAAAATTATATTACGCAAAACCTGATAACAGTGCGTCATGTTCTGAAATTAAAAAGAAATCAATCCCAACGTCTTTTATACCTATTCCCTATTCATATGCGAATACATAGATAATATTTTTACTACTTTATCTTCCTTTACAACAGCATAAGCAATTCTATGCTGTATTTTAATTCTTCTTGAATACAGCCCCTCTAAATCACCAATTAATTTTTCATAAGGCAGAACATTTTGAAAAGGATTCTCTCGGATAATCTTTAATAACTATTTTACTTTTTGTTATGTTATCCCATTTATATAATAAAAGCCACAAAGTCTAAAAAGACCTTATGGCTTCTTGTTTTTGGTGGAGGTGGTGGGATTCGAACCCACGTACTGCCTGGCTCATACTTTAGTTTCTACGAGTGTAGTCTGTTTTTATTGTTCATAACACTACCCCCAACAGACAGGGTTTAATGCTACTAGCCGGTCAATTTCCCGTTCCTTCTTACCGACATCAGATGGAGGGTAGTCTGTTAGTTATGACACTTAAACACCTTCACAGACAAAAAGACATTTAAGTGTTAGTTGCCTTAAGCGGCAGCTAAAGCGTAATTATTATCGTTTGCAGATAATTTTTAGTTACCAGTGTTTTACGAGTGAAAGGAGTCCTCGACCCGCTTCTAAAGCCTTCCCCACACAGGCGAATCCAAAAACACCCCCATTGTCTCTTGCTTTTATCAAGCTGTAGATATATTATAACCCAGCAGAATTTTTATGTCAAATCCCTTAAATTATCATTAATCCGCTGAAGTAAATCATTATAACATACTTGCGTACATGTAGTCAATATTTCTTTAACCAAAAAAATCTTAAATAATAATTAGTCTGGTTTTTTAACCTTCGATAGATTATATAAGGGAGGTTTGCGTTTGTATTGAGGATTGAGGTCGTGAGTTTCAAAACTTAAGTGATAAGGTAAAAAGACTTTAATTTTAACTATGTGGTTTCTCATTTGAGGACAGGCCATTTGAACAATAGGTAATGAGATAAGAGTAAAGTTCAAAACGGATTCCTCTTATATGTATGGTTGCAATACGTATCACCAGTGCCGATCTGGTGGCTTCTTTCGAAGGACCACATCTCAGCGTTTTTCTGAGCAATGACCCAATCACTATCACATGCATAGGGACCAAATTCAGGCATACCCAAAGAGCAAAATGCCTCGCAATGAGGACAATTTTTAAAATTTAAAACGATAGTATCCTTATCTTCATACTCAACAGAGATATCGTAAAGTAGCCGGAGATTATGTATATTACTTTTCATCTTCTTAACAAATGTACCAAACTCCACTGGGTGATGAATTTTGGGTATGAGGGATACTTCAGCTATTATTTTCACTACAGTGGTCACCGATGGTCCTACGAAAGTTCTATAGCTCTCTGCTTACCGACAAACATAGACAGTGTTTTGGCAATTATGCACAAGGGGCTCGCTATTAAAAGACCAGTGGCTTTACGGATTATATTAATCATCATTAATAGTCATTCCTTTCGCTTTGCTCAAGGCACAAAACTAAATATAAATTTGTTTTGGGCCTTGAGCTTATTTTTATTAAAATATATGTAGAGGGATTCAGTAAACTACAAACCACGGGGAGGTGAATGGTCTATCTGACAAGTCAGATAAAGACCGTTAATCGAAGAATTAGAAAAGTATTATTATTAATATAAGGAAAACAAATCTAGCAGAGTTCTTCCTGAAATACCTTTTTTCTCTATATATTATAACCCGGCAATATTTTTACGTCAAATCCCTTAAATCATCATTAATCCGTCGGGTCTTTGACAGTTGAATAATTCATGAATTTCGTGGAAATACCAATGAGCAACTGACTTTAAAACCCCTATTGCTGATTTTGCGCTTTCTAAGTTTATTGTATGCACAGATGCAGGGCTGGCTTCTAACGCTAATTGAAAGTTTAATGATAAAGATAGGCTTTTTTTCCAGATGGTTGGAAGCTTCCCGGCAGCGAAAAAACCTATAATATTACTACACTTGATGAAATGATAGATAAAGCTTATCAACACTAACAAATCCTGCAAAGGCTTTTATTTCAAGCTTTTACAGGATTTTAGTTTTCTCCAACTGTCAAATATGGGATTATAACCCGGCAGAATTTTTATGTCAAATCCCTTATATCATCATTAATCCGGCTGAAGTAGATCGCCGTCACCAGGAAAAACCCAATCATACCGATCAAAATTACTAAATTTAGTTTTTTGTCCCAAATACTCCCCCCGTAAAACAGGTATTGGATTAGATCTAATGTCCAGAACTGCGGAAATAAGCGGGCCAATCTTACCATGAAATCCGGCATAATATCAATCGGCCAGAATACACCGGCTAACATTGAGGAAAACATCACCACCCCACTGGTAAAAATCTCGATGGTACTCTCTTTGTTGACCACAGCAATGATCAGAAGCGAGATGGCAATTGAGCCGATCGAAAAGATCGATAAGGTAATGACTGTCTCGACCACAGGAATACTCCCCTTGGTTAACAGCACTAAGGCTAATACACTAAGCCCGATCTGGACCAATACGATCGCAAAAGTCGAAATAATATAGCCTAAAATATAATCCCTTGCTCGCACCGGCATCGTAAATATGCGGTAATAGACCCGGCTGGTTTTATCTTCGATGGCGAATTTACAGATTTTAAAACTGGCCAGGAGGATAAAATAGATCAATATGCCCAACCCAAAGCTGATACTATAAGGCTTTTTACTTTGACCGGTATACTGTGACCTTACTTTTAAATCCCTTTGCTCAAACTCCTCCAGCAAAAGATAAAACTGTTCAAGATCCTGCCCGGAACCAAGGTACAGGGCTTTGAGGTTAGTAAAATAATTGTCATTAATTCTACTAATGGTTTGCTGGGCTTGCGAATCCTGCAAAGCAAAAGCGGTTAGCTGAATTTCCTCCAATCCCAGGAACTTTTCTTCAAAATCGGCCGGTATTTTAATAAAAGTATTAACCCTGAGTTCTTTGATTAACTGGTGAATATATTCTTCAGTATAAGCCTTTCTTTGAGGGTCAATTTGCTGCTGGTCTTCAACGACAGTTACCAGTTGTACGCTCAGCTGTTTATTTTCCTTTAAATAATCAATATACCGGTGGGTTAATCGAGTATTGGTCTGATCGGCCACCATCACCGTTATCCTACCACCGTCGAAATTGAAATAGAGTATTACTACCGTCAGAATCACTACCGGCAGAAATAAAAAGAACCAGACAGCGTTATTTTCCCGGGAAAACCTTTTTAAATTATTAATTGCCAATTTAAATGCCACCATTTTTTCTACTCCTTTCGGTTAAATACTATTATCGCTATAACAATCAGGATTATCGTCCAAGTAAGATTATATTGAAAGGCCCCGCTAGCTATACTAAAATTCCCCCCATTGATCAAGCCAAAGGCCGCCCGGTTTTGGACAAAAAGCGGCGTGTAGCGGCCGATCGCATTTAAACCGGCCTCACTGCTAAAATCCAAGATCGGTAAAAACCCGCCACCTAAAAAGACAACGATCGGTGTTACTAAGTCCAGTAAAGCCCCACCTTCTTCGAGCTTAGTAAACCAGGCGATAATTAAAACACCGATTGCCGCGGCCAGGATAACCGTACTTAGCAAGAGAGGGATTAGCAACATCAGGCTGTTCCCGAGATAGACCTTAAAAACTAAAACATTAAAAACAAAGATCGCCAGCGTAACTACTACCAAAAAGATACTTATGCTAATCAACTTACTAAACAAATAACTGCTTTTACTAATCCCGGAAATCCTGAGTCGGCCGAACAGTCCAGCTTTAACCTCACTGTTAAAAAGCGGAATCACTATCGCCAGCGTCCAGAAAACAAAGGCAAATACATTGACGATGCCAAAATAATCAAGGGCTGAGCTATCCCTTTTTTCTCGATTCAAACTGGTAATTGCCAAATAGTTATTATTACTATCCAGCTCGGCTAATACCTCCTGAGTCAAGGCTCCCTTGCCTTTTCGACTCACCGTCTCCATTAACTGGTATTTTTCCAGAAAACCAAATATAAGATTTTCGGCCAGTTCACTTTTAAACTCTCGGTTTTTAGTAATCGTAAAGACATTATCTGAGTCTATTTCCACCGCTAAGTTAATTTCTCGCTTTCTAACCCGGTCAATACTCTTATTGATAGTCGGGCTTTTTCGATAGCTTAGCCCGATTTCTTGTTCCATTTTCTTTAAAAATACGGTAAATGTTTCCGTTAAAAATTGACCGCCATCACTGACGTATTCAATTTTAACATCCCGGAAAAAGGTATTGAGATTATCAACACTCGGAAAGATAATGGTCAGAGCATTTCCCAAAAAAAGGGTTAAAGCAATCGGCAAGATGAAACTCCAAAATAAGACCGTTTTATCACCAAAAAATGTTTTTAAATCCTTGAGAATAATCCTTAACATAAAAGCCTCCTAATCCCTTAAAGTTCTTCCGGTCAGTGCCATGAATACAGTTTCCAAACTGGGTTTTTTCTGCTCAATATTCTTAATCCTCATCTTCTTTTCCGTTAAATATAAAATAATTTGGTCAAAATTATTAGCCGCTTGCTCGGCTTCGATGGTAATTACTCCTTCTTCATAATAGGTTTGAACAATTCCGGCGATTTCCTTTAGACCTTTTATGTCGACCGCTGTCTGTTCTTCCAGGGTGACGATTATTCGATTAATATTACTGACCGCATCTTTCAGCTCTTCTTTCGTACCCATGGCAATTAATTTACCGTGATCAATTACTCCCACCCTGGAGCAAATTGCCTCAACCTCTTCCATATAGTGAGAGGTATAGATAATTGTCGCCCCCTTTTCATTTAATTTTTTAATTGATTCCAGAATATGATTTCTGGATTGGGGATCGATCCCAACAGTCGGTTCGTCCAGGATAATCAACTTGGGAGTATGGGCAATCGCACAGGCAATATTCAACCTCCTTTTCATCCCCCCCGAGAACGTAACTGGCAGTGTATCGGCTTTATCTAACAGCCCGACATAGGCCAGGGCTTTTTCGCTTCTCTCCTTTAAATCTTTTCCTCTGTACCCGTGGAGGCCACAGAAAAACTTAATGTTATCAGCAGCAGTCAAGTTATTATATACTGCTATATCCTGTGGCACTAAACCCAATTTCGATTTTATTTTAGCATTACTCCGTCCCACCCTTTCCCCAAAAAGTCGGATCTCACCCTGGCTAATATTTAATAGTCCACAGATCATGTTAATCAAGGTTGATTTTCCGGCACCATTGGGTCCTAAAAGTCCGTAAATCTCTCCGGCCTCAAGATCAAAGCTGACTCCCCTTACTGCTTTGATTGCTCCATAGTTTTTAAACACATTATCAATTTCTAAAACCTTCATCACTTGCCTCCTCATCTAGTCTTATTCTCCCATGCAGTATATTAAGTTTTATTAATATTCCATTGCATCACTGCAACTTTACTGCATTAGTACTATAATGTAGTATATAATAATCAAGTCTCTTTGTCAAGAAAAAACGACAATTTAATTTTTTTCCGGTTGCACTATCTCCCCATTTAAATTAACAGTGGTGTTGAGCGGGACTTTGACCACCAGACTCTTCACATCGGACTGGGGTCTAAACCAGAATGATATCCTCTTTTTGTATCTGTCAAATATAGCTAAAGCCAACCAGTTATCCACTTGATAGAAAAACCTGAAGGGTGCGGTGTTTTCGGTTAAAGTTATTTTATTACCCTCTTGTACTAGCCTGGAAACTTTTATTTGATTTGAAATGCTGTAAGAGCTAGCACCTCCAAAGGAACTATTACTTTTTGTGATCTGGACAAAATCCCTTTCCCAGCTGGTCACCTCCACATCAATCCCCTTTAAATCAAATTCCAGGGGTTGCTCCTGGTTAATGGTGATTTTATTATAGTCCGTCTCCGGCTGAAATATATAGATAATCCCTAAAACAGAAAAAAAGAGCACAAGCGCGACTACCCATAATCTTCTAATCTCCATTAGAACACCTCCCGCTGCTTAATGAGCATATAGCCCAATATATTCAAAACAAAGGCCAATAGCCAGCCCTTGAGCGAAAATAGCAGTACTGATTCCGGCCTAACAAAAAACAAGACAAAACTCCATAATCCCTGCCAGATCACCGGCAAAAAGACAGCGAGCGCCAAAATAAATACTACAATCAGCACCAGTAATTTCTTGTTTTTAACCGCCAACAGACAAAAAGATAAGGAGTAAATAATAATCAGCACGGTCAACAATAGCCAGAATCCAATTAGATAATTAGCCGGGGTAATGTTGCTGGTAAAGAAAAAGTCAGCATTAAAATTGCTAATAGTCTTAATCACCAACATTTCCATTACCAAAAACAATGATGCGATTAGCATTAATAAAGAAATGTTAATAACCATCCCGATAAAATTACCAAGGACATAGGTCTTTTTATTGGTGGGGAAAATAAAGCTTGATCTTAGTTCTTTTTTGGTAGTCATCTGGACCCCGATGATGATTACCATAATCACCGCCGCCAATGCCCCCATATTGAGCGTACCGGAATATACACTTGAATTTTTATTATTTATTACTGAGACAACTAAACCGATCACCGAGACCAACAGGGAAACTCCGATGATGATCAGGAAATAAAAAGCGATCTCCTTTAAATCCAATATGGAATAATAGATCGTACCCCGCAAGGACCTGATGACATCATTTTTGTTTAAGCTAAACCTTCTCATTTTCTTCCCCCTCTTGACCGGTAAGATAGATAAATAGCTCCTGTAGCGGAACATAACTGATATCTAGATCATTTTCCCTGATATAGTCCCGGTCAGCACTGGTCAGGTCATTTTTGACAGCAGCAATCAAACTCCGGCCCAGTCTTCGCTGCTCATATACCTCTTTCTTTTCAAGCAACGGCTGTACTACTTCCTCTCTTCCATTTAAGTTCACCGCATATTGCCGTAAATCCTCGATCTTTTTATACAATATTATTTCACCTTGCTTAATAATCAACACTTCTTCCATCAGATTCTCGGCCTCATTAATCAGATGGCTCGATATAATAATATTCCGGGGGTGTTGATTATAATCATCAAGTAAGTGTGAGTAAAACCTTTTCCTCATAACGGCATCCAGCCCCAGAGTCGGCTCATCATAGATGGTTAAGGGGGCCTGACTGGCCAGGCCAATCACCACATTGATCATGCTTTTCATCCCCCGGGAAAGGTCGTCATAGTTTTTCTTGCCCTCCAGCTTAAATTCCTTTAATAACTCGGCCGCCAGTTCAGCATCCCAATTTTTATAAAAGATTGAAGCCAACTTAAACAGCTCATTAACCTTTAGCTCTGACCAGTGATAATTTACTTCATCCGGAATGAAACAGAGATCTGACTGGATACTCAGGTTATCAAAAGGGTTTTGATCATTGACGGTAATTTCTCCCGAACTAGCTTTTAAGTGCCCGGCAATTGTCTTTAAAAAAGTTGTCTTGCCGGAACCATTCCGACCGATCAAACCGATAATCTTATTGCCGCCCAGGGATAGAGAAATATGATTAAGGGCAATGGTCTGACGAAATTTCTTGGTCAAATCCTTAATTTTAATATCAGCCATAATATCACTCCTTTTCTATACATGTAAAAGTGTTCACTCTCCGGCCATATTAATTTTTTTGATTATTTCCTTTTTACTGATCTTTAGTTTATTCGCTTCGAGCAACAGCTCCTTTAAAACCGTGGAAAAGAACTCCTCCTTCCTCCTTTCCTTGATGATTCCAGCAGCCTCTTCAGTTACAAACATCCCAATTCCCCTCTTCTTAAATAAAATACCGGCTTCCAGCAACAGATTTAGCCCTTTGGACGCTGTGGCCGGGTTGATCCCGAATTCCCGGGCCATTTGATACTGGGAATAAGCCTGTTCATACGGCTTTAAAACCTCATTGAGGATATCGTCCTCAATTCCGGCGGCGATCTGCCTATAAATTGGTTTTAACCCTGCTGTTAATATTTTCATCGCATCATCACTTCTCCGCTGCATTAGTGCTATAATGTAGTATATAATAATCAAGTCTCTTTGTCAAGAAAAAAACCACAAATTAGGAGTTAAATTTCCCTTGTGGTTAGAACGAAAATATTTTGTTGTTAATTTTTGCCGGTTGAATCACTTTATTTTACCTTGTTCTAATCCTGATTTATCTGCCGTACCTCCCCATTCAAAATAACAGTGGTTTTGAACGGTACTTTAATCAGCAGACTCCGAGCGGAATGGGGTAGAAACCAGTCTGATAGCTCATAGCGGTGTTGCCTAAATATATCTAAAGTTAGCCAGTTATCGACTTGATAGAAGATGCGCAGGGGAGTAGTCTTTTCGGTTAAAGATATTTTATTACCGACTTGGGCTAAGCGGAAGACTCGTATTTGTTCGGTCTGATTGATGTTAAAGCTGGTACCCCGGAAGGAAAATTCAGGTTTGGTGATCTGGACAAAATCCCTTTCCCAGCCGGTCAGCTCAACATCAATCCCTGCTAATTCCAGCTCCAGGGGCTCTTCCCGGTTAATCACCATCTCGGTATAGTCGTGCTCCGGCTGAAAGAGCGAGATAACTACGATGACAACAAAAAAGAGCATCAGCGGGAGCACCCACCATCTTCGTTGAGCCATTAGATCACCTCCCGGTTCTTAATGAGCATATAGCCCAATATATTCAGAACAAAGACCAACAGCCAGGCCTTGAGCGAAAATAGCAGCACTGATTCCGGCCTAATAAAAAACAAGACAAAATTCCATAGTCCCTGTCGGATCAAGGGAAAAGAGAAAGAGAGTGTTGTGAGCGCAACTAAGATCAACAACAGTAATTTCTTGTTTTTACCCGCCAACAGGCAAAAAGATAAAGAGTAAATTACGCTCAACAAGGTCAGCGCTAACCAGAATCCGATTAGATAATTAGCCGGAGTAATACTACTGGTAAAGAAAAGACCGGGATTAAAAATGCTAATTACTTTAACTACCAGTATTTCCACTATCAATAACAATGATGCCATCAATAGTAATAAAGAAATGTTAATAACCGTCCCGATAAGATTACCAAGGACATAGATTTTTTTATCGGTCGGGAAAATAAAAGCCAACCTTAGTTCTTTTTTGCTGCTGGTCTGAACCCCGATGATAATTATCATAATCAACGCGGCCAATACTGCCGTATTAAGCACTCTGGAATATAGATATAAATCTTGATCAGTTACTACCATGTAAACTAAAGAGAATGACCCGATCAACGTGGCAACGCCGATGATGATCAGGAAATAAAACGCGATCTCTCTTATATACAATAGGGCATAATAGATCGTACCCCGCAAAGACCTGAGCTCATTTTGGTTTAAACTAAGCCATCTCATCGTATTCTTCCCCCTCCGGACCGGTAAGATAGATAAATAGCTCCTGTAACGGCACACTACTGATGTCTATATCATTTTCCCGGATATAGTCCCGGTCAGCACTGGTCAGGTCATTTTTGACAACAGCAATTAAACTCCGACCCAGGCTTTTTTGCTCATAAAGTTCTTTCTGTTCAAGCAACGGTTCTACCACTTCTTTTCTGCCGTTCAAATATACGGCATATTGCTGTAATTCCTCGATCTTTTGCTGCAATAATAATCGGCCCTCCTTAATAATCACCACTTCTTCCATCAGATTCTCGGCCTCATTAATCAGATGGCTCGATATAATAATATTCCGGGGGTGGTGACTATAATCCTCCAACAAAAGCGAATAAAACCTTTTCCGGACAGCCGCATCCAGTCCCAGTGTCGGTTCATCGTAGATAGTTAAAGGGGCTCGACTGGCCAGACCAATTACTACATGGACTATACTTTTCATCCCCCGGGAAAGGTCTTCATAGTTTTTCTTACCCTCCAGCTTAAATTCCTTTAATAAATCGGCCGCCAGCTCGGCATCCCAATTTTTATAATAGATTGCGGCCAATCTGACCAGCTCAATCACTTTCAGTTCGTCCGGATAATTTGTTTCATCCTGAATAAAACATAGTTCTGACTGGATATTCAAGTTATTAAAAGGGTTTTGGCCATTGACGATAATTTCTCCCGAACTAGCTTTTAAGTGCCCGGCAATTGTCTTTAAAAAAGTTGTCTTGCCGGAACCATTCCGACCGATCAGCCCGATAATCTTATTACCGCCCAGGGATAGAGAAATATGACTAAGGGCAGTGGTATGCCGAAATCTCTTGGTCAAGTCCTTAAAAATAATCTCAGTCATAATATCACTCCTTTTCTATACATGTAAAAGCGCTCACTCTTCCACCATATTAATTTTATCGATTATTTCCTTTTTACTGATCTTTAGTTTATCGGCTTCGAGCAACATTTCCTTTAAAACGGTGGAAAAGAACTCCTCTTTCCTCCTTTCTTTGATGATTCCAGCAGCCTCTTCAGTTACAAACATCCCGATTCCCCTCTTCTTAAATAAAATACCGGCTTGCAGCAACAGATTAAGCCCTTTGGCCGCTGTGGCCGGGTTGATCCCGAACTCCCGGGCCAGTTGATACTGGGAATAAGCCTGTTCCCCCGCCTTTAAAATCCCATTGAGGATATCGTCCTCAATTCCGGCGGCGATCTGCATATAAATTGGTTTTAATCCTGCTGTTAATATTTTCATTACATCACCACTTCTTCGCTGCATTAGTCCTATAATGTAGAATATAATAATTTATTATTTTTGTCAAATTTTAAAAAACCACCGGCCGGTGGTTTTTGGAAAAAATCAAAAATAATAGTTTGCGCTGTTATATTGTTAATCCCCAGACAATTAAAAACTGAGCGAGAATATAAGTAGACATGACATAGATTCCTTCGTGCTTAACGACCGTTTTGAACTTACTATAGGCTAAAATATGGTCGGAAATAATAAAGAAAACCGACCCGGCAAACGGTAGCAAAAAGGCCCATCCACTGGTCGTCGTTATTCGGGATAAAGCACTTAAACTCATCAACATAATTACCGTTGTATAGATCAACACCGGAATTTTCATCTCCGACACAAAGGAAAAAAAACTCTTATTTAAATAAATCAGGTAAATCAGGTACGGTAAAATCAACCAGAGGGAGATCCCCTGCTGAAAAAAGGCAATTATATAAAAAACATGACCAATTAAAAATGATGACAATCCACTGATAAAAAAATTCTGATTGCCCGGGATCATCAGAAAAAGGTCACCTAAAAATCCAAAAATGAGGGCAAAAATAATTAAGTATTGCGGGTTTTCCACCGCACTTAGATAATAAACCAGTAAAAGAGGGATTAAAAAAGGTTTAGTAAAATAACGGCCTTTGACCACCCCTTTTTTCTCATAATAGAGATTTGCCAGTGCAAGCACAATAAAGATCACTAAGATCCAATTATTCATTGTCATTCTTTACAACCCCTTTTTTCTATATATATGCTCAATTGCTGCGCTCATTCTTTAATTATTAACAAAGATTGGCTACAATCAGGTTATGTAAACGGGGACGGAGCGTAATGATCTGCGTATTTTCCCGGCTGGGATGCACCCGATTGGACAGAAAAATAACCCCCAGTTTGGCTTGCGGGTCAATCCAGAGCGAGGTTCCGGTAAACCCGGTATGACCGTAAGCCGCGGGAGATAAAAGAACACCGCCGGAAGAACGGTAGTTGTTGCTCTGATCCCAACCAAGACAGCGGTGGGTTGCTAACATAGCCGTCCAGTCTCTGGTCATTAAGTCAATTGTTTTGTCATGAAGAACCCTGGCTCCCTGATATCTCCCTTTATTTAATAACATCATCCCAAAAGCCATTAAATCCTTTATATTAGAGAAAAGACCGGCATGGCCGCTAACACCGTTCATCGAAGCACAATTTTCATCATGGACCTTCCCGACCAGGATTTCCTTTCGCCACTGACACCGTTCGGTAGCGGCCAGATCAGTTACTTCAACTCTCAGGTTATCGATTGGATTAAAGGCCGTCCAATTCATCCCCAGGGGTTGAAAAATATGGTCATGGCAATAAAGATCCAGACTGCTCCCACTCACCCTTTTTACCAGTTCACCCAGCAAAATAAAATTAGGGTCACTATAGACGACCTTCTCCCCGCTAGGATATTCTAACGGTAAATTCAGGATATAAGCGATCTTCTTTTCCGGTGTAAGGTCTTGATCCCAAAGACGGACAATCGCCTGAAATCCGGAGCTATGAGTCAGCAAGTGAAAAACGGTTATCGCTTCTTTGTCCGTAGGTAGTTCCGGGAAAAACTCTTTTAAATAATCCCAGAGGTTTATCTTCCCTTGTTCAATCAATTGCATAACCGCAGTTGTCGTAGCGATTACCTTGGTTAAAGAAGCCAGGTCAAAGATGGTATCGACCGACATTTTCCGGCATACCGGCTCCACCTGGGCATAACCAAAGGCCTTGGCCATAATAACCTCATTTTTCTTTATTATCCCCAGTACTGCTCCGGGAATGGTTCCTTGCTTGATTTCATCTTCTAAAAAACCGGAGATAATATTACTGGCACAATCAATCCGCATCATTTTCCCCCTAAATACTATTTTTTTATTGATCCTTTCTATATTTATTATACCAGCCATTAAGAAAAAACCCTCTTTTTTATTTAGGGCCAGATAACGGCATTCACTTCATTTGATCGACAAAATCTTCAATGGTGATGATCCGACCGGGCAGGCCTAATTGCCGGGCTAATTGAGCTATAATCGGTTGTTTTAAGGAGCTTTTCTCCAGAATATCAAAATTCCAGAAGATATCTTCTTTGCTGCCGCTGGCCACCACCTTCTTATTCGCCATCACGATAATTCGTTTAAAGTTCTCGGTAACAAATTCCATATCATGGGTAATGGTAATTACCTTCCTCTTCCGTTTAATTAATTCCTCGATAATCTTTTTTTGCCGGTTCAATCCGTTATAATCTTGACCGGCTGTCGGCTCATCCAGAATAACATAATCGGAGCCCAGCACAATCACTACCGCAATCGTCACAAATTTGCGCAATGAAAAAGGTAAATCATAGGGATTGACCGCCAGGTATTTAACAATACCACAGAGTTCAGCCGCATCCATCACCAATTGCTCAACTTCTTTTTCCGGTAATTTATTATACCTTAAACTATAGGCGATCTCGTTATAAACCGTATTATTAAAGATTTGATCACCAGGATTTTGAAAGACATAACCTACTTTCTTTGATGTCTCAGCAGTAGTAAGTCCGGCGATATCAACACCATCAACTATAATCGAACCGGAGCTAGGTCGCAATAAGGCATTAAAGAGTTTGACCATAGTTGTTTTCCCAGCCCCGTTTTGTCCAATAATCGCCACACTCTCACCCGACGAAATAGTTAATGATACATCTTCAACCGCTGTATATCCGTTGGGATAAGTATATGTCACCTTTTCGAGCTTGATGCCTTCCATAAGATCCCTCTTCCTAAATATATTTTTTAAATAACTCCCGGGCCTGCTCAATCTTGACCGGGAGATAATCCAGTTGCTTATTTTTTTGTTGTTGATAGCTCATTGCTACCTGGGTCACGCGCGGGATATTAATCCCATAGTCCCGAACACCTGGTTTTGATAAAACCTTTTCTACTGTGTCATCTAAGATTAGCTGTTTATTATTCAGGAGCAGCACCCGATCGGCATATTCACTAATCAAATCAATTTTGTGTTCAACCAAAATAATCGTTTTATTTTGTTCCTTCATTATTTTAATGATCTCAAAAACTTCTTCTGTCCCCAAAGGGTCTAATTGGGAAGTAGGCTCATCAATGATTAAAATATGGGGATTCATCACCAAAACCGATGCTAAAGCCACTCTTTGCCGCTGACCACCCGATAACTCAGCCGGGTGTTTATCTTTTAGGTCATCGATCTTTAACAGAGCAATCATTTGATCAACCCGGGATTTCATCTCATCTTTCGGTGTACCGAGATTCTCCAGGCCAAAAGCGACTTCTTCCCGGACAGTTTTTTTGACCCCGCTGTTCTGAATAAACGGATTTTGAAAAACAAAACCTATTTTAAGTGCTAACTCAGCCATGGTCAAATCAGCAATATCCTTTTCTTCAACCATAACCCTGCCCGCAAAATCACCTCCAACATGAAAGCGCGGAATAAACCCCCTTAAAATATTACACAGGGTTGTCTTCCCCACACCATTGGCCCCTAAAATCGCCACAAATTCACCCGGCTTAACCGAAAATGAAATATTCTCCAGTACGTTTTCGTCACCAATCGGATACCGAAAGGAAACGTCCTTAACTTCAAGCGCATTCATCGGACATACCTCCAGATTATAAA
>JAKSBV010000275.1 GCA_022360955.1 Bacillota bacterium
ATTTTATTGGTCTTCTAGTGGGAACTCTGGTCCTGATATTTCTTGGGGCTTTAGACTAGAACCCGGATTATTTGGTACCGCTTTGTTTGACAATGCTTTGGGGGCTTCTATCCGTTGCATGCGGCCTTACAAGTGGGTTCCCTAAAGGGGGAATGTGAGAAGGTGAGAGAAGCCGGAAGTTGGAAGTTAGAAGCTGGAAGTAAAGGGAGAGCGCAGAGAGTGAGACGCGCTAAGCAGTTTCAATCTGCTAAGCGCAGGAAAACGGAACAAGAACACGAAAACTGAAAATAGAGACACAAGACATTAGAGACAAATAGCAAGGATAAAGAAAACAGCAAATAAAAAGTTAAAACCGATGAAAAGAACAGTTTTTCTTTTTTCAATTTTATGGATGGTTGGTTTACAAGCCCATGGGCAGACCGACCCCTGCGAATCGGGCTATTGCCCGAATATCATAACGGTTCACCATGTAGCTGACGATTTTTCACCGTTTACGGTTAAACTTTTCTACAATGTGGCAGAAGTAATCATTGGATCGGACACCACCTGTTGGATTACCAGAAACCTGGGAGCTTCCGCAATACCCACTTCCGCGACAGATAATTCGTATTTTACCCGTGGTTGGTATTGGCAGTTTAACCACAAGCAGGGCTATGATGTGAACGGCACCACCCGAACGCCCAATACCCCATGGATTAGTCCAATTTTTGAAACTGGTCCATGGAGCAGGGAAAATGACCCGTGTACCAGGTTGTTGGGCGAACAATGGTATATCCCCACCTTTGCAGAGTGGACAAATGTTTCCAGTGGGTGGTCTACCTTTCCGGATGATGCTTTTTCTTCGGGCTTAAAATTAAATTACGCATCTTATTTAGGTCCTGGCACGGGAACTTATACGGGAACTATTTCGGGACATTATTGGGCTTCTTCTGCGCACGCTAATGCTAATATTTCTATAAGCTTTAGATTAGTTCCCGGATCATTTGATACCGCTTTGTTTAATAATGCCTCGGGGCTTGCTATCCGTTGCATGCGGCCTTACAAGTGGGTTCCCTAAGGGGGGAATGTGAGAGAGTGAGAGAAGCCGGAAGTTGGAAGTTAGAAGCTGGAAGTAAAGGGAGAG
>JAKSBV010000001.1 GCA_022360955.1 Bacillota bacterium
AACAAAGACTCTGTTTCCCTTAATGCCTATGAGGAAATGGCTGAGTATTATTTAAAATATGTTGATACAAAGCCATTCAATGCGTATTATGAGAGGCCTGCAACAATATCACTGCTCCCGGACGTCAAAGGAAAACATGTTTTAGACGCAGCATGTGCAGCAGGCTGGTATACTAAATGGCTTTTGGATAACGGTGCCAATGTTACAGCAATGGATTTCAGCCCGCAAATGATAGAAATGACCAGGAAAAGAGTCGGCAATGGTGCTAACGTTGTACGGGCCGACCTAAATGAACCCCTAACCATTATTGCAGACAACTCACTGGATGTTGTTTTATCATCTCTAACGCTTCATTATTTAAAAAGTTGGGAAATGGTAATGAGTGAGTTTAATAGAATACTAAAAGACGAAGGATATCTTGTTTTTTCCGTTCATCACCCTTTTATGGACTTTACGGCATTCAAAAAAGAAAATTATTTCTTGAATGAGTTAATAAACGATGAATGGCAAACGAACAACGGAACGGTTAAAGTACAATTCTATAGAAGGCCTTTAAATGCTATCATAGCGTCTGTTATTGATGCGGGATTTACAATAGAGAAACTGCTGGAACCTATGCCAGTAAAACAACTCAAAGCAAAACACCCAAACATCTATGATAGATTAGCAAGAAAACCCCAGTTTTTATTTATAAGGGCCAAAAAACAAAAGGTACTCGGATAAAGCAATGTGTTGAAATAGACTGATGAATTGGATAAAGATATCGCACTTTACACCTACATACATTTAAACAAACAACGATGGTTTTACGTTTTTTGTTTAAATATCAATTCAGGCTTAAAGTGCGATATCTTTATTTTAAATCTTGGGGCGTTTTCTTCCGGGAGGCCTCTCAGAAACTTTGGTTAAAGAAATTTCTTCGCAGTCGGCACCTGCTATTGTAACCTTTTCCTAATTTGATTTCCCAGTTGATATGCTTGGGGCCGGCCTTGGAAAGATCGATTTCCAGCTTACTTTGAATGTATCGTTCGAAATGCACGTTATCAAAATATTCTTCTTTCCCCATCTCCGTAATATAGGCGTCAATATATTCTTGCCATGCTTTTATTGGCTCCATCGGCTCTAAAACCAACGACGCAAAATCGGTCTCTCCCTTTTCAATCTCCAGGCTCTGAATATCAATTTTTACTTTTCCATATCCGTAGGGTTTGGCGCCTCCTATCAAGTCATAGGTTTGCTCCAGCTTGTCTCGGTATTTGTCTGCAATCTCCTTGTATTTTTCGGATTTCAGCAATTGTCTTACGTCTACGCTAAGCAGCAGCAGACCCAGTTCGGCACTTGTCAAATTGCGGAACTCGATTTTCCCCTTCAAGCATGTAATACTGTTGTGCCCGATGATTTTTTTGGCGCTTAACATGTTTTCTCCCGATTTATCCTGCGCTTTAGGTATAAGGCTTTCTTTCAAAATATGATAATATTTATAACCGTTTAACTGAGGCTCTTTCTCTTGTTCATAGGTCTGCAGCTTTCCCTTGTCTTCCTGTTGAAGATACATGGCACTGCTGGAGGCAAAGGGAGTGGGCAGCAGCAATTCCCTGCAATAGATCTTCGGATTGCCGACAATATCCACCGGGCCGAAACGCAACCGGGACTTATAGGCCATCTTAGACTCGCCGTCTCCACCTTGCTCCTCGGGAATAAAACCGAATAGAGCTCCGGCATAATCCACTCCGTCTTTTTCTTCCCTCTTTAATAGCTGTGTCAGCTGATGCCTGTAAGGAATCTTAAAGTAAGGCGTACGCCCGATATACAATTCTTCTTTACCGGACGCTTTTGAATGCCGAAAAAATACGATAATCCCGTCAAAGCTCTTGCTCTCTTCTTCAAGTTTTTCCTTGATCTCTTTTTCAAGTTCTTCATAGTTATCAAAAATATCATACTTTTTCTTGTCACCGGTATGGAATTTTTTTAAATATTGCCTGTAGCCGTCTATCACCGACTGGGGTACCGGATATTCTGCAATCCTCGGCTCCGGTCCCAGCACAAAATAATGGCTCCGCTTGGAACGCACATTGTTCGAGTTAAATATATAAGCTTTATTGGGCGTCTCTTTCGAAGGAGTAAAGGTCATCTTCTCAATGCCTTGCCCGGCATCCCCTTTATAAAATATATTTCTTTGGTAAGGAGGAAACTCGCTTTTTGTTTCCAGCAAGCCATATTTTATATATATTTCTGCTTTCCGCTGCCACCGTTCAACAGTTAACCGATAGAGTTTAGTCACCTCTTCATCATCAGAGGGAATGATTTTTTTGATATCCTCCCATAAATTGTCCTTGATAGTCTCAAGAGAAGACTCGTAGCTCCTATTCGTTTTTTCAGCATTCTTGTAGATAGGGTCTAAATTTCTCTTAAAATTATACTTTGTACAAAAAATATTCGATATTTGATTCTGTATCTGACTTAATTTATCTTTTAGCTTCTCCCGCTGTGCTTTAATCTTCTTTGTCTTCTCCAGGATATCTTTTTGGAGTTTGTCAAATTCTTCTATTTTTGTATGACTCCATTTAAAAATGCGGAGTTCCTCCTTTAACCCCATCTTTACCAGCCGGTGTTCTTTGATGGACAGAAAGTTTTTGTCCTCTGGATGATTCGTTTTTATTGTCCGGGCCGGAACCACATAAAACTCGTCTCCCACCTTCTTCAAAAAACCGACCCGAACCGCCCGTTCTATCCCTTTTTTCAATTCCATTCTTTCTTTATAGAAATGTGAGCGAAAGTCCCGGTAGAGCATGGGGCTGCGATTGATAAACTCCTGATAAGCGGCGCTCAGTATTTCCAGATTGGACCGTATCTTCCCCCGAATCTGGCTGCCACCGATAAAATAACCGCCTCCCCATTTTTCCCTGACTTCCACAGCCAAATCGGAACAGGGCCTAACGGTATAATGGAGGCACCCAGATAGCCCGCTTTTGCCGTCATGTCCGGGGATATTCTTACGGGTATAAGAAAAAACAGTGTCTTTCGCAAAGGGCACAAAATCATAGGGAAGGGTGACGTAAACAGCATCGTCTTTATGCTTTGACATTTTCATTCACCTGCCTTTTTCAATCGGTACAGGACCGTCTTTTCCACATAGGCCAGATGATCTTCATCGTAGCCTATATATTCTTTGACCTCCAGCGTGTCGTAATCGTCGGCCCCGTCCTTTTTCATAAAATTCTCCGCCAGCCGATAAGAACGGGTGATAACGCCGTCCTCCTGCCTGTCTTCGTGTTCCAGCGTTTGATAGCACACCAGCTCGTCTTGGCACCGCACCGCAAAGATTTCTTTTTGCTCATTAAACAGATGGACTTCCAAAACCGTATTACGTTCGACGGCTTCCCATAATACCTCATAGGGATATTCCTTCGCCCGGCCCACCAGCACACGATCCAGCAAATGGGCAATAAAATAGTAATCGTCCATATCCGTCGCTGCCATATCAAATCTCCGAAGTCTATTCACCGTCACACCACCTTTTAAAAGATTCAAACCATTGTTCCAGCTGCTTACGGTTCTCTTCCGACAAATTCCCCCCCGTCTCAATTGTCCGTAGTCCGTCTTTACCTACCGCGACCTCCACCTTTTGCGCCGAAAATCCACCCAGCCCGATCACCGTTCTGCCACCCAACGGCACCGTACCCGTACCGATTCTGCGCAATACATAAATCAAGGGGAATATATAGGGGGTTATATCGCCGCCGTATTGGTCCGCCGACAGCTCAAAGCGGATTTTTGCTCTACCCTGAATCTCCTGCTGGTGTTTAAGAGCGGAAGCGTAAGCACCGCCCGTCAAACGATCGATTTTGACATAGATCGGCCCACGCTGCTCCTCTTGCCATTTTTTCTGTTCATTTTTTACATATCTTTCAACCTGAACCTCCCGGCCCCCCTCAATCTGCAGGTCGGAAAACACCACTTTTCCCGGTGCCGCTTCCCCGCCGAACAGCTCCTCCAGCTTTTTGTCCGCAAGCGCCTTGTCCTTTATGCGTCTCAAGAGCAGTCGGATTTCGTTTTTGACCAGCCCTTTCACACTAGTTGAAGGAATGAAATAGCGACCCATCTTTTTGAGCAGACCGGTAAGCTGTTGTCTGCCTTTGGAATCCTTCGCTGCGGCACCCCCTGTATTGTCGGCATTCTTAACGTCGAAACTCTGATAAACACCGTAAGGAAACACCCCTTCCATCGAAAAAACCACCCTGCACCGGTCCTCCGACTCGTAATAGAGCAATTCCTTCCAATCCAACGCTTTCCCTTTTCGATCTCTCGACCGAAAAATATATTGTTTCAAACATTCACCGCTGTCCAGCGGAAATACCGTTTTCTCCAGTTTTTCTAACCGGCATCGTCCGAAACCGTTGCTCTTTTGTCCGCCCAGCACAAGGCGCTGGGTCTCAAAGCCCTTGGCCCAAGTACCGATGATCTTCTCCAGTTCGGCTGCACACAATTCATCGTTTTCCTGCGTGTCGTCCCGTACATCCCCTTCGATTCGAAAGAAAATTTTTGTCTCCTCCGGCAGATGTTCCAAGGTATATTTGCTATGCTTTTCTGCCGCACCGTAGGCGGGATTGACGGCCGTGCCTTCTTTCCTGGAGTAACCGGTGGTTTTCGTCATCTTCCCGTCACTAATATAGATGCCGCTGGTCACAAAGGTCTCCTCGCCTTCTTCCCCCAGCTCAACGCCCCCCATATATTTGAGAATGATTTTATCCGGCACCCCGGTTTGTTTCAAATATTCCCGCAGCGCACCTCCGAGGGCATTGCCCGGGATAACCGACCTGCCTTTGTCGCTTTGGAACAACGGGCTCTCCTGTCCGCTCTGTCCGTCACCAAAATAAAGGGGAGAAACGGCTTCGATCAAAAAATCATATATCACCTTTTGGTTCATTGACCCTACCCCCTATACGAATGGATAATCCCATGTCTAACAATTCCGCGATAAGTTGTCTTTTGGGATACTTAGCATCGGCATAAAACAAACGCCCTTGACGAGTATCCAACTTGTGCTTCGCATATTGAATCAGAAAATCGCTTTTGCCGCTGTGCAAATATTTTATAATAGTCTCAAAATTGGCCTTGGCAATGGAACACAGGCTATTGTCATTTTTATAAAAACGTGCGGAAGTCTCCGGTTTATAAGCATCGGGCTCGAAATTGCTTTTGAGTTTTTTCAGCGGTGCTTCCAGCAGATGCCGCATCTGACGATAATGCGCCTTCTTTAGTTGTTCGGAAATGATAATTTTTTTTGCGTCGGCTTCTTGCTCGCTTTTCCCCCATGATTTTTTGCAAATCATTTTTAACCAACGGACTTTTGCCCCTTCCAAACCGGATAGAAGGACGTCCATTACCTGCCCGATCTTTTCTTCCTGCCGCAACTCCTTTAAGTCCTGCGGCTCCTCCGGCCGCTCATTTTTCTGCCGCTTGTCTTCTGCCACCAGCAGCTTTTGCGGATAAGGAAGGTTGACACCGATCCATCCTAAGCCATCCTGGTTACGGCTGCCCAGCAGCCGACTTTCCAATGCTTCCGCAATTTTTTGCAATTCCTTTTCGCTCTTTATCTGCCCTGCAAACGTATACTGCAGCACCGAACCTGCCTTGAGGGTGGTTTCTTTAGGATACCAGGCCTGCCAGGTAGTATTATAACCTTCTGTGAGACCTGTCTGTACGCATCGCCCTTTTAACACGACTTCTTGTCCGCAGATTTCTGCAATCGTTTTTTCCGGAATAAAATCCACCGGCTGCCCGTAGTCATTGCGAAGAATAACATCGGACAAACAAGTAATCCTCAGTTCTTCCCCTGTTCTCCCGTCAAACTCCGTGCACAACGTGACCGGCAGGCCTAGAAGTTCCTTGGCCGCCCGGTAATCCGTCAGCACCTCGCCGCATAACTTCCATCGACACAATCCGTATCCGGAACTCCTGGAGCCTCCCAGATACACCTGGGGCTCCTGTTGAAACACAGACTCTATCGTCTCCTGCAGTTCAGGGGCGAAGCGGATAATCGTGCGAAAAGTCTGTTCCGCCGCCATAGCCTGATAACGAAATAAGTTCTCTTTTTTCTCTTTACGGACATTTTTGCTGCTGCTGTGATGCAGCCGGTATTCTTTGGCTACTTTCACACCGGCTAAATACTGCTCCTTTTGGCCGTCCAGCACCTCCTCCCTTGACGTCACAAAACGATATGCCGGAGCATTTTTAGAACCTTGACCTTCCCCTGCACCCAGCAGGTCGGTCAGCCCAACCAACGGCTTATGGTCCTGTCTCCTGTCATCATACGCCGCCTTCTTTTCCCTCCAATCATGCTTGTCCATACGCAGATGCCGGGGAACGGGCAGATACAGTCTGTTGTTGCGATAAGGGTAGGCGTTGTAACACGCCATCTTCAACAAAATCGTTTCCTTTTCCTGCTCAAAGGTTCCCTCACGCACCAACCGACTTATAACAGCCCCCCGGAGCGTGGAACCGGGAATATACTCTTTGGAAGGCTCCGTCTGACTGGCCTTGCTGCCTCCAGCGCCGATTTTCAGGGGTTCTTCGGTGGTAATTTGGATCACGCTATAACGCCACATGCTGTTTCACCTTCTTTATTTCTTTTATTTACATCAGCCATATCCCTGCCATCCACCAGCAGCCGCGTCTCCACCTCTCCTCGTCCCCGGTGAATACCTGCGCCAATCCTGTCCAACGAACGAACAATAAGGTGCAAATCTTCCAAATATGGGACCGGATTGGCGTCAAAAGATAAAGACGAATAAAATATCAGACCTTCTTTCACGGTATGGTAGGTGGTCAGCCGCTTGTCTTTAGCCTTACCGTCCTCCAATTGGATACCTGTCCGGATACGGGTTTGGGCCTCAATCAAATCGTGGGGAGAAATACTATAATATTCATCCCGGGCATCTTGCGACTGTAACGCGATAAAGTATTTTCTGATACGCTTGTCCAATTCCAAAGAACTGAGTTTCATCATGCCCTCGCCGCATAAAGAGAATTCCGACTCCATATTAATCCTTTGCAATTCTGCCCTGTTGATGCCGAATAATGCGCTGACGGACGTTAAAAAAGATGCCTGTCGCTCCGGGTCAAACCTCCCGTATTGCCGCAAGATCCAGAAGGCCTGCCGCTTGAGCTGGCCCTTCAGGGACTTGGCATGAAAATACACCAAACCGTAGCGGTTGGTTAAAACCTTGTTATGGACCAGATTGCGTTCCTTTTCACCACTGCTGAATATGGCTTCACTGCAAATCCGCACTTCTATTTTATAATTCTGCTTCCGTGACATATGCCCCCACCTCCTGATTGCTCATAAACGGCAGAACATCCAACACGTCGTTTAAAATGTAAGTATAGGATGTAATCCGCCCTTCCTCACTGATCCGTGCGGCATTTCTGCAGATGCAGCTGTCGCCGAAAATATCCTGCACTATATCGGTCAAACGCTTGCTGCCTTGACGCATTTCAAAAAACAGCTCATACTGCTCCCAGCCACCATAGAGGTTGCGTTTCAAATCTTCCAGCAGGGAAGTACTGACTTCTTCGTCCCGGCGGATTTTTCCAACTAAACGCATAAATGCCTTGTAACTGTAAATGCCTTCTTCTGTTACCGCTTGTTGTTGTCCAATGCAAAGAGGCTTGATGTGAAAACTCTCTCCATCCCTCCCGTGTTTCACATAATTTTCATAGGCTTTGTCCCTTTCCACCTGCCCCTGGAGAATTTCCCAATCAATGAAGGAAACATCTGCCGGGCGACCCTCCTTGTCCTTCGCCTTATACCGCATTTCCTTGGCCCGGTGGCACAAGGCTTCGGCTGCTTTCACCGCCTCAAAAAACGGATAGGTATATTTGACAATGGCCACACCGGCGCAAGCGGTGAACGCTCCGCCAGATAGTATTTCCTTTATAAAGGAGTCCCTTTGTTTTTCCAGTTCATAAATCCCTTCGATATTTTGAAGTATTTTGGCGGCGATTTCAATGGCGTATTCCGCCTCTGTAATGAGACAAATATCGTCACCGGCCATCAGTATGGGAGTGACATAGAAAGACGGTGATGTTTCAACTTCTTTATGGCCGGAAACAAATCTGTCAAAGCTCTTTAAGGCATCAATTACTGCTGTTTGATAGATATTTTCAACCTCCTTGCCGAAAGCGGTCAACCGTTCAAAGGTCGAAATCCGCTGCAGCATCTCCCCCATTCTATTGCCGTCAATCACCAGAACACCGATATAGCTTTTGCCTTCCTCATTTTTTTTATAGTGCTGCAATTCAGAGGTTATTTTTATTCGGGTCCCCGCCAATCTTTGCTCAAATCTTTGGTGCAAATAATTTCTAGACAGCTTGTGATGCTGTCTTGGCTCACCCTCGTTACTCCGTTCTGCCTGCCCCGTCTCGTCTATTTTTTCCACCCCATAGGTCCAGCGACGGAACCTGGCCCGGCGCTTTTCTTTTAATTGATCTGCCTTTTTATACAGCAGTGCACGGATTTGTTTCTCCTGCTCCTCCCCATCCCCGATACCCTCTTCCGTATCATTGACCAGGCTGATATAGAGCTCCAAATCCGGATAGGCTTTTAAGACCTCTCTCGAATATCCTTGCACAAACGCCTTCCCCTGCGCCAAGTCCTTAAACCGGACAATGCTGTTGCCGCCGCCCGAATGAACAACTTCACTTTGATCGGGGTGGTACTTTTGTAAATACCCGCTGAGTGAAATCCCCACCTCCTCCGAATCCATTCCTTCCATCTTTTCGGTTACGGATTTGATAATGAAGGAATTGTTCAGATTGTCGCTCAGCTTATTGTGCTTGTAAATGAATGCCTGCTTCCGGGATACATCAATGTACGCATATGCAGCCACGGTAACCCCCCTTTTCTTCTTTTTTCTTTCCATCCCCGTTTATTACCCGGCCGAGTTTTTGCCTATTTTTCTCTTACGTCGTCAAGCTTGTCCCTAAACATCTTGGCATAGGCGAAATGTGGAAACAGCATCGGATTGTTGAACAGCATAAGCAGCTGATTTAACTGCAGATTCAAAGACAACAGGGCATTGTCCGTCACTTCCAAATCCTTCAAGGTATTTTTAAGGACAGTACCCTTCTCACCTTTAAAAAGTTTTAATTCCCCATACTTGTTACACGTCTCATCCTCAAACCCCTTGTTACTTATTTCCAGATATCCTTTGGCATCCCCGTCCTCTTTACCATTTTGATTGTTTTCTTTATTATTTAGCCTGTCTCCCCACCAGCCGAGGGGCTTTTCTTCATTTTTAATCAATACTTCAAACATCTCGCCCTTTTTACCTTCTTCGTTCACCTGCCAGACAATAAAATCAAAATAATCCCCCAGCTCTTTCTTCGTATTTTCCCGTGATTCTTCATTCCCGCCGGTTCGCCTAAGGGAGGCTAAGATCTTAATAGTCCGGGTACTTTGCTGCGTCCGGTTGGTTATACCTGTAACATAACCGCTTACCATTCTGGCCACCCCGGATTGACGGGTGCATAAAGCGTCTATGCTCTCTGCCCATTTTTTTAATTTTGCTTTATCCCAACAGGTGCTTTTACACTCGATCACCATCGCCACCGCTTCGATAGGGATAAATTTTAACGTGTTATATTGGAAGACATAGGGGGTATATTGCTCGTCAAACACGGCAATATCCACTTCTTTAGACACCTTCCCTTGGGAGTCGATAATCATCACCCCTTGGGCCAATGAAAACTTTTGAGGCAGAATGCCCCTGAAAAATTTAACCCACATTTGTTCCCTGTGGTTTCCGGTTAGGCCGTTGTGCTCAGAAGCAAGGTTCATTTCTTCTACCATCATTCTGTTCAGATCGTTGTAATTATTGCTGATTCTTTCAAATACCTTGGTCTCCCCGGACTTTTCCGTCTTGTTGTCATTTGTTCCTGTATTACTTTGATCTTTCCCGTTGTTATCAGCCATTTTTGACCCTCCCTGTATACAAACCTTCTGTTTGCATAGTAATAAGCTTGCTATTATAATGCTCCCTCATTGAAAAGACCCTTTTTTAAAAAAATTACGCCGGATGTTCCCTTCATTTGGATATACTTGCTCCAACATTTTGCATTGTTCGGATTTTTTTGGCCAGACATTTTCATAAAAAAATTGCCAGATCTGCTGAACTGTTCGTCCTGGTTCTTTACTGCTTCCTGTGATTTTTTGCCAACGGCAGCAGCCATTTTATTCATCGCTTTAGTCTTCTATGGGTACATTTCATTAAATTGAAAAATATTATGAAAATACCCTTTTATACAGTATTTATACTCTTATTTTAACTTATTTTGGACATTTTGTCTCTATTGGTTTCCACTATGGATATCGCTGGTTTAAAACAGTCCTGTATTTTGAAGCAAAAATACATAAAATCTATTGCATTTTTCGTGTTGAAGGAACGAATGCATATCGTACGCGATAGGAACAAGAAAAAAGAAAGGGGCTCAAACCCTTTCCGTATTAGTGGGATTTTACAGTATCAAATAACCTATGGATATGATGCGTCATAGGTCTCAAAACCGAATGAAATAAAAACCAATTATGTTTACATAGAAATATATAAAATGGAAACTCTTTCACTCTCTATCGATCGGACTTTCTATTCCGGTTCATAAAACCCAGCAGCATACCGCCTGTTTTCACTACATTCAAAGGCGAATAATAAATGAGCTGCTTAATGCCCGGCAGGCTGAGAAACGTTATTAACCGGTCATAGTCCTCATTGCTGGCATGATTATAAGCTTTTCTGAACTCATACATATTTTTATTCTTTTTAATATTAGGCTTGATCAGTTTACCATAATCCTTACCCTTTACAATTGCGCGAGCGGCCATAACCCCTTCTATCACAGCTTTTGCTTGTCCGAAACCCAAAAACGGGTCGATGCCTCCTCTCGCCTTCCCTGCAAAATACAGGTTGCCGATATGATTGGGGTAGACATAGCCGGTCTTATGCTTCCATCTGAATTCTTCCGTTATCGTATAGTTTATGTTTTCGGCATATAAGAACCGCTCCCAATAGTACTCAATATCTCTTTCAATAACCTCCGGCACGATTAACGAGAGGGACGCTCTTTGCTTATCAATGGGTGTCAGATAAGCATAACCGCTTTTGCAATACTCTTTATTGATCCACGCCGTGAGTGTATTCGGGTCAAAATCGCCCAGCACAACGGCTCCCCTCAGATGCGTCGTAACCCATTCATAAAAGCATCCCAATTCTTCAGCAAAATTAGAATTTCCTGTTGCTGCAATCACATAATCGTTCTCTTTTAAAAGCTTTTCATAATCGGCTAAATGATCAAAAACTACCTTTGTATGATTCAACTGGGCATACAATTGATTTTTGATAGAGTGCTCCCCTTTGCCCCTTACAAAAAAATAGCCGAAATTGCCCTTAATCATCCTTTTTTTACGTGGTGAATAGTGGATTATCCTATTGATTGTATTGGAAGGTTTTAAGTCTATATCAAATTTTTTTTTAAAATACCTAACAACATCCCTGATGGGCCTGTTCACTATATCCAAACTGGCTGTAACGTGAGCATGTGTTTCCCCTATGAAACCATTTCGCTCATATATAACAGGGGATATCCCGTATTTTTCCAATTCATGGGCGCAGGCAAGCCCTGCCAGGCCCGCTCCTATAATAGCGACTTTCATTCCCTTCACCTTCCATGCTTGTGCAGTATTTTAAACCACGCAAAAATGCATATCCCTATTAAAACTATGAGAAAAATATATGTCATTAATCCCATTAACTTCTCTCCATCTTTTTATTTAATACAACCATAGAAAACCAACTTAAAATTACTATTGCGCCAATATTGACCATGATACTGTCTATATACCGCCAATTTATATACTCCACCACACCTCGATACACTAAAATAAGCTCCATCAAAGAATACAGCAGGGCAATCACAAATACATTCAATGGGATCATCCATCTTCTTGCAGGATGATACTGGGCCATCAGCGTGGCGACAACAAACACCGGCCCCAGCAAAAAAAACAGCGATGAACCGAAAACATCTATCACCAGACTCTTAATAATATATCTATGCTGCAAGGTATTGAGAAAATCTACAACAACTGCAAGCACTATTCCTGCGACCCCCGCCCACATATTGATCTTGAACTCCTTCCAATCCGCCAATAATAGGAATATGATCCAATTGAATATAAAAAGCATAATCCATTCCATCTTTATCGCTCCTACGCATCATCAGGTTAAATTAATACCTCGGCTTCGCTGAAAAGATTCTGGAAATGATATGGGGTTTGGTCTCCAGCCTTTCAATCTTTTGCTCAAGCTCTACGATGCCCCTCATTTCATCATCCCTTAATTGGGTATAAAGCTGTCTTACCTCCGGATTTCTCATCGTTATAATATTTTCATTATAAAAAAACTGGTTAGAAATCCTATATTGCCATATATCCTTTAAAATATCTACTTCTTTCATACGGATCTCCTATCTCTCCAGATTTAACTTGATCATTAAGTCTTTCACCAATCCCAGATGCTCTTTAGACGTTTTTTTAAATTTTTTTATCATCTGCTTAAGTTCTTTATTGTCTAACTGTCCGTCATATTCTTCGTACTTTTTGACCAGAAGTTCTTCCCTCTCTATTGACATCATGAGCTTAGTATCCATCAGAGATTGTTGGGACATTTTTTTCATATCTATACCTCAACGCTTTCTTCAATATATATTGAGCTTGGCATTTTATACAACGCTTTATTTAAGTTCAATATATATACCTTGATTTTATAAGTTGAATCGCTCTAAAGCATTGCCGGTTTTATAGCAATGATTTAATTCAACTTATATATTTATATATTCGGCAATAAAACTTTTATTTGGCACTTATCAATATTTTTTCTTACCAAAGCAAATAATATTCTTGCGTATGCCTAATATTTTTTCTTATTTTGGCTAATAGTATAAACATACAAGAAATTTCTTAAAGGATGGTAACATGGATACGAATACTTGGGCTTTTATTTTTTTCTATGGAAATATATTCATTGTACTTATTGTTTTTTTGACACGGATCGATAAAAGCAGAATAAAAGAACTTATTACGATCGGCATGTTGAGCGGTCTAATAAATTATACGGTGGAGATTATAGGGGTACATTATGAATTTTGGTATTATCCGCTCACCCATCTGGGATATCCCAAAATAACGGTTATATCAAGTTTACTCTATTTTCCGGCGATAGCCATGCTGTTTTACCAATATCTTTCACAATCGCTTATTAAAAATATCTTTTTAGTGGCTGGTTTTGTCGGCTATAATATGATTATTGAAATCATTACTCTGACAACGACCCGTTTATTTATCTACGGAAGATTTTTAAACCTTTTTATCACCTTTACTATGTATCTGTCCACCTATATTTTTATCATTCTTTTTCGATACATATATAAACAAATACCTTAACTGTCAAAGGATTGTGAGCAATATGAAAGTAGCGATCGTTGGCGCAGGACTCTCCGGTTTGTCCTGTGCCTATGCACTGAAAAAACACGGCATTCATCCTGTTATTTTTGAAAAAGAGAGTCACATCGGGGATCTGCTGGATCATCCGGTTGCGATGCTGAGAATAGTTAACAGGTTCCAAGGAAGTGCCGTCAAATACCTAAAGAAACATTATCGCTTGAGCCTCACCCCGGTAAGCCCTTTAAAAGAAATCACCATGTTCGGACCTCACAAAAAAACGGTTGTAAGAGGTGCATTAGGACATATATTCAAAAAAAATGAAGACCATGACTCATTGGAAAAACAGATCGCAAGACACGTTAATCTTCCTGTGACTTTCAATCGTTATGTCAATCCCTTGGATATCAAAAATCATTATGATTACATTGTATGCGCATCCGGCAACTGCGGCCTTGCCAAGGCATTAAATATTTTTACCCCAAGTTTTAACTGCTTCAGCCGCCTCTCAACGGTATTGGGCCATTTTGACACGACTGCAATGAAAATGTGGGTCAATACGGAATATGCAAAAAACGGATACGTTCATCTGATTCCCTATGATCAAAACAAGGCCTGTCTCGCACTATCCGTTAATGATATATCCTATCACGAGCTGGATTTTTACTGGAAACAATTTTTAGAGAAGGAAAAAATACAATATAAAATTATTGAAACCCGGGATTGGGAAAGTAACCTTGGCTTCGTTTCTCCATTACAAATAGATAATATGTACATGATTGGAAATGCCGGCGGATTGGTAGGCACTTTTCTGGGTTTCGGGGCTATCAACGCTATTGAAAGCGGTTTCATCTCCGGCAGGTGCATTGCAAAAAACTTACACTATCCTAAACGCACGGCATCAATTGTAAAGGATGTCAAAATGAAATATGAACTGCGTCAAATGATGAATGGCTTTGACAATAAGGATTATGACAGGCTCATAACATTTTTAGGTTTGCCGGTGATCAAACAGCTTTTATACAATAACCCTCTATATAAAATCAATCAAAGTGCCTATATCGTAAAGCTTTATAAGCGCTTCATGGGTATCTCCCATTAAGCAGGAGAATATGCTGCAAAGCTTAGCGCCTGTCAGCGAAGCAGAGGGAAAAATCCTCGACACGATACTTGCGAACGGTGAGTGATACATTCTCAGCTCTCAGCTCTCATCCCTTAGCTAGTTTTCAACCTTCATCCGCCTCTTTCATACTGCCGGATCTTCTTTGACTGATCTCTGCAATGATAAGAATTGCGAGAGGCAAAACCACTTGAAAGGGAAAAGCAAAATACGGCCATACGTCTTCAAGCATTTTAAATAAATCAATGATACTCTCGTCCCCGAACAAAGTAATATTACACATCATTAATCCTACAGGAAACACGAGCAATTTATAGTCTTTTAAATTGAATATTTTGGCAATACCATTACAGGTTGCCAATAGGTACACACTTATTTTAACAAAAGTAGAGGTAATGGTTGCAATAATCGCAATCATTTCCAGTCTTTGCAGGGCTTCTCCCGCATCTATGATGCTTGCGGCAGCATGGTTGGGAAAAAATAACGCCGAATACCAATGCGGGCCTAAAACTAATATTTCGGCTAAGGAAACACCGGCTATCAGCATCCCCCCTAATAACAAGCCCTTTATATATATTTTATAACAAGACGCTTTAGATTTTAACGAAGATAGAACCATGACGAATACCACCGTTTCCGCAAAAGGAAAGGAAAAGGCTTGGAAAGCGCCATGTATAACGGGCTCGATACCCTCATATAAGACAGGCTGAATATTGTTCAGATCCATTTGCTCAATTAATAATAGAATGGCTAGCGAGGGCAAAGGGGCATCTAACAGTACAAAGAGGGTTGCCCATCTGGACAGCGTTTCCAACCCTTCCTTGACGATCCAAATGCACAAAGCAATCATGAAAATCGCAAGTACAATTCTAGGTGTCTCAGGTATGGAAACTGTGACCGGAAACTCACTAAAATCTCTTAAAACCCATGCCCCTGTGTAAAAGACATACCCTGCAAATAATAACCCTATCAACTTGCCAAAAAACTTTCCAAACAGACATTCAAGAATATCAAATAAGTCCTTTCCATAAAAAAGCGAAAGAAGCCTGGCATATGCTAACGTGAAAAGCAGCGTAACTGCAATCGCCAATAAGATAGCCAGCCATAAATCTTTTCCTGCTGCCGGTGCGGTTTTCCTCGACAAGGCCTCTCCAGATATAAATAAGATTATCAAACATATGCCCTGTCGGTCAGAAATAGTTTCTTTACTCACTATTAGCTCCTCCACATTTTTGCTAATTGCTGTTCGAAATGTTCTTCATTGGCCGTGAAACAAAGTATAATATATTTTTCCCAAATCAAGCAAATTTATTAAAGTATATTCCGACCTCCGGTCTGCAGATGTATGGCAAAAAAATGGCAAAAGGGAGTCATTACGAATTAATATGAAAGAACAGCGATTATAAAGGCCCTGCAAAATAAAGCCCGATCATGATAGGTCATGATCGGGCTTTATCCGAATTGAAAACACTTCTATTATCACTGCAAGGACGCGTGGTTCCATCCAACGCCCCTTAATTCAAAGTCTTGAACCAACCGCTTGATCTGCTCCCCCAGGCTATAAATACGATCGGCAGAATGGGGGGATTCTTCTAACCGGCAATCCTCAAAATCTGTCTCCATGACGGGTCTTCTGAACTGCTGGAGCACATAACGCCGGGCCCCTTTGATCCGCTGCGCAATGTTGACGCCGTCTTCCTCAGTAAGCTGAGGCACAAACGTGGTACGGAACTCATAATCAATATTGCCTTCCAGCAATAACGCCATGCTGGCTTCGATACAATCCAACTCCACAGATATACCGCAGATCTCTTCATATTTTTCCAACGGCGCTTTGACATCCATGGCCACATAATCCAAAAGCCCTTTGTCGATAAGGCGTTTTAATATTTGCGGCCGCGTCCCGTTGGTATCCAACTTCACGGGATACCCCAGCGCTTTGATGCGTGTGATATATGCCTCAAGTCCGGCTTGAAGGGTAGGTTCTCCCCCACTAATGACCACACCGTCCAAAAAGGCCTTGCGCTTTGCCAAAAATTTTAAAAACGCCTCGGCATCCAACAGTTTTTGGCCTTGGTTCTTACATATGATATCCCGGTTATGGCAGTAGAAGCAATTCATATTACAACCGGGTGTAAAGGCGACTGCGGCAATTTTACCCGGATAGTCCACAAAGGAATTTTTTTCAATGCCTACAATTTTCATGACACTCGCCCCGCCATTTTAAATTTTTTCCTGTCGAAGTATTCCTGCTTCTTTCCGTTATTATAATTGGCAACGGGACGCAAATATCCTGTAACTCTGGACCAGACTTCCGTCTCTTCACCACACTGCGGGCAGTTAAAATGCTCTCCGCCTATATATCCATGCTCCCTGCAAATGCTAAAGGTAGGGGTAAGCGAGATATAAGGCAGCTTATGCTTTGTAAATATTTTTTTGATCAAGTTCTTGGCGATTTTCGTATCCTCAATCGTTTCACCAAGATACAAATGCAGTACCGTACCGCCGGTATACAGGGACTGTAATTCATCCTGGAGCTCCATTACCTCGAATATATCGTCGGTATATTCCACAGGGACCTGGGTTGAATTGGTATAGTAAGGTACGTCTCCCCCTGCAGCAATAATATCCGGATACTTTGCTTTATCCAGCTTCGCCAATCGATAGGCCGTACCTTCGGCCGGAGTAGCCTCCAGATTGTAAACATGCCCGGTCTCTTTTTGTATATCCACAAGCATTTCCCGAAGGTAATTCATGATTTCTACGGAAAATTCCTGTCCTGCCGGTGTCGTAATATCTTCACCCATAAAATTGAGCAGCGCTTCGTTCATGCCAACAATCCCTATCGTCGCAAAGTGATTATACCAGTATTCTCCCGTTCTTTCCTTTACATTTCGCAGATAATGAGTGGAATAGGGATACAACCCTTCCTCCGATTGCTGTTCAATAATTTTTCTTTTAATTTCCAAGGATGTTTTTCCGATTTGAACCATCTTCCACAATCGCGCTTTAAATTCGTTTTTAGTGGACGAAAGATATCCTATCCGCGGCAAATTCACGGTATAGACCCCTACCGACCCTGTCAGAGGGTTGCTTCCGAATAGTCCGCCTCCTCTTTTTCTCAGTTCCGTAGTATCCAGACGCAAACGGCAGCACATGGATACCGCATCCTCCGGCGACAAATCGGAATTGACATAGTTTGCAAAATAGGGTATGCCGTATTTGCAGGTTATTTGCATAAACGCTTCCACCACCGGATTCTCCCAGTCAAAATCACGGGTAATATTAATGGTGGGAATCGGAAAAGTAAATACCCTCCCCTTTGCGTCTCCTTCCAGCATTACCTCGCAAAAGGCCCGGTTGAATATATCCATTTCTGCTTGAAATTCACCATAGGTTTCATTTTGCATCTGCCCTGAGACGATCACCGGTTGGTCTTTTAAAGTAGAAGGCACCGTGATATCAAAGGTTAAATTGGAAAAGGGGCATTGAAATCCTACACGTGTGGGCACATTGATATTAAAAATAAATTCCTGCAAGCATTGTTTGACCTCCTTGTAGGTCATATTGTCATACCGGATAAAAGGCGCACAATAGGTATCAAAACTGGACCACGCCTGTGCACCGGCTGTTTCTCCCTGGGTCGTAAAAGTCGAATTCACAATCTGTCCCAAAAAAGGTCTTAAATGTTTGGCCGGACGACTCTCCACCTTTCCATACACCCCGCCGAAGCCATCGGTCAGCAATTGTCTTAAATCCCATCCGGCACAATAAGGCCCAAAAAATCCCAAATCGTGCAAATGGCAATCGCCGCTTTCATGGTTTTCCCTTACTTCCGTAGGATAAATCTCATGGAGCCAGTATTTTTTGGTAAAGGTTTCCCGGACATAATTGTTTAATCCATTGACACTCTTTTGCATATTGGCATTTTCTTTGATCTGCCAGTCCCGGTCCCCCAAATAGTCGGAAAACATATCAATGGTAGCACCGATAAGGGCATTCAGCTCTCTGGCACCTTTCCTTTTTTCTCTATATAATATGTACGCTTTCGCTGTTTGAGCGTGCCCGTGCTCAATCAAAACTTTTTCAACAATATCCTGAATACTTTCTACATCCGGAATTTTATTACCGTATTTCTTTTCTGCGGCTTCTATCACCTGGTCACATAAATAATGGGCCCGGTCAAAATCTTTTCCTCCGCAGGCATTTGCGGCCTTAAAAATCGCCCATGCAATTTTTTCCGGATGGAATTTTTCCACTCTTCCGTCTCTTTTCAGGATGCTGTTAATCATTTCATCGTCTCCTTTTCAGTTGTATTTATAATTAGAAATTTTATGAAAATAACTATATGTTGTTATGTGCTATTATAGCTTACACTAATTATAGTATTCCGTCAATAGGTCAAATGAATCATTTTTTTTTAATATGAGGGTATTGCATTCTCGGATGTTCAAGCATTACACTTTTGAGTAATCACTCTTTTTTATGCTTGAAACAGGATTCATTTTACAGCTCTTGCCGTTGCATGAGCTGCCACACTTTTAATACGGCTATCATACTTTTGGCATCTCGTATGTCTCCCCGCATCACCATGTCAACCAGCTGCAGCAAAGGAATCACTTCCGTTTCCACAAATTCGTCCTCATCCAAATTGATTTCGCCTTTGTAAAGTCCTGTCGCCATATAAAGATGCAGTATCTCATTGGTAATTCCGGGAGTTGAGTAAAAATGCCCCAGCGAACGTATATGCTTGGCCTTGTATCCTGTTTCTTCTTCAAGCTCTCGAATACCGCATGCATAGGGGTCTTCCCCGTAATTGAGCCTCCCTGCAGGAATTTCAAGGCATACTTCATCGATAGGTTTTCGAAATTGTCTTACCATGATGACTTCTTGACGATCGGTGATGGGGATAATCCCCACGCCCCCCGGATGGTCCACGATTTCTCTTGTAGATGTATTGCCATTGGGAAGCCTTACCGTATCTACTCTTACATCGATTATTTTTCCTGAAAAGATTTTTTCACTCTTGACGGTTTTTTCTATAAAATGCATGAATGTCCTCCTTGTTCATCCTTTAGAATTGTCCTATCCTATTATACTCTTATTTGTCCCCATTATCTATAGCTTTTACAAGAAACATTACAGATAAAGATAACGCTCTGCAACCTTATGACCGGAGGTCGGAGGGCAGAGGACGGAAGTCGGAATATGGCCAAAGAGGAGTACAAAGTAATCGGCAACAATAGTTCCATGCGATCGGAGAAATCCGGAGGCACATATCAAACAAAGCGGAGAACATTGTTCTCCGCTTTGTTTGATATGTGCTGAAAAATGACAGATATCCCAGGGTACAGAAGAGGGCGCTTTACAACATCCCGGTATACAGCTTCAAATATTCCCGGGCCGATTGACTCCAGCTAAAATCCTGACCCATGCCGTTTCTTACGATCTTATTCCATATCCTTTTATTCGGATAGAATGAAAGGGCATGACGTATCGTATAGAGCATATCATGGGCATTATAGTTTTGAAAACTAAAACCGTTTCCTTCCTTTGTTTCGGCATTATAAGCCTGTATGGTATCGGCCAAACCGCCCGTCTCTCTTACGATGGGAACCGTACCATACCGCAGGCTAAAGAGCTGACCCAGACCGCACGGCTCGAAAAGCGAAGGCATCAGGAACAGATCGGCCCCGGCATATATATTTTGTGCCAGCGTTTCGTCATACATGATATTGGCGGATACCTTATCGGGGTACGCCCCCGCCGCCCACCGGAACAATTCTTCATACTTTGCCTCGCCGGTTCCCAATACCACCAGCTGAACATCTTCTTGCAGAATGTCGCCCAAAACACAGTCGATTAGATCGAAGCCCTTTTGGTTCACAAGACGGGATATCACACCGATCATCGGAATCTTTTCGTTTACGGGCAAGCCCAATGTCCTTTGAAGATTTTTTTTGTTGCGGTATTTCGTCCTCAAATTTTTGGCATCGTAATTGGCATAAATCCTCTCATCGGTTGCCGGATCATTCACCGCAAAATCGATGCCGTTTAAGATACCGTACAGGGAATCACTGCGTTTCCGAATAACATTTTGTAAGTTTTCCCCGTAGAAGTCACTTTTAATCTCTTCGGCATAGGTCTTGCTGACGGTTGTAATGACGTCGGAATATTCCAGTCCCGCCTTGAGATAGTTAACCGTATCATAAAATTCGATCCCGTCAGGGGTAAAATATTTCCATTCCACACCTAAAATATGGTCCAATACCTCTTTGGGGAAGATGCCCTGGTACTTGAGGTTATGAATGGTAAATACGGTACGGATATTTTTATAGGCATCCAAATGCTTATAATGGGCGTTGAGCAATAAACTAACAATGCCTGTCTGCCAGTCATTGCAGTGAATAATATCGGGCTCAAACCCAATGAAGGGAAGGATTTCGATAAGGGCCCTCGAGAAAAAAGCAAACCGCTCCGCTTCATCATGATGCCCGTATAGCTGATCCCTTTTAAAGTAGTATTCATTATCAATAAAATACACGATGACCCCATCTATCTCGGCTTTTAACACAGCACAAAATTGATGCCGCCAGCCTATATTGACATAGATATAACCCATATATTCCATTCGTTCTACATATTGTTCGGGTATCGATTGATATTTGGGAACCACCACACGGATATCCACATCCAATTTTTTAAGGGCTTTAGGGAGAGAACCGGCTACATCTGCCAGTCCGCCTGTTTTTGCAAAAGGTACCACTTCCGATGAGGCAAAAAGCACTTTTAACTGGTCCATCAAATCACCTCCATGTTATTGTTAAAATATACCATATAGTGATGATAATTTCAACATTTTCATATGTTAAATTTTGGTAAAATGCCGTCAACATCTAAGCTCTTTAATCCTCTTTGCATTTTAATGCCTCTTTAAACACCGGCTTAAATACCAGCATGGCGAGAGGAGGGACCCGCAGCGCTATGGAATAGGGACGTCCGCCGCATTCTATCTTTTCTGCGTGCAGTCCCCCGCAATTGCCAACATCACTGCCGCCATATATGCCGGAATCGCTGTTGAATATTTCTTTATAATACAAGTCAAAAGGCACGCCAATGCGGTAGTGATCATAGACCACCGGCGTAAAATTATACACAAACAGCAGCATATCCTTCCGGTCTTTACCTTTGCGGATAAAAGAAATAATACTGTGATCCGCATCATTACAATCAATCCACTCAAAGCCGTCAAAACTAAAATCAACTTCATAAAAGGCCTTTTCACTTTGATATAATCTATTTAAATCTTTGACATAGTCCTGCATTTTCTTATGCAAATCATACTCCAGCAAATGCCAGTCCAAACTGTCATCATATTTCCATTCAATAAATTGTCCGAACTCCCCGCCCATAAACAGCAGCTTTTTACCGGGATGTCCGTACTGGTAGCCATAGGTTACTCTAAGTCCGGCAAATTTCTGCCAGTAGTCTCCCCACATCTTATCCAGCAAAGAACGCTTTCCATGCACCACTTCGTCATGGGAAAGGGGCAACATGAAATTCTCGGTAAACGCGTACATGATGCTGAATGTAATGAGATGGTGATAATATTTTCTGTGAACCGGGTCCATACTCATATATTGCAGAAAATCATTCATCCAGCCCAGATTCCACTTCATCCCGAAACCCAATCCCCCCATATAGGGAGGCTTACTGACAAAGGGCCATGAGGTTGACTCTTCCGCTATCATCATCACTCCGGGAAAGGACTGGTAAACAGCACTGTTAAGATGTCTGAGAAATTCTATCGCTTCAAGGTTCTCGTCGCCCCCGTATTGATTGGCTACCCACTCACCGTCCTCTTTGCCGTAATTGAGATACAGCATAGAGGCCACCGCATCAACCCTCAAACCGTCAATATGATATTTTTCAAACAAGAAAAGTGCATTGGATATGAGAAAGTTTTTGACTTCATTTCTGCCGTAATTGAATATCATTGTGCCCCATTGGGGTTGCTCCCCCTGCCGTGCATCTTTGTGCTCATACAGGGCGGTTCCGTCAAAACGGCGCAGCCCGTGCTCATCTCTGGGAAAATGGGCCGGCACCCAATCCAAGATAACACCGATATCATTTTGATGGCAAGTATCTACCAAGTACATAAAATCCTCCGGCGTCCCGTACCTCGAAGTAATGGCAAAATATCCGGTTACCTGATAGCCCCACGAACCGTCATAAGGATGCTCGGACAAAGGTAAAAATTCTATATGGGTATACCCCATTTCTTTCACATAAGCAACAAGCTTGTCGGCTGCGTCTCTATAAGACAGAAACCCGTTTTCGTCCCGTGACACCCTCATCCACGACCCAAGGTGCACTTCATAAACGGCTGTGGGCTGCTCCAAGGGGTTGCCCTTTTTCCTATTCTCTATCCACCGTGAATCACCCCATTGATAGCCCTCTATATCGTAGACAATTGAGGCCGTATCCGGTCTAAGCTCGGAATAAAAGGCATAGGGGTCCGCTTTGCTCAACAGCTCTTCCTTTTGCGTTATGATTTGATACTTGTACAATGCTCCTTTTGCTATGCCGGGAATAAATACCTCCCATATGCCGGACGAACCGATGGCTGTCATTGGATGCTTGCTGCCATTCCAACCATTAAAATCACCTATAACACTTACGCTTCTCGCACAGGGCGCCCATACGGCAAAATAGGTTCCCTCAACACCCTCTATCACCTCAATATGCGCCCCTAACTTCCGGTGCAAATGTCTATGATCCCCTTTATTGAAGAGATATATGTCATAGTCGGTCAATACCGATAATGAAGTGTTTGCATTCCGTAATTCCATCTCATTCTCCTTTATAGCGTTTTACTAAAGATATCACACACTAGCATTAGAACTATAATCGTATGGATAAACCGGAGATCGGAAGTCAGAGGGCGGAGGTCGGAAAATGACTAAACAGGGGCAGAGAGTCAAATAGCAACGCTTTACGGCACAATACCGGGGACATTCTCAACCCTCATCTCTCAGCCCTCAACTACTTTTTAGTCTTAGGATACCCGTTACCGGAGTACGATTATATTTCAAGCTTTACAGTGTACTATCTATACACATTGTGTCAAGGTATTATGAAATCTTACAGCCTTTGAACGATCGCGGGATTTTCTTTGCTTCCTATTACACTTGTCTTATCGGGTACAACATAATTCTTGTCGATAATGGCATTTTCGATGACGCAATTTTCCCCGATAACCGCATCCTGCAGTATGATGGAATCCATCACCCGTGCGCCTTGTTTAACGGCAACCCCTCTAAACAAAACGCTATTATATACATTGCCAAGAATATTGCAGCCTTCGGGCACAATACTGTTGAGTACATCCGAGTTCTTGCCTATATAGGCCGGATGGTAATCCTTGATCTTTGTATAGAGGGGACCGCTGCTGCGAAACAGTCGTATACCGATTTCCGGGCTCTTCATTTCCATATTGCAATTGTAATAAGCCTGGATCGTATTGATCGGTCTCCAGTATCCTTGAAAACGATACCCGTGAATATGGAAATCCTGTAGGTTTCTAACCAGAATATCGTTTACAAAATCAATAGTTTCCGGCGTTCTGTATTCATACATCATTTGCAGTAAGAGCTCTCTTTTCATTACATAAATCCCCATGGATGCATTATTGGTTTTGGGATTTTCGGGATATTGTTCAAAACCGATAATCCTTTCGTATTCGTCTAATTCAACAATGCCCAGCAGCTGGAGGTTTTCATCGTGTACTTCTTTATAGACAACGGTAATATCGGCCTTTGTCTCTATATGGTCGGCTACCACATCCTGAAAATTCAGTTTGTACACGCTGTCGTCCGGCGCAATGACCACATAGTCCTGTGTGCTCCTCTCTATATAAATAAGGTTTCTGTAAATCGCGTCCGCAGTGCCGGTATACCATAGGCTTGAATCTTTAGATAAAAAAGGAGGGAAGATAAACAATCCGCCTCTTTTCCTATCCAGATCCCACTCTTTTCCCGAACCCAGGTGGTCCATTAACGACCTGAATTGAAATTGGGTGGTAATGGCAACATTATGGATTTTTGAATTTACCATGTTCGACATTACAAAATCTATCAAGCGATACTTTCCTCCAATGGGAATGGAGGCAATGGATCTTTTGAGCAGTAATTCTTTCATGTTGACGTTTTCACCGCCGGTCAATATAAAACCCATCATTGTGTTCATATTTCTCCCCCCTGTAAAACACTTTCACCTGATTTTATCTCCGTACTGCTATAATCTTTATAGGAAATACCGGCATCAATCATTACGTTCTTTCCGACTACGGTACCGCTTGGTATATGCGCTCTTGTACCTGCCACCGTAATACCGGAATAGTAAATGTGAGGGGATTTTTGATTGACAATATTTTCCCCTGCGCCAATACGCACATTCGATCCGACCTTCACCCTATAATCCAGTATTGCCTTATCGATTTTAGCCTCTTTTTGGATATGGCAATTGGGCATAATGATAGAATTACGTATTTCAGCACCTTCTTCTATCACTACACCGGGAGAAATAATAGAATTGACAACTGTTCCGTAAATCAGAGAACCGTCGCCGACAATTGAATTTTTTACATTTGACTGACTCACAAAGTGGGTAGGATGTGCCGGTTCGATTCTTGAATAGATCTTCCAGCCGGAATCGCTAATTTTCAGTTGATTGTCTCTCTCCAGCAAATCCATATTGGACTCCCAATACGCTTCAACGGTCCCTACGTCTTTCCAGTAGCCTTCAAAAGGATAGGCATAGAGCTTGCAGCTGTCTCGAAGCATTTTGGGAATTACATTTTTCCCGAAATCATGGGCAGATTCAATGTCCGCAGCGTCTTCCAGCAAATACTGCTTTAATTTTTTCCAATTAAATATATAAATGCCCATAGAGATCAAATCGCTTTTAGGGTTTTTGGGCTTTTCTTCAAATTCATAAATGCTGTAGTCCTCCCACGTATTCATCACGCCGAAGCTGGATGCTTGCTCAATGGGGACTTGGTAAACTGAGATCGTAGCATCGGCTTTCTTTTGCCTATGGAACTCTATCATTTTTAAATAATCCATTTTATAGATATGATCCCCCGACAAAATCAATACGTATTCCGGCGAATACATACCGATAAAATCTAAGTTTTGAGTAATCGCATCGGCTGTTCCCAGATACCACCTTCCGGAATGTTCTTCCATATAAGGCGGGAGTATGGTGACGCCTCCTCTATTTCTGTCCAGATCCCAGGGATGACCTACGCCTATATGAGAATTCAGCACGTGGGGCTTATATTGGGTCAAAATACCTAAACACTCTAAATTTGAATTAATACAGTTACTAATTGCAAAGTCGATAATTTTATACTTACCGCCAAATTGTACTGCCGGTTTTGCTTTTGTTTTGGTGAGTACGCCCAACCGTGAACCCTGGCCGCCGGCCAGTATCATCGTTACTGTTTCAAATTTTATCATGTTTGATTCACCCTTTCATCATTTCATCCTTACTTCATGTATGTGCCAAATATCTTGTGCATACTCTTGCATGGAACGGTCACTTGAAAACTTCCCGCTGTTCGCAATGTTTATAATGGATTTCCGCAGCCACAACGGGGCATTGCGGTAATCCCTGTCTATGGCATGATGCTTATCCACATAGTCTTCAAAATCTTTAATATTGAAATAGGGATCCGGCAGTCCGCCATTCTGCGCATACATTAAGTGATTGTATATATCTCTAAAGAGATCGTGATTCTCCGGTGACACTGTTCCGTCAATTAATTGCTTCATAATCCTTTCCAAGTGTCTATTATTGTTGATGACGATCTGGGAATTATATCCCCCGCTGCGGTAATATTCCATGACTTCATCGCTTCTCAAACCGAAGATATAAATATTTTCCTTGCCAACTTCCCGGGCAATCTCAACATTTGCACCATCCATGGTTCCGATGGTCAGTGCACCGTTCAGCATAAATTTCATATTACCCGTCCCTGAGGCCTCTTTGCTGGCAGTAGAAATCTGAACGCTTACGTCGGCTGCAGGATATAATTTTTCAGCTAACGATACACGGAAATTCTCCAGAAATACTACTTTGAGCTTTTTATTGACCACCGGATCGTGGTTGACAAGTGCTGCCACATTATTAATCAACTTGATGACCAGCTTTGCCATATAATAATTGGGGGCGGCTTTACCGGAAAATATAAAGGTCTTGGAAATGATGTCCTCATGGGGATTGTCCTTGATGTAATTGTATAGATACATAATATGCAGCACATTCAGAAGCTGCCTTTTATATTCGTGCATTCTCTTGCACTGGATTACAAAAATAGAATCCACATCCACTTGAATATGATTGTTGTCCAGAATATAGTCGGCTAACTGCACCTTCTTATTCCTTCTTGCAGCATGTACTTTTTCCTGGAAGGCTTTATCATCGGCAAATTGTTCCAATCTTTTAAGCTGTTCCAAATCCGTTATCCACTGGCTTCCGATTTTTTCAACAATTGCATCGGCCAGTTCCGGATTTGCTTTTACAAGCCATCTTCTGGGTGTAATCCCATTTGTTTTATTATTGAATTTTTTAGGAAAAATTTGATAAAAATGCTTAAAAACAACCTTTTTAAGGATCTCGCTATGTAATTCCGCCACTCCGTTAACGGAATAGGATCCTACAATGCATAAATGGGTCATGCGAACCTTTCCATCCTTAATGATACGCAGTTCTTCAACCAGCTCCGGCCGGTCGGGATATTTTTGACCCAGGGATTCGATCCATCTCCTGTCGATCTCTTCAATGATTTGATAAACTCTCGGAAACAGACCCTGCATAATATCTATCGCCCATTCTTCCAGTGCTTCAGGCAAAATCGTATGATTTGTGAAGGCAAACGTTCCTGTCACAATGTCCCACGCTTCGTCCCAGGACAGTTCTTCCTCATCAATCAATATCCTGATCATTTCGGGAATCGCAACGGAAGGATGGGTATCGTTGAGCTGCATCACCACCTTATCGGAAAATATTTTAAGATCATTGTGCTGCTTCTTGAATTTTCGTACAATATCCTGAATGCTTGCCGATACAAAAAAGTACTGCTGCTTTAATCTCAATACTTTCCCTTCGTAATGACTATCATCGGGATATAAGACCAGCGAAATCTGCTCTGCGTTATTTTTTTCTTTTAACGCATTCATAAAACGACCTTTTGTAAAAGAATCGAAGTCAAACTTGTTTAACGCTTCCGCATACCACAACCTCAACGTGTTGACCGTATTATTACGGTATCCCATTACGGGCACATCGTAGGGCACCGCATTGACGGTATAATAGTTTTCATGGACATAGGCATACCCGCCTTCTTCTTTTTCCACATACCTGACATTTCCGCCGAATCTTACCTGTACGATATCGTCGGAATCTCTAAATTCCCATATGGCTGCCGATTCGAGCCAATTATCCGCAAATTCAAACTGACTGCCGTCTATAATCTTTTGCTCAAACATACCGTATCGATATCTCATCCCATAACCGTGTCCCGGCAGCTGCAAAGTGGCCAGCGAATCAAGAAAGCATGCCGCCAATCTGCCCATTCCGCCGCTCCCCAGTCCGGCATCCTTCTCAACATCCCTGATATCGTTGAGGTTAATCCCCAACTCTTTGGCCGTTTTTTCGTATACATCGACCAAGCCCAGATTCATAATATTATTGCCTAAAAGCCTTCCTACAAGGAATTCCATCGAAAGGTAATATACCTGTTTAACATCCTGCTTCCCGTATACCTCCTTTGTTTTGATCCATTTTTCCGCTATGAAATCTCTCACAGATCTTGCGATGGCCTGATAAAGCTCTTCACATGTAGCTTCTTCCACCGCATTGCCAAAGTAGCGATTGATTTTGTTCACGATAATATCTTTTAATGCATCCGCATCAATATTATTCTCGTTCACATCAAAAATTTCATTTGTAACCATTGCTATCATCCCCCAACTGCAAAATTTTCCCTATACTTTGTGATAACTATTGTACATAATATAAATACCACAATCTTTTTATCTATATTCAAAGAAAAATCCAAATTACATCGAATTATGGATTTTTCAAATTTTAAAGGATCGCAGGGTCAAAATCTGAAATTGTATTTTATGGTTAATTATATGATTTACACACTACCTATTATTCATTACAAGAATGGTATTTTTCGTATACTAATATTTTTTTAAGTTAACAGGAAAAAAACCGTGTTTGAATTGTACCTCCATCGGTACCTTGAATGATTTCGAAATGTTCAGCCAAAGCCGCACTACTCTTTTCCATATATTGTATTCTTCTAGTTTTATTATATACTATTTATTGATAAAAGGCAAGAAAAAACCGCCAAAAAACTCTCTTTTTCAAATTTTTCGACGGTACCGTTATCTATGCTGTTGAAGGTTGAGTGCTAAGGGTTCGCAATACGACACCAACCTCCCCTAAAACAGCACATCATTCATTCTTAATCCTTCATTCTTCATTCTTCACTATCAATTATTCATTATTCATTATTCATTATTCATTAATTTTCCCCTCACCGTTTAAACAACCGGTCGGATATCTTTTTAAGATGATAGATGACTTCTTGATAGTCGATGGTTTTAAACTCGCCTTTGTCCATTAGAATTTGCCCGTCAACCAATACGGTTTCTACATCAGCGGCCTGGGCCGAATAAACAAGGCTTGAAGCAACATCGTGCAAGGGATAAAGATGGGGTTTGTCCATATTAACCATGATAAGATCCGCCTTCATCCCCGGTTGGATCATACCTGTTTCCTGGCTTAGATTTAACGCCGCAGCACCGTTGACCGTCGCCATTTTGAGGACCTCACCTGCTTTCACAAGGGTCGGGTCTTTGTATACGCCTTTGCTGACAATCGCAGCGAGATGCATTTCCTCAAACATATTCCCGTTATTATTACTTGCGCATCCGTCGGTACCCAAGGCGATGTTTAACCCTTTATCCATCATAGATCCGATCGGCGTAATACCACTCCCCAATTTGAGGTTGCTGCCCGGATTATATACCACATTTACATTGTTTTGTTTCAAAATATCCATATCTTCTTCCGAGACATGTACACAGTGGGCTGCCAACGTATTTGCTTTAAAGATGCCCAAATCATATAAATGCTGCACAGGGGTTTTGCCATATTTCTCAAAGCATTCCTGACTTTCCTTTAAGGTTTCCGCCACATGAATGTGCATCCCTATGTTTAATTTTTCCGCCAGCCCTGCACACGCTTGCAAATAGCCGGGCACACAGGTATAGAGTGAATGGGGGCCCAGCCTTACCTTAATTCTGCCGTTTCCTTCGCCATCCCAATCCTTAAAAAGCTGTTCATTTTCCAGTAAACGTACGTCCTGCATCGGGTCAAATTCCGTGTCAAAGCACTGCAATCCCCTTGACAAGTCGGCACGAATCCCTGTCTTATGTATTACTTTCGCCACTTCATCCATAAAATAATACATATCTGCAAAACAGGTTATACCGGAAGCTATCATTTCCATCACCGCAAGCGTAGAACCCCAATACACATCCTCTGCCGTTAATTCGTCTTCTATCGGAAAGATTTTATCGAACAACCATTCCTGTAAAGGCAGATCATCGGCATAGCTTCTCAATAGCACCATCGGCGTATGGGTATGGGCATTCACCAATCCGGGCATAACCACTTTATGCCTGCCGTCAAGAATGACCTGGGCGACAAAATCCGCCGGTAATTCTTCGCCTACATAGGTAATACGATCATCCTTGATTGCGATATAGCCGTTCTCAATAATCCTGTCATCAGCATCCATCGTAACAACAGTCGCATTTTTAATCAACTTGTTCATATTAACCCTCCTATTTTTTTGAGTGGGGAGTGGGGCGTAGGGGGTGGGGAGGAAACTTTCCGCTTCCTACTCCCCACTATCAACCGGGTGTATAAATTCCGGTTCAAGGCAATTATTCCAAGCTTGAAAAGTAGTTGAGGGCTGAGAGTTGAGAATGAGACACTACCAGCCTCTAACCCTACGAATCATTCTCTATTTTACAAAATCACTCATACATCCTCAACAATCTCTATATAATACGATAAATAACTTACACACCCATTCAGGAAAGTGACATACGGAAGTCGGAGGTCTGATATCGGAAGTCGGACTAAAAAATTCTTCAACGATATTTATGAAATTAAGATTTCCGACCTCTGATTTCTGACTCCTATATGTCCCATTCCTTCTTTGCCCTTTAATATCAATTCTTTATCCAGATTTATCTAATTCTTCATTATTCATTATTCATTAACCCCCTACCCTTCCCAGCTTGACAAATATTTCTCCTGTTCTTGGGTAAGCGAATCGATGGAAATACCGAGTCCTTCGAGCTTCAAGCGGGCAACATACTTGTCAATCTCCTCCGGCACATGGTATACGCCTTTTTCCATGCTCTTGTGATTTTGGACAATGTGCTTGGCAGATAAGGCTTGAAGGGCAAAGCTCATGTCCATAATTTCGGCAGGATGTCCGTCACCGGCCGCCAGGTTCACCAATCTGCCGCCGGCAAGCAGATGAATCCATCTGCCGTCCGCCATTTTATAGCCCATAATATTGTTTCTCATCTCTTTCTTTTCAACCGCCATTGCCTCCAATTCCGGGATACAAATCTCAATATCAAAGTGTCCCGCATTGGCCAGGATCGCTCCGTCCTTCATGACCTTGTAATGCTCGTCATAGATGACCCGATTGCATCCCGTAACCGTGATAAAAAAGTCCCCTATTTTGGCCGCTTCATCCATCGGCATGACCCTGAATCCGTCCATTACCCCTTCAATCGCTTTGATCGGGTCTACTTCACACACAATAACATTGGCTCCTAATCCTTTTGCTCTCATGGCACAGCCTTTTCCGCACCATCCATATCCAATCACAACGACGTTCTTACCGCTCACAATGAGATTGGTGGTTCTGTTAATACCGTCCCATACGGACTGACCGGTACCGTACCTGTTGTCAAACAGATATTTGCAATAGGCATCGTTGACCGAAATCATAGGAAATGCCAATAAGCCTTCCTTCGCCCTTGCTTTCAGACGGATCACCCCTGTGGTTGTCTCTTCACATCCTCCAAACACATGGGGCAGCAAATCCTTTCGTTCTCCATGCAAAAGGTGTACCAGATCCCCTCCGTCGTCAATGACAATGTTGGGCTTAATATCCAACGCATCATTCAAGTGCTGAAAATATTCCTCTTCCGTCGCACCGTACCATGCGTATACATGCAAGCCGTCCGCTGCAAGTGCTGCCGCCACATCATCCTGGGTAGAAAGAGGATTGCTGCCGGTTACGGAAACCTCCGCCCCGCCTGCCGCCAGTACCTTTGCCAAATATGCCGTTTTAGCCTCCAAGTGTACACAAACGATTGCTCTCAAGCCTTTGAAATACTGATTTTTCTTAAAATCCTCCTCCAGATAGCGTAAAAGGGACATGTTTTTCTTAACCCACTCGATCTTTTGCCTCCCTTTGTCCGCCAGGTTTATATCTCTTACGATACTTTCTTTCATGCCTATGTACTCCCTCCAATATATAATGCTCTTACCTACGCTCCTGCTGTCCATTTTCCGATAATTGCCCGGACCAACGTCAAAAATTTCTCTTTTACACTTTCTGCCGTTTCCATCACTTCCTCATGGTGCAAGGGCTGGTCCAAAATCCCTGCCGCCATATTGCTGATGCATGAAATACCTAAGACTTTCATGCCTGCGTGGGTTGCAACAATGACTTCGGGCACCGTAGACATCCCTACCGCATCCGCACCAAGAACATTAAGCATTTTGATCTCTGCCGGCGTTTCATAGCTGGGGCCCGGCATAAATCCATAAACACCTTCTTGCAGCACAAGTCCCAATCCATAGGCGATTTCTTTTGCCGTCTCCCTTAATGCTGCGGTATAACAGTCGGACATATCATTAAATCTCGGACCGAATGCTTCAATATTTTTTCCCCTTAAAGGGCTTTCGGAAAAAAACTTGATATGATCTTTGATTAACATCAAGTCACCGGGCTCAAACTTCTTGTTAATCCCTCCGGCCGCATTGGTGACCAGCAGATTATTAATCCCAAGCAGCTTCATTACTCTAATGGGAAAAGCAACTTCGTCCATGCCGTATCCTTCATAATAATGAAATCTTCCTTTCATCACCATGACAGCCTTGCCTTCCAATTTTCCGATGACCAATTTCCCCGCATGCCCTTCCACTGTCGAAACAGGAAAATGGGGAATATCGGCGTAATTGATTTCAACCGCTTCTTCCACCTCATCGGCAAGCACGCCCAGGCCGGAACCCAAGACAGCTGCAATTTCCGGCTGCATCTCTATTTTGCTTCTTATAAACGCCGCACTCTGTTCCATCTTTTCAATAGACTTCATACCAACACCCTCCCTGTGTTTAACACAAAACACACACCCTATTTTACTGTAGATTCTTTTTCTCGTTTCATTTATTTTACCATACTTATACATCAAAATTAAATACAAAAATCAAACAAGAAATGTCCTGGGAACGAATTTATTTCTAACAATATGCAACCGGAAACGAATGCTTTCCCTGCCCAAGGGGTATATAAATTAATGTTGAAGAAAATTATTCCAATAACTGATATTCCAAGGCTAAGAGCTGTAAGGTCATTTCCATCATTTTCTTCACCTGCACTAAATACACCCCTGCCCAAGGCTGAAAATAGCTGAGAGTTGAGAATGCTGCGCTAATCGGATATCTTTATAGATACCCAACGTTAACAGCTCTTTCGGTCTTGCAGCGTAACCCGCTGATTGATTAATTTGACGATATTCTCTCCCAAAATCTTATTCTTGTCCTCTTCCGGAATATCCAGCCGCTTCACTCTCTCCACCGCATATTTCTGCGTCCCCGGACACGGTGAGTCGGTTCCGAAAATCACTCGGTCCGCACCTGCCTTTTCAATGGCCGCCAATATTTTTGAGTCTTTTTGAGCATATAACGGCGAAATATCCAGATGGATATTAGGAAACTGCGTAATTTCCTCCGCCATTTCTTCAAAATAGTTCATATGTGCTAAAATAACATTTAAGTTCGGTCTTTTCTCCATATGTTTGCTCATTATTTTAACCTCCTGCTTACAGGAAGTATGCACAAAAACCGGGACACGGTATTCATTGGCCAAATTAAAGATTTCCAGATTCTTTTGACTAAACTCACAGGGGTACAGCACCTGATGCAGCTTGAGAGCCACAAAATCATGCCGTATTAAATATTGTTCTGCTTCTTTTATCCCTTCAAGGTTCGGATTGACCCAATAGACACCGCATATTCTTTCGGGATATTTCCTGGCCATTTCGGCTACGTAAGCATTCGGGGGTATATTGATATAACGTTTTCCGAATCTTTTGTTTTTCATTACTTTTGATGTCAAATGCATTGCGATTTTTGTTCCCGCTAACCAGGGGGGAATATTCTTTCTTTTTAATATCCAGGGAATATCTTTATCTTCAAACATATACGGTGTTGCCAGAACAAAATCAATACCGGCTTCGTCCAAGCACCGTATGAAATAGTCCGTATCTTTGAATAAGCCTCCTAAATGCATATGGTCATCGACAATCATTGTGGTTACTCCTTCTTTTAAAAATTAAGGTTGCAGTTTAGTATTTGATCGAAATATCTATAAGATACCTAGTGCTTTTTGACAGTAACATCGCATAAATGCCGAATTCTTGGGGTTTTAATATGTGAATGGCCAAAATAATATTTGATTTTAATGTCAAAATAGCTTATAATATATATGAAGGTATAAAAGGGAGTAGCTTGATATTTGTATTTATTGCAAATACAAATTGTATAGCTGGTCGTCATTACGGTTGTTTACAACCCGGTCAGCTATTCATTGATTTTGGTGTTATTTTACTTTGTAAAATAACCTTAATGAGAGCGAGACTTTTACTTGTAGTTTTTACTACAGTAGAAGTCTTTTTTTAATGTTATCGTACGATAAAGAATTTACATACCTATTCAGAAAAGCAACATGGCATTAACGGTGGCTTCTTTATCCGTATTTATAATAGATATCCCACTTTAAAACGGCATTTATATTTAGACAAAAAACACATATAGGTTCAAAGTGTGCTATCTTTAAGCAAATGACAATTAATAAAAGAGGAGGATATTAATGACAGAATTCTTGCCGTTCATACTGTTTCTGATCGGATTTGTAATGATTATTAAAGGAAGTGACTGGTTTGTTGATGCGGTCATATGGATTGCAAAGGTATTAAAAATCCCCGACATCATCATCGGTGCTACCCTTGTCAGCCTGTGTACGACGCTTCCCGAAGCAATGGTATCTGCCAGTTCGGCGCTGCGGGGCAACACAGACATGGCAGTGGGAAATGCTTTAGGGTCTATTGCATGCAATACCGGCCTTATACTCGCAATTACCATTATTTTTTCCCGACCAATACTAAAGGATAGAGAAAAGTTTCAAAAGAAAGGCATCCTTTTGGTTTCGCTTTTAATATTCATCATATTCGTCGGTTTTACCTTCGGTGAAGTGACGAGGGTTTCCGGTATTATATTGTTATGTATTTTAGTTTGGTATCTGTACAACAACATCCGTGAAGGCCAGCAGCACCAAGAAGCTGCCATGTACGATCCTGCAGATCGGGATAAGCAAACCGTTACTAAAAACATTTTATTGTTCATTGTGGGACTTGCTTTTACCATCATTGGCGCCAACCTATTGGTAACGAACGGCGAAAAAATTGCCCTCATGCTGGGGGTGCCCGATATGATTATCGGTTTAACGATGACGGCGTTCGGGACTTCTCTGCCGGAATTAATGACTGCTGTGACGGCCATACGCAAAAAGGCCCATAATATTTCTATGGGAAATGTAATCGGTGCAAATATATTAAATATTATCCTTGTTATCGGGCTGTCTTCTACAATATTACCGATTCCTATCAATGCAAGCATGCTGCGCTTCCACCTGCCTTTTATCTTCTTGATTGTAGGCAGCACGGTGACCTTTGCCTTTATTAATAAAAGTCACTTTAAAAGGCGCAACGGCTTTTTGTTGTTATGTACGTATATTGTTTATATCACTTTGACCGTAAATATGTTTTAAACCCATCTTTTTTAAGTTTTTGACCTGTGCAATCAAATCTCAAGGGCCTTTCGCTCTTTTGATTTTGGGCTTTTACAATGTAAAATGACCTGAACAAAATTTGCACAGGTCAAATTTTTTTTAAAAACATGTCACAAAAACAGGCGCTTATGTGTCTATAGAATAGAATCTATCGCGATAGATCCTTGTATGAGGGAGGAGAGTGGGGACAAAAAAGTGGATGCTACAGGCAATTTTGATGAACGAGATGTAATAAAGGACTTTAACGACTGTTATGAAAAATATTATAGGGTCATTTTCAAGCACGCCGCATACCTTACCGGAAATTCCCAGGTAGCTGAGGATATCACGCAGGAAGCGTTTATAAAACTGTATAATTCTCCTCAACAGCATACGAACACAGCAGCATGGCTTTCAAGGGTGGCTACCAACCTCGCATATAATTATTTCAGAAGGGAAAAAATAAGGAGTAATAAAGAACCGACTATTAAGCATCACGCACAAAGCAACGTGATCTCATTAGAGGATGCCGCCATCAGAGATTTTGAAATCAGGATGACCAGAAATATTTTAAATCGCTTGAAAGCCAGGGATAGGATATGCCTCTTACTCAAGTTTTCGGGCTATAAATACAGCGAGATCTCTGAAATTGCAGGCGTGGAAAAGACATCGATAGGAAAAATACTTGCGAGAGCACAAGAAAAATTCAAAGAAATGTATTTGAAGGAGGTGCGGGACTAAGATGAAGTGTCCTGGAATTGCAGTGCTTCAAGCATATATTGACTGTGAGCTTAATATCGGGCAAAAAAAAGAGGTTGAAAAACATCTTTCCCTCTGTTCCAAATGCAGTGAATCGTTAAAAGAGCTGAAAGAGAATGACGACTTTGTATTTGGTAAAATGGAAAGCTATATACAGTTTTCCGCCAAAAACTTTATACCCTCCCCTGCACCACTGAATCTAAAATTAACCCAGACGGGGGATCATGCTAACAACAGGAAAGGAGTGTCGTTTTTTATGTTAAAATATAGAAAAAATATTAAAAAGATTGCTATCACGGCTTGTGCAATTCTTATTGCAACTGCCTGTATAACCGTTCAGCCCGTAAGATCTGTTATTGCGAGTACGCTTTCCATCTTTAGGGCACAGGATATTAAAAGCATCAATATATCTTTAAAAGACCTAAATGAAATACGGGAAAATCTTGCACGCAATGAATCAGAAGTCGATATTGATCAAATCGGAAAAATTGCAAAAACAGGAGGGCAAAACAGACCTGTTACGGCGGAAGAAGCCAAAAGGACGGCGGGTTTTCCCGTACGCTTTCCGGCCGCGTTGGGTGACAGCCAATCGCATGTACGCATCATTGAACCTGCAACCGTTGATTTTACGCTAAATGTACCCAATATCAATCAAGTTCTAAAGTCCTTCGGAGCCACCCATTTACTGCCTAAAGAAGTGGACGGGAAAACATTCTGTGTGAATTTTTCATCCCAGGTAATGGCAGACTATGGGACAGGTGACCGGTTCATTACGGTAATGCAGACAAAATCTCCGGAGATACACGTCCCGGCCGGCGTGGATGTAGATGCCATTTACCATGCGCTGATTGAGCTGCCCGTCCTGCCCCACCATTTGCAAAATCAGCTCAAATCGATAAAGGATTGGAAAAACACATTATACGTCCCCGTTGTGGACGCAAGCGCAGAAGAGATTACTATAAACGGTGCTAAGGGATATGTTTATTCCCGTGAAGGTAAGGATCAAGGTGCTGTTTCTCACAGCTATTCCAAGGACGGCAAAACAGAAAGGACCTTTCATTCGACAATGCACTCGTCGGTCATATGGTATGATCAAGGGACGATATATAGTGTACAAGGTAATGTAAATAAGGATGAAGTCATCCGTATTGCCCGGTCCATGAGGTGACAAAATGATCATAGAGACTGAAAGACTCACAAAATTTTATGGCGAAAAAGTAGGTTGCAAGGATATATCCATCTCCGTGAACAAAGGTGAAATTTTCGGCTTTTTGGGGCCTAACGGCGCAGGAAAAAGTACTTTTATTAAAATGCTTGTAGGACTTATATTTCCTACAAGCGGAAAGGCTTATGTACTCGGTGAACCGCTCGGTAATGTGCAGGCAAGAAAAAAAATCGGGTATTTGCCGGAAACTTTTAGATACCAGGACTGGATGACAGGCGTCGACCTCCTGTCTTTCCACGCTTCTCTCTATAAATTGGATAAACTTAAAACTTCCTCAATGATTGAGGAAGTTTTAAGTCTTGTTAAGCTAAAAGGACATGAAAAATACAGGATCGGCACCTACAGCAAGGGTATGCAGCAGCGTATAGGCCTCGCATGTGCCCTGCTTGCAGACCCTGATCTGCTGTTTCTGGACGAGCCCACATCTGCCCTTGACCCTATCGGCAGAAAGGAAGTCAGGAATATTATTCTGGAACTAAAAAACCGCGGAAAATCCGTATTATTAAACAGTCACCTGTTGAGTGAAGTTGAAATGATATGTGATAGTGCCGCAATCATCAAGAAGGGCTCTATCGCTGCATTCGGAAAAATGGACGATATGCTTGAAAATAAAATAACCCTGGAAATCCGTGCGGAAAACATTCATGATGAATTATTGGCCAAGCTCCGCACGCTTGATCCCGATATGGGCCATAGGAATGGAAAAATGACGCTCACCGTTAAAGATAACGCCGACATCCCCCATATCGCTTCCCTGATTATAGAAAACGGCGGTAAGCTCTATGAACTCACCCCGCGCAAAGAAAGCCTTGAAAATGCATTTATCAGTCTGGTGAAAGGTGGTGAAGCCCAATGATGACCATTGCCGTTGCTTCCTTTAAAGAAACACTGAGAAAGAAAATATTACTCCTTATCGGCATACTTACCCTTGTATATCTGGTGCTTTTCGGCTTTATTATATATCATGCGGTAAAGGATATCAATCAATGGGATTCGGGCAATAATCTCAAAATCTACATGATGGCTTCTCAAACCGTATCCATACTTGGCTTTTATTTTTCCAGCATGCTTGTTGCCTTTTTGACCATCATGGCTTCTATAGGCTCGGTTTCATCGGAGATTGAAAACGGGGTCATTCATTCCGTCATCACCCGGCCCATTAAAAGAATGGATTACATACTTGGCAAATACCTCGGGCTTGCTGCGCTGATCATCCTATATTCAGTTTTCCTGTATACTTCGGTCGTACTGATTTGTATATTGCTGCAGCTGCCGGTAATGAAAATGCTTGGGATACCGCCGCTTTTGAAAGGCCTTCTTTTCTTTATACTGCAGCCCATTGCCATCCTTTCCCTCTCCATCTTCGGGAGCGTAAGGTTTAAAACGACGGTCAACGGCATTGTTGTCATCGCCCTTTATATTCTGGGTGCAATCGGCGGCATGATGGAACAGATTGGCACAGCCATTGAAAATACAAACCTGATCAATTGGGGTATATTTTCCAGCCTGCTCGCCCCTTTTGACGTTATCTACCATCAGATGCTGGATGCTGTTTTTTCCGATGCGGGCCTTGCCAACCCCATGTTCGCAATGTCCGGCATGCAGGGCAACACCCCCAGCCAATGGATGATGGTATATATATTTGTGTATATTATCGGATTGACCGCGCTGGCGGTAAGACGATTTGAAAAAAGAGATATTGGGTAGGCATAGAACAGAGGACGGTTCTTCGTTCTAGAACCAAGAACCGTCCTCTGTTCTACTTTCCAGATACTTTGAAAACAAATTTAAGATTACAATTGATATAACAGCATAATAAATTTTATTTTCATGTAAAATTTTTAATGAAGGTAAAGTAAAATTGATTATCACCGTTATGATATACCATGCAACAAATCCAATCGATTCAATTATAAATCCATTTATTGAGCTATCTTCAGTAAAAGAATATTTTATAAAAGTTACTAAAGAAATTATTAAAATGCCTATAATGATTCCCCAAATATTTTCAAATAAAAATTCCATATTGATATCGCACCTCACTTTAGAACAGTAGAACAGGGGACGGTTCTCCGTTTTAGAACGGAGAGCCGTCCCCTGTTCTGCGATAATAAGAAACAATCTGTTTGTCCAGCTCCCGGCTGAGTTCGACGATTTCTTCCTTTATTGCACCATCTTTGGGCAAATCACATCCAATAAGTTGGTGAAGCCTTTGCCGCAGTATTTCAATGGATTGCTTGGTGCGCCGCATCTCCTCTGTGGGGCTATCTGAATTCATATTTATCTTTTCCTCTCAAAATGTTTTTTTGAGAGGAAAATTAAAAAAGCGCACGGCAGAATTACATATGTATCCTACACGTGCACTTTATGTCAGCATTGCAAAAATACTCGAAATGGAGTATAATAACATAAGGTTGCTGTGATAGCCAAAGGCTATACGCGTAGGCAGCTTTCCTCTGCCCGCGTGAGCTTCCGAGTGCTGCAACACTCGGAAGTCACGGCGACCTTTTTAATTTTCCTCTTTCATTGATTATATCTATTTTTGACGAAAAATGCAAGATTTTTTTGGATAAAATGGGTGACGGTTCTTTGTTCTAAAGCAAAGAACCGTCACCCGTTCTAGTATTATCTAAAATATCCCACACCCGCTTCAAACAACTTCTGGTCCTTATCACCGGGTACATTCTTCACCACATTGGTGCCGATCCTTTCGGAATGTCCCATTTTGCCCAGAATTCTTCCGTCGGGGCTGGTAATGCCTTCGATGGCATGGACCGAACCATTGGGGTTGTATCGTATATCATAGGTGGCATTGCCCGCCATGTCCACATATTGGGTTGCGATCTGTCCGTTTTCCGCCAATTTTTTGATTGCTTCCTCATCGGCTGCAAACCTTCCTTCTCCATGAGATACCGCAACCGTATGAATGTCTCCTGCATTCACATTGTTAAACCACGGGGAAAGGGTAGACGATATTCGTGTTCGCACCATACAGGAAATGTGACGGCCAATGGTATTGAAGGTTAATGTAGGACAATCTTCATCTATATCCCTTATTTCCCCGTAAGGCACCAGCCCGAGTTTGACAAGGGCCTGGAAACCGTTGCATATCCCCAGCATCAATCCGTCCCTTTGCTGTAATAAACGCATTACCGCTTCTT
>JAKSBV010000140.1 GCA_022360955.1 Bacillota bacterium
AGTGACGGTAATCCTGTCGAGCTTTTCAGTGTTAACGGCCCGACTGCTGAAGACCAGGGCCGGCTTTTTACCACTGACCTGAATGGTGACGGGACGACAGACCTTCTGTATTATGACCCTGTTTCCTTCTCCTGGCAGGCCTTCCTGGGTACCGGAACCGGTATGGAGCAGGTTTCTCTTCCTGACCTGACGGTTACCGGTCCCGGGGGCAGCACGCGTATTTATGTTGCTGACATTACCGGCAATGGTTTAGGGGACATCATCGAGGCCGGCAAAGGGGACAACGGTGTTTCCTTGCGCCTTCACCGCAATGAAGGCCTTTCCTTTGATGTGGGGCCAACCCGCGAAGTCCCTGCCGGAACAGATGATTTTGATCTTGTTTTTTCTGACTTTACAGGCAACGGTAAACGCGAGGGCCTGCTTTTCGGGGAAAGCGAACCCTGGCTTGTCAGTTTTGAGGTGGGGAGTGAGCTTTTGCTTACAGGGGCCATCGACGGGAAGGGCCTTCCGGTCTTTTTTGCTTATAAAACTTACCAGTACCGTTCGCCTTTCTACCCTCGTACGAGTGAACGGGAGGGCCATGTTTCGCGTTCTTCGCGCACGGGCTACCTTTGCAGCTCGCTTAAGGTAGGTGACCCTTCCGGCGACGGCCGCCCTTTATCGGATATATTCTATCATTACGGCTCCGTGCACTATGATCCTGTTGACCGCTCGCCGATGGGCTTTAAAAAGGTCACCGTGCTCGATCATACCAATGGTTTACGGAAGGAGTTGACCTTTGGTTTTTCCCATAATAACGAAAATTCTACAACAACTTTTTCTTACCCGGCACTACTGAAGTCGCTGGTTTACTACGACCAGGATGCCAGGCCTGTTTCGGTTGTTTCCCATGTGCATACCGCACGTGATGTCGGTGGCGGCCGTTTTTTTCCGTATACGGTGAATTCGGTTGAAACCAGACTCCTTAAAGGGAGCAATCCCGGTGGAAGTGCCCTTATGGCACGTACACAGCTTACGGATTATGTTTATAACCGTTA
>JAKSBV010000067.1 GCA_022360955.1 Bacillota bacterium
TAATGCTAGTATCATGGCCAATAAAGTAAGTGATGTATCGATTCAGACCCTTCATTCAATAAGCGCCAATATAGATTCACTGGTGGACTCGGTAAACAGTTATTCCAAAATGCTTTTATCCAACGAAAATGTACAGCACCTGTTGAGAAACACGGAAGGATATACCGTGTTGGCAAGGCAAAGGGCGATGTATAGATATATGAGTGAGCTGATGGAAGCCACGTCTATTATTTCTTCCATCCATATATTTGATAATGCGGGCAATAAATATGCTATTGACAGCTTATATCCCAAAGCCTTAAAAATAGATGATATTACGAAAGCGCATTGGTATGAGGATGTAATGAAACGGAAGGGGGAGTATGTGCTTCAACTCAATGCAGGAGAAATATTCGAAGCCACATCGGAAGGGAATTTTGTTTCTCTGATAAGGGTCATCAATGATATTAATACTCAGACGCCGATAGGCATTCTCATTATAAATACATCGGAAGATTCTATTATAAAGACTTATCAAGAAATCAGCAGCAGGTACCATACGGTCATTATGCTGAAGGATGAAAATAACAATAATGTGATTAGGTCAAACGATACGGAACATTTCAACCTCAGTACACTTCTGCAGCAGTCAAATGACAAAGAATATAGTACGATGACGCAGACGGTTCGAGGCAAGTTATATCTGAATTCCTATCTCAATATAAGCAATGACTGGAAGATCATCAGTATTATGCCTTTTGATGAGCTTTCAAAAGAATCAAGCATTTTTAATTCCATTACTTTAATTATGATATTGCTCAATAGTCTATTAATGTTTCTGGGGGGTGTTGTTATTTCAAAACTGATTACATCTCCGATCAATAAGCTGCTTGAATCGATGAAAAACATTGAAAAGGGAGAGTTTAAGGAGGTTTGCATTCCGACAAGCAATGATGAAATCGGGAAGCTCAAAGACGGCTATAATATGATGATCCAAGAAATACAGCGATTGATCTACAGGATGGTAGAAGAACAGAAAGTAAAGCGGAAAGCGGAATTAGATGTGCTCCAGGCACAAATAAAACCCCATTTTCTGTATAATACCTTTGATGCGATCAGCTCTCTTGCCCTGTCGGGGAAGAATGAGGAAGTCTATACAATGATGAAGGCCCTTGGCAGCTATTATAGGACAGGCTTAAATAAAGGGAAGGAAATCATATCTATCAAAGAGGAAATCGAAACGGTAAAAAATTATCTTACCATTCAAAAGATGCGATACGGAGATACATTTTCCGTTCGATTCGATATTGATGAAAGGGTGTACGGCTATAAGATATTGAAGCTTATCCTGCAGCCGATAGCGGAAAATGCATTATACCACGGGATAAGGCAAAAGGGTGAAAACGGGTCGATTCTGATAGCAGCCAAGCATAAAGGTGAATATGTGCATTTGCTTGTAGAAGATGATGGTGTGGGGATGGGTAAAGAGACAATAGATAAAATTCTAAATGGAGCAATAGGCGGTAAAGTTCCCGGATTTGGCATCCGGGGAACGGTGGAACGGCTGCGAATCTTTTATGGCATGCAGGATATATTCACAATAGAGAGTAAAGAAGGATACGGCACCAAAGTTACCATTACCATTCCTGCGAAGGAATATACACAGACGGATGAAAAATAATAGAAGGAGAAAATGAATATGTCAAATGATGAATTAAGGGTAATAATTGTGGATGACGAACATCTGGTAAGAAATTTATTAAGACAATGTATTGACTGGGGCAGTATGGGCATGGTGATTGCGGGAGAGGCCGCCAGCGCCCGTGAAGCATTGGCGCTGGTAGATGAAAAAATGCCCGATATTATATTTACGGACATCTACATGCCTTTTATGGACGGCATTGAGTTTAGTAAAATTGTGGTGGAGAAGTATCCGCACATCAAGATTATTGTCTTAACGGGCTATGAAGAATTTGAATATGCCAAAAGAAGCATTAAAGTAGGGGTTGCGGATTTTTTATTAAAGCCTGTTCATGATGAAGAAATCAAAAAAGCAGTGCTGCGAATGAAAGGAAAGATACAAAAGGAGAGAGATCACAGGGCCGAATACAATAAAATGAAGCAGCAAGTGGAGGAGACTTTGCCCTATTTAAAAGAAAAGTTCTTGAATGAATTGCTATATAATCATCCGGAGTACGAAGAAAGCAGAGACAAGCTTTTGTATTTTGATATTGAGACCGAGGGTGAAGCGTTCCAAGTTGCAGTGCTGGAGATGACCTATTCCGAAATAAGCAAAAACAGAAGTGAAGAAGAAAGATTAGTTCTCGGCATGCAAGGGATGAACATAGTAAAGCGGTATTTTGAGCAGGATAGATACGTAAACGTGTTTTATGATAATAGTCAGAACATCATCGTTTTGAATAACAATCCTGCAATTGATATGGCAGAATGCTGTGAAGTTCTCAAAACGATGATCATCAATCGCCTTAAATGTTTTATCTGTATTGGCATAGGCAATTGGTACCAAGGGCTTCAAAACATTCACATCTCCTATCAGGAGGCCTATGATGCCCTGCATTATAAGGTGATTGCAGGTAAAAATGAAATTATCCATTATGGTGATATCAACTTTTTTAGCCGGGAAAAAAGACATTTTCAAACGGACCTGGTGAGTACATTTAGTTTTTATTTGAAAGCGGGCTTGCAAGATAAAGCGGTAGCGTTAATAGAAGTTTTTTATAACGAGATTGATCTCGGCCAAAATATGGCGGTGGACTCTATTAGAGTCGTTGCGGTCAATATCATATCGATTATCTTAAATGCGGTTGCCGAGTTAGGGGTTAAGATGACCGATGACTTTGAATATAATGCAGAGCCCTATAATCATGTGTTTAAAATTGATACGTTACCGGATATGAAAGATTATTTAAAAGAGCTGGTAACAACTACTATTATGAGAATTAATCGTTTGCATACAAACAAGGTAAGCAGTGCGGTCAAAGAGATTCAGGCATACTTAATTCAAAATAGCGGCAATTGTGATCTTTCCCTTTCCGGAGTAGCCAGAAAGTTCTATTTAAACCCCAGTTATTTAAGCCGTATCTTCAAACAGGAGATGGGTCAGACATTTGTCGAATACCTTACAAAAATCAGGATGGAAAATGCGATCAAATTGTTGAAGGAAACCGATATGAAAGCGTATCAAATTGCCGAAAAGGTGGGAATAGCAGACCCCCATTATTTTAGTATATGTTTTAAGAAGTATGCGGGTATGTCCGTGAGTGATTACAAGAATATGATGCAATAGTAAAAATATTAACTATTTGAGTAAAATGATTGAATTCTAATGATAATGATCTTATATTACAATCTAATTGAAACGGCATTTAAAAACAATACTAAAAATACTAGGAGGGTTAAGGATGAAAAAAGCGGTAGGAAGGATAGTATCTTTATTTGTAGCGCTGGTAATCGTTTTTAGCTTAGCGGCATGTGGAAAAGGCCATACAGGAAAGCCAAGCGGGGCAAACGACGCCGCACATCAAGAAGCGGTCATAAAGCTTTCTTTGTGGCACCTATCCAATAGTGATAGTGATACCAACAAAATCGTTAAGGAAAATGCAATAAAAACTTTTCAGGAACAAAATCAGAATGTTGAGCTTGAGGTTGATACCGTCGAAAATGAATCTTATAAGACAAAAATTAAAACGGCCATTGCTGCGAATGAAGCGCCCGACGTATTTTTTGTATGGGGAGCAGGCTTTGCAAAACCTTTTGTAGATGCGGGTAAAGTGTTGCCGATTGATGAGTATTTAAAGGATGGCACAAAAGATAAACTGCTGCCCGGAACATTGGCGAATTTTACTTATGACGGCAAAGTATACGGTTTGCCTGCATGTATGTGGATTGCTGTTTTATACTGCAATGAAGAATTGTTTAACGGGCATAATGTTAAAATCCCCGATACGTTTGATGAGTTATTGACAGCTGTGAAAGCATTCAGAGCGAACGGCATTGATCCGATTACGGTTGGAGAAAAAGATAGATGGCCGGGGATGTTTTACCAGAATATATTTGCTATTCGTACTGCCGGCGTTGAACTCTCCAATAAAGCTTTGAATAAAGAAGCTTCCTTTGACGATCCCAGGTTTGTCGAGTCGGCTGTGAAATTAAAGGAACTTGTAGATGCAGAGGCATTTGAAGAAGGTATTCTCGGCTTGTCCAACGACGAAGCACAAGCGAATTTTATACAGGGCAAGATTCCGATGTTTTATATGGGCAATTGGGCAGCTAGTCAGATGGAAGCGGAAAGCAGCAAGGTAAAAGGGAAGGTCGTTGTTAGAAACTTTCCTGCGCTTGCAGGAGCGCAAGGTGATGCGAAGGGTGCCCTTGGCGGTGCTATTGACGGGTATATGGTAAGTGCCGAGACCAAGCATAAGGAAGAAGCTGTTGCCTTGCAAAAACATATGTGTGAAAGCATAGATACGGGAGCGTATCAAGCCGGCAATGCACTGCCTGCCTGGAAGGCCGAAGTGGATGAATCAAAGCTTTCGCCGTTAGCTGTAGAGATTGCGAATGTCGCCAAAGACTCTACGGGATTTGTGCTCGCGTGGGATACATTTTTAGACCCTGCGGCGGCAGATGTTCATAAAAATCTTGTTCAAGAAATATTTGCCGGTGTTAAAACGCCGGAAGAATTCGTAAAAGAAATGCAGGCATTGAATAAAGAATAATGTAATCTGTTGTGAATGCCATTTAACTAGCACAACGCGTTAGATGTATTAGTGGTTAGGAAATATTTCTTGGCCACTAATACAAGGTTATTATTTGCCTTAATGCGTATACATTTCGATAGCCATTTGCAGTTAATAAAATAAGCAGCCATTACTAGTATTTAAATTGGAAGGAGACAAAAAATGGACAGGGTATTGAGGGATAAGAAGGCTATTTGTGTGTTTATTCTGCCGGCATTGATTCTATTTACCGTAATTGCCGTATTGCCTATCTTTTTTTCCGGTTATTACGGTATGCTGGAATGGGATGGAATCGGCCAAGGGACCTTTGTGGGCTTTAAAAATTATATAAATCTATTTGCGGACAACGATGTGTTTATAAAAGCGATAAAGAATTCATTTATATTAGCCGGACTTTCCGTATTTATACAATTGCCCATAGCCCTCTTATTTGCATTAATCCTGGCATACGGTGCAAAAGGGGAAAATTTCTACAGGACCGTGTATTTTATTCCTGTGATTATTTCAACAGTTGTGATCGGTCAGTTGTGGATGAAAATCTATAATCCGTCTTACGGACTTCTCAATACATTCCTCAGAAGTGTAGGTTTCGAATCTGCAGCCAGGGTATGGCTGGGAACGGCAGAGACATCTCTTATGTCGGCCTTTGTTCCGATTGTGTGGCAGTATGTGGGCTATCATATGTTGTTGATGTATGCGGCGGCAAAATCGATTCCCGGTGAGATATATGAGGCGGCCAGAATTGACGGTGCTTCCCACATGAAGACTTCCCTTAGTATTACGATACCGTTGATGCAGCCGATTATCAAAGTTTGTGTGACCTTTGCAGTGATCGGCTCATTAAAATCTTTTGATCTTATTTATATTTTGACAAACGGAGGGCCTGTTCATTCCAGTGAAGTTCCCGGTACATTGATGTTTAATACAATATTTCATAAGTTTATGTATGGGAATGGCAGTGCTATGGCGGTATTTATTATTGTTGAGTGCTTGGTATTGACGGTAATCATCCAGAGACTTTTTAAGGTTGAGCAAATAACGTATTAACAGGAAAGGGGGATGACGGGATGAAAGAAGAGACTCTAAAAGGTAAATTGTGGACAGTGCATATTTCTAAGAGGGATAGCAATCACAAGATAGGACGCTATATACTGAGCATTATTTTAGCATTGTTTGGCTTTATTCAATTATATCCTTTGATTTGGCTGGTTTTATTTTCGCTTAAGGATAATTCTGAGATTTTTGGCGGCAATATAGTAGGGCTGCCGGAAAAATTTTTGTGGCAGAATTATAGTAGCGCACTTTTCAATGGGAATGTGATGCATTATTTTTTAAACAGTGTGATAGTTACTTTTTCAACGATTGCAATTTCAGGATTATTGGCATGTATGGCATCCTATGCAATCGCAAGGATGAAATGGAAGCTCAGCAAGACAGTGCTTATCTTTTTTCTCCTAGGCTTGATGATTCCGATCCATGCGGCTTTATTGCCCCTATTTCTTATCCTGAGGGATCTTAAACTATTGAATTCTTATTGGGCTTTGATCATACCTTATGTCGCATTTGCGCTGCCTATGGCAATATTTATCCTCACCGGCTTTTTTCAGACAATTCCTAAGGAAATGGAGGAATCGGCATGTATTGACGGATGCAGTATTTATAGGACTTTTTATGCGATTATGCTCCCGCTTGTAAAACCTGCAATCGCCACCATATCTATATTTACCTATCTCTCTGCATGGAATGAATTGATGTTTGCCATAACCTTTATCAGCAAGCAGCAATTCAAAACCCTTACTGTCGGTATTATGTCTCTTGCAGGACAATATATTACGGAATGGGGGCCGATTGGTGCCGGACTGGTTGTTTCTACACTGCCGACAATCATTATATATGTATTGATGAGCGATCAGGTGCAAAAGAGCCTGACGGCAGGGGCGGTGAAAGGTTAGGGTTATAGTAGCAACAAGTATTGTTCAGCAATAACGAACGGGACATATGAATATGACATCTATTGTGGGCAGACCCTGTGCTAAAGATAACGGACCGCAGCCTTAAAATAGGGTGTATAAATTCTGGGTGAAGAAAATTATTCCAACAACTGATATTCCAAGGCAAAAAAGTAGTTGAAAGCTGAGAGATGAGGGTTGAGAATGTCCCACCGCACATGACATCTTGTCGCTGATTACTTTGCGTTCCTGCTTCGTTATATTCCGACTTCCGCCCTCTGACCTCCGGCCTCCGGTACATAAGGTCATTTCCATAATTTTCTTCACCTGCACTAAATACATCCCTTAAAATACGTTTGATTTTAAAGTTCGGTATCCATATATAAGTCTGCCCCTGGTGATGTTCGATTATTTTATAACGGACAAATTTTTCTTTAGTGTAAACAAATCTTCTTCATTTTGAATGCCTTTGTGTTTTATGAAATCCATGCTTTGGTGCATTTTTTTTAATTCGGTTCCGGCGCGTGTACGAAATTCGGAGAAATCCTTAGTTTGCTTTTCTATAGCATTTACAGCCGATTTGGTGTCCGAGACGTCGTTCCCGATTGCATCGAGTCGCTTATTGAGAGTGTCAAGGTGGTTATCCATTATAACAAGTCGTTGGTTGGTTTGAACCTGGTTCTCAAAAATCTTTTCTAAGAGTTCACGTTCTGTCATCTTCCGCACCCTTTCTGTCAATATATTTTTCTTTATTAATATACCCAACTTTAAAATGGCATTTATATTTACACAAATAACATGAATAGTTTATTTTTTAAAACGCCCTTTGTGTAAATGTATTCTTAGCTTGCAGTTGGTTAATTATCTTTATTATATGAAGATATCAATCATATTATATCATAATTCCTCAAAATGCAAATAAAAAGTTTTGTTTTTGTTATATTTCTGGCAGTCATATAGGATAAAATATCCTTTAAAATGCTATTTAAGATAACCAATTTTAGACCTAAAAATATTATTTACACAAACAACGATGATTCTGCGTTTTTTGTGTA
>JAKSBV010000122.1 GCA_022360955.1 Bacillota bacterium
AAGGTTATGGTATTCTGATTGCATAGTCCAAATTTCGTAACGTTTATTGCTAAATGTTTTAGCAGTGTAGGTTCCGACCCCCACATCAATAAATACTGGGTAGCCGTTGTAGTAAAGCACAAAATTCCCCACATCATTATGGTTGTGACTTTTATCGTTGTAACCACCTTTTGCTGCGAAGAAGAATCCCTGTTTGCATCCATCTTTTGAACGTGCCATAAAAACTTCGGTATCGGGATACCAAACTTTTTTGGGAAGCGGTTCGACCGGAGGGGTACTTTTTAACTTTTCATATATCTGCAGGTCATCGAGAGTTGAAACCAGATTGCGATGTAAAGATTCTTTCTCTCCCTATTTCGAGATAAAAAAGAAGCAAACTGCATAAGTGTGTTATTCCCGCTTGCTTCACCACACCTATAAATTAAGCCTTCCCTAGGATGGATCTTTGCCTTAGCATCGGCAAAATTTACGAAATACTCTTCATTGATATAAGCATCGGCAATATAACGAGCTATGTTTTGGATAATGGGCTTATCAAAAATATTAACTTTTTTTTTGAAATAGCCTGAAGTAAAAGAAGATATTCATACAATTTTCCACCTGTGTGTTTCCAGTAAGTTACCCCTTCTTCACAAGCACCATCCTTTTTGTAATAATTAATAAAATAATCAACTGAACTCATGGTTTTCAAGATTCCATCCTGCCTTTTTACCGGATCATTTTCAAACAACACAATAGCAGTAAGGACATTGTAATTGCACCATGGGTTCCTGTTATTTACAAAACCCCCATTAAAACCTATCCACCAAAAATTATTTCGGGAATAATAAGGCTCCAGTATTCGTCTGTTTATTTCATATTCAATGCGTTCGTTTATTCGTTTTGAACGCTTATCAAATTCAGAATGAAAGAAATAGTAAGTCCAGCTTAAGAGATTAGCGACTTCACCTACCCGCAATTCAATAATACTTTCTTTAATGTCGGGTAATCCGGGGCCACATCTCTGCAGATCGGTTGTTGCTGACAGCCCCCAGTAGGTTGTTTCACATAAAGCCCATAAACCATTGATAATCTGGTTAAAATATTTTCCCCTTCCATCCATCAGTTCTGCAAGAACATGGTAAACCGACCATCAAAAAGTATCAATATTGATCCTCTTTTTCATTTATAATATTGTGAGGAGTCGTTCCGAGAAGTAAAGATGAAGAGTTGCAAATACTTTTTCAGCTCTTTAGATTTTTAATTAT
>JAKSBV010000278.1 GCA_022360955.1 Bacillota bacterium
AACCCTGAGAAACCACAGCTGATTAAAACTGTATGGGGTGTCGGTTACAAATTTGAGCCGCCATCAGATTTTTAAGATCGACAATATCTCTTTTTATGTACAGCATTATATAGGAGGTGAAGGTTTTTGAGATTAGTAATAACTTTAATTAAGAACTCTCTTGTAGCTGATCATAAGCTTTTTATACCCTTTGTAATCATTAACATATTAATTGTATTTGTTATTTCAGCTACCTCAGTGTCAAATGCTTTATTTATTGAATTTTCACGTGAGCCAATTATCAGTTCTACTGCCGGAGAAATCTTATTGCTGAAAAGTGAGAGTAAACCGGTCTTTATTTCAGGGCTTGATGGTACTATTCCAAAATGGTCCTTTCAGTTATTCGAAACAGGCGAAGTATACAATGTTAGTGTTGATCATAACATTACCTACCAACTCGTTTTAGTTGGCCAGCATAAAATTGATATTAGCGCTAAGCACTGTCTGGTTACTGGTTTAAGGTTGACAACAAGAACCCCGGCGCAAGATATTGTTAAAGGGGAGTTTCAATACATAACAGATTTTGAAGAATGGGATAAAGCTGGCCGGCCAGTGATGGTTATCGCAACCAAATCTTATCTTAATTCAGGGTTAAATATTGGAGACAGGTTTAATGTCTTTATACCAAAAATAGTTGAATCAGGAGGGGAGCCATTAGCAATTGGTCTTTCACATGAAGCTTCAGGAATCGATTATATAGATAATGAAAATGGCGAATGGGTCAATGTGAAAATATCAGCTATTGCCAGAGATCATCTTGAAAAGAATGATGCTATAGTCGTTGTTTTCCCTTTAAATATATTGCAAGATATTTCAAATGCAGAGAACAAAGTTAACCGTGCTGGTGTTAGAATGAGAGAACTATCAGAGGAAGAGCTGCTTGAAAAAGCCATAAGCATTTCAGACTCTTATGCAGGATTTTATGCAATTAGAGCTACAGACATTATTACAGGAATGTCCAAGGAAATTACTGACTTGGAAAAACATGCTGGCAGTTTGTTGTTAGTCGTCTGTTTTATTGGGT
>JAKSBV010000348.1 GCA_022360955.1 Bacillota bacterium
ACTAACAGGCTCTAACCCTTTTCCATAAGGTCATTTCCATAATTTTCTTCACCTCCGCTAAATACACCCTTTTTAAGGTACAGTTATGGGGAATCAAATGGGCCATTTAACTGCAAAAAATTACTGTTCAGCAAGCCCTAACTAATTAAATGTAAAATGTACTTTACATTTTTCCAATGCAGAGGTATAATGATTGTGTAAAGTAAACTTTACATACTAAGAGGTGTTTAGATGGAAAATCGTATAAAGGAATTAAGAGAAAAAAGAAGCATGACACAAGTAGATTTAGCAAAATTGTTAGAAACTTCAAGACAAACTATAATATCTTTGGAAAAAGGCAAATATAATCCTTCAATTATGCTTGCTTATAAGATAGCAAAAGTCTTTAATAAAAAAATTGAAGAAGTATTTATATTTGAATAGGGGGATAAAGAATGGAAAAGAAAACAAATTCACATTTGATTGGGGCTGTAGTATTTGCAGTACTCTTCTTAATTGTAGGGGCAGTTGAGTTAGTGATTAAAAAACATGTTTATGCATCAATGATTTCTCTTGGAGTAAGTTTAGTATCCTTAGTATACTGTATACATTTATTTAAGTATATAAAAGATAATCCAAATGAAAAATATGATGATGAAAGAAAACAGTTCATAAGTGAAAAGTCTTCAAGTATGAGTTTTAATATTTTTATTTCTGTCATTATTATACTAAAAATTTTAGTGAAAAAAAACATTATTATGATGCAATCTGATTTGTTGTTAACAATAATTTTAGCTCTTGGATTGATAATAAATTCTATTAATTACTTGATTTGTAAATCTAAATACTAACAACTTTAAACTGACAACAGTTTCTAAAAAGTTATAACATATTTAGAAATGTTGTCAGTTTAAATCTTATGACCTAATTGTAAGATATTTTAAAATTGTATATATATTAAGTTGTTTTAATTATCTTGATGAATAAAACAATTAGGGGTAAAGGAGGAACTTTATGAAATTTGATTTATTAAAAGGGATTAAAATAAGGTATTTATTTATCAAAATGTTTTCTATATCGTTTTTAGGTATAATAATACTTATATTATATGCCAAAGGTTTCGGCAGGACTTTGACATCCGCTGATGTTGAGATTATTGCATTCATAATAGTATCCTTATGGTTTCTATTGTTATTAACTTTTCTGAGAAAATATAAGATAAACATTAGTAACTTTATAATGAAACCATTAAAAAAAAGGTTTATATTTGAAGTTCCTGTATTTTTATTATTGACGTATTTAGGGGGAATAGGGATTATTTTAGTAATACTTTTTATTGTATATCATATAAACCCTCATGTTTTAGAGATTACAAATTCATGTTTAAGAGAAGAGCCTATTAAATATAATTCAACATTTATTACTAGTATAAGTTTTATAGGTGGTGTTTTAGTAGGACCTATAACAGAAGAATTTATTTTTAGAGGAGTATTATTGAATAGGTTGTATAGTAAATACGGCATAAGTAAATCAATTATATACTCGTCACTATTGTTTTTTATAATGCACCTCAAACCAAATCCTATATTATTATTTTTGGGGATAAGCAGTTGTATTCTTGTATATAAATATAAATCTTTAATTCCTTCGATGTTATTGCATGTTATTAATAATTTTATTGTTTTTATGCGAGATTTGGATATTAGTAATCGGCAGACACCTTCCAATGATTTAAATATTGATTTTAGTACTCTCCTAACCGGTAGTATATTATTTGGTATATATATTTTTTATATTTATAAAAATTATCCTAAACACCAATCTTTGAATTTAAGTGATATTAAAGATAACCAACTTTAAACCTAAAAATACTATGCCTGGCATGAAATATTCAAAACCTATCGCAATCATTGCAGCAGCGAGTGCAGTTGCAATGGTTGGCTTTTCTTTAAGATTCGGAATAAGAAGAGCTGTAAAAGCAGGGTATATTATTTATTCTTATTACTTGATGAGTAACCGTGTCCATATATAGTTGATGGAATATTGATGATACGGATAGCGAAGATTACAGGATTAAGCTATAATCCGGTACAGAGGTTGTAAATCAAGGAACCTGTCCCTATGGTTTTTAATTAAGTATTGACTAAATTAAAATGCAATGTTATGATATATTTAAGTAATTACTTAAATATATCATAACGAGGAGGTTTTTATGGA
>JAKSBV010000345.1 GCA_022360955.1 Bacillota bacterium
ATTCATTGGTAGTTACATTATACTATGTATATGTAACGGAGGAAAGATGGTTGTCGTTAGCCATCTTTTTTCTTTGCACAAAAATAGTATGGCACAACGCGCCATACTATTTTTTATATACGGCTATTTTCCGACAGCCCCAATTTTAATCGTGTTCTTTAAACTTCTTTTAATCCAATATACCGCGATATCTTCTTATCACCGAATAGAAGATGAGCAGGGCTATTGACAGGCTGCCGGCTGCGACAAATACATGGGTGTGAAAACCGCCTGCTTTATTGACAAGTGGTGCGGTAATATTCGAAAAAACATTTGTCATCCCCATGGCCAGGCTTAAAATCGTTAGAAACGTAGATTTTCCCGTTTCAAAAACCTTGGAGCTTATAGGAAATATCAATCCCCAAATGGTGTCAAATCCCAGCCCCAGCATAAAAGAAGCAACGATTAGCAACGGCTTATATGTAACAGGAAGGGGGAAAATTGCAAAAACCGAAAGGACTATCCCATAAATAGCAAGCCTCGTTTTGCCGATTTTGTCACTGACGAACAAAATAACCGCGCCCCCAATCAATGAACCTACGGCAATAATAGAATAAAGAGAACTAATAAAGGTTTGAGAAAACTGATTTTCGCTCAAGTAAATACTGAAATAATTGAATATATATACCGAAGGTATGGTTAAGCCAAAAATGACTATAATCAACTTCATAGCATCTTTACTTGTCAATATTTTTTTAACATTTGCAAAATCCATCCTTGCACTGCTTTTTACATCGGGAATAAAACACGTGACACCCGTTAAAAATATGGATACGGCTCCAATCAATGCATACAGCGTTGAAACACTATAGTGGGCGGCAAAATAGCTGCCCACCAGCGGAGACGCAAAGAATGCCCCTGCTACGGCCAGTCGATGGAATCCGCTGGCTACACCGAGCCGGCTATAGTCAACAATAGAACTCATATAGGATGTTGTAAGGCTGATGAGTGAATAGAATCCTATTCCCATAAACGACCGCCCTATAACATAACCTGCAATATTGCCAAAACAGACTATAACGGCGGCACCCAATGTGAATACTGCCAATCCCAAAATCATCAGCCTTTTTATACCGAATCTGTCCGCATAGTAACCCAGAAAAGGCGCAAACAGACCCATGAAAGAAAAACCAATGAAGAGATACGTTATTTTACTTCCGTCAATCCTATAGGTTGAAGCTATTTTCGGCGCTAGAGACATGACCACGCTATATTCAAAATTAATGATAAAAACCAGCATCATTAATAATATCATAACCCATGCATTTTTTTTCATCATTTTCTATTAACCTCATCAATAAATTCATCTATGCTTATAACATGGTTAGGGATTCCCAGCTCTTTTGCCAGCATGGAAACATACAGCTGTTTGATGGAGCTTTTTTCAAGAATTTCAAAATCCCAAAACACTTCCCTTTTCGTTCGATCTGCAATAATCTTTTTATCGGCCATTACAACAACGCGACTAAAATTATCGGCTACAAATTCCATGTCATGGGTAATGGTAATAACGGTCTTTCCCCTGCCGATCAATGCGTTGATAATTTTTTTCTGCTGCCGCAAACCGAATAAATCCTGTCCGGCCGTTGGTTCATCCAGGATAATATGCTCTGTACCCATTGCGATGACCGAAGCAATGGTTACAAATTTTCTCAATGAAAAAGGCAAGTCATAGGGATTAAGTTTAAGGTAGCCGACAATATTACATAGTTCTGCCGCACTTCGTACTTGCGCATCCACCTGTTTTTCCTCCATCTTAAAATATCTGGGGGTATACGCAATCTCATCATATACGGTAGGGTTGAATATCTGATCCCCCGGATTCTGAAAAACATATCCTACTTTTCGTGAAATTTGAGCAACCGTCATTGTAGACACATCTTCGTTATCCACATATATTTTCCCTTTTTGAGGCCGCAAAAGACCGTTGAACATTTTAACCAATGTGGTCTTGCCCGCACCGTTTTGTCCGATGATTGCCAGGTTCTCACCTTTTTTTACTTCCAAGGATACATTATCAACAGCAGTATAACCGTTATCATATGAATAAGAAGCACTTTCCACTTTTATACCTTCCATACCCCTACCTCTTTCTAAACATATTTTTTAAAAACACTTATTGCATCCTTTAAAACCGAGGGTATAAAATCCAATTCTTGGCCGGTTTGTTCTTCAAATCGGATTCCCGCTTTGGCTACCTGCGGCAGATTCACACCATAGGACATAACTTCTTTACGGGCCAGCACCTTTTTTGCCAAATCGTCAAAAACAATTTTTTTGTTATCGATTAGAATCACTCTATCTGCATATTCACTAATAAGGTCTATTTTGTGTTCAACCAGAATAATGGTTTTATTTTTTTCTTTAAGCAGCCGAATGATTTCAAAAACTTTTTCCGTACTCTGCGGATCGAGCTGAGAAGTGGGCTCATCAATGATTAAAATATTCGGGTCCATAACCAATACGGACGCAAGGGCCACTCGCTGTCTTTGACCGCCGGACAACTCTACAGGATGCTTGTCCCTTAAATCATCCATTTTTAAATCTTTGAGAATTTTATCGGTCCTCTCAATGATTTCTTCTCGAGCCATACCAAGATTTTCTAACCCATAAGCCACTTCATGAAAAACAGAATTTTTAACCCCGCTAACCTGTATAAAAGGATTTTGAAAAACAAACCCAACTTCAACGGCTATTTCCCCCATCGACATTTCATTGATGTCTTTTTCATTGATCAATACATTTCCTTTAAACTTTCCTTTATGAAAGCTGGGGATAAAGCCCCTCAAAATATTGCAAAGTGTCGTCTTGCCGCACCCGTTTCTTCCCACAATAGCAACAAACTCACCCTTGTTGACCGAAAATGAAATATTTTCTAAAACATTTTCCTTTGCAATCGGATATTTATACGTGACATTCACCACTTCCAATGCTTTCATACTATATACCTCCAGACCAGAAAAATGACAAATAAAATAAATGACGACACTACTATGACATAATCCGAGGTTTTAATGTTAAGTACGCGCAGATAGGTTTTTTTCACGTCCACAGAAAATGCTCGCGCTTCCATGGTTATAACCTTATCTTCAATGTCGGTAATCGAAGAAATAATCAGTGGGGTCAGCATCGGAAAAAAGGCTTTCATTCGAACCAATAGATTCCCCTCGGTTTCAATGCCTCTCGCCCTTTGTGCCTGCATAATCACCTTGCTTTTTTTTGCAAATTGAGGTATCATCTGCAAAGTTGACAGAAAGATAAAAGAACCCACATGGGACATCCCTGCTTTTTGCAGCGAAATCATGAAATCCTCCAGATCGGTAGTCTCAAAAAACAGCAGTATTGAGCCTCCAAGGGAAAAAATGATAGAGGTTAAACGCAATGCACTTTCTATGCCTTCTTTTTTTACGCCGATAAAAGCAAATTGCCACAATATTTCATCGGAAGGATCAAATAATCCTTTGATAATAAAAATAAATGTGCACATGATAATCATCGCACCGATCATTTTCTTAGTATAACTGAAGAATTTTCCTTCCAGGGCCGCCAAAAAAACCAAAAGCGGCAGCACTATAAAATAACCGAAGCGATAGTCTCCCCACAATATTGCAGTAACGGCCAGAACCATTATAACAACCAGTTTGGACAGGGGGTATATTTTTGATATGATCCCTTTTTCTTTATTCATTATGACAACTCCTTACTAGCCCATCAAGAGATGAAAATCTCTTGATGGGCACACTTCTATTACTCCGTTGCCTCATCTACATACTTTGAACCAAGACTGAATTTAAGCAATGTACTTGCACCAATTCTTTTGATGATGAAAAATGCAATAAAGGTAGAGATAATCTTATCAACCGTTTCAACAATAATGCTCTGACTGAATACGGCTTCCCATAGGCCTTTTCCGGCGGCAAGGAAGAAGCCTGTGATGACCGAAGAACCACCGCCTGCGACACCTCCGAACAGAATAACGGTCAATGGAACAGCTGTTATCTGAACAATGGCCCATATGGCAACACTTGTTAAGGCTGTTCCTTTTACAGTTCTGAATCCGCCCTTTTGTGCGCATAAGCCTGCCACAATACCAACTGCCACATTCACAACTGCAAATGGAATTAAGACGGGATTTGTAATACCTAAAATTAAATTGGTAACCAAACCAACAATGGCCCCTCCTATAGGTCCGGTCAATGCCGCTGCCAGGATTGTACCGATTACATCCAGATATACCGGTAATTTCAGTAGTGTAACAATTTGTCCTCCAACAAAGTTAATCGCAATGCAGATTGGAATTAATAAGATAGTCATCATTCCCAACTTCTTACCCATTGTTTTTCCCTCCTTTTAAAATTTAACAGTTAATGCGTTATAGGTATCGCACTGTAAAGTTTGAAATATAATCGTATTGCAGCAACGGGGATATCATTGTAAGGCATTTTCTTTAACTAACCACATATTTTTTATAAAGCTCTGCAACTTCGCCGAAAACAATTTCCATAAATACCTCTTTGAATTTTCTGCCGTCTGCATTCAAAACCACATAAGCATTCTTCGGATATTTATGTCTGTCAACCAGATCAACAATTGTTTGCCCATGGACCAATCCCGGTTCGCAGCAAACATTTAACGTACAGCGATATACATCTTCTTCATGGCTGATGGTCGGGTCAATTGCATATATGACAGGAACCAAATCATGGATCACAGCCCCTGTAATACGGCGGTTTTTCCAATACGAGCCTGCATAATCCTGGGACATATCATACAAACGCCGGCCCAGCTCTCCGCCTTCTTGCTTGAGAAAAAAGAAATCGTTGGCCGTAAAGAACGTTTTATAGGTTACATCAAGCCCGAACATATAAATATCCACATCTTCACCAATACCATACGTAATTTCAGCCGCTTCGGCATCAAACCAATAATTAAATTCCGATACGGGCGTCATATTTCCTCTATACACGCCTCCGCCCATTGACCAAATCTTTTTAACTTTTTTCATCGTTTCAGGTTCTCTTTGGATTGCAACTGCAATATTTGTAAGCGGACCAAGGGCAATGATTTCTATTTCGCCGGGATAGTTGCGAACGGTCTGCAGAATGTAATCAACCGCAGGCAGATCCGATAATTTTGAAAGGTCATAAGGGAGTTTAATCCCCCCCAAACCATCAAAACCATGGGTATCTCCGGCATCTTTGATTTCGTCAACCGGTTTGTCCAGATATTTCAGTGCTGCATTGGCCCCTTTATACACCATACACCCGGCATTCATTATCTCTACTAATTTCAAAGCATTCTTTGTGACATAATCCAGTCCCTTATTTCCTGCTACCGTTGTAATACCCAACACTTCAAAGCCTTGATATCGCAGTGCGGTTACAATTGCAAAAGCGTCGTCCACTCCAGGGTCGGTATCAATAATTATTTTTCTTTTCGGTTGAGTAGACATGTCTAAAAGTCCATCCTTTCGTTAGTAGTATTCATATCATTTTTGTGGGAGTCCTATGGGTTCCGTCACTTTTGCGTATTGGCGCTAACCTCTTTCCCCGGATTTATACAACCGGCTGTCCTCTTGCATATGATGCCAAGACAAGCCTATTGCTGACTTTTGTCGGAAAAAGCCGACAACTTTCATTTGCCCTACTCATTCCGCTCCCCCCTCTCTCCTTACTTTAATTCTTCTAATGTAGGCATTGCTGTCTGTGCTCCAATTTTTTGAATGGTTTTGGATGCCGTTTGATTAGCAAACTCTATCGCCTGCGGAAGCAGCATATTTTTTGATAGTCCGAACGCTAAGGCGCCATTAAATGAATCGCCTGCACCGGTAGTATCAATCACATCTACTTTACAAGCAGGGACATTGACGAGCTGATTTCCGTCATGGTAATAGACCCCGTCGCTTCCCGCCGTCATAATAACTTTATTCGGATACTTTCTCAGCACCTCTTCTTTGGGTCTTCCGTAAATATCCTGTAACTCTATTTTATTCGGCGTTAAATAAGTAACTTTTTCAATAATATTTTGATTTAATTTTTTTGCCGGTGCCGGATTTAAGATTACTTTTACATGATTGTCATAACAAAAATCAATTACATATTCCACCGTTTCGATTGGGATCTCAAGCTGCATCACAACAATGTCTGCCTTTTTTATACGGCTTTTATACCTGTTAACAATATCCCGGGTTACTTTTCCGTTGGCTCCGGAAACGACAATGATTGCATTATTGTTGTCGGCTATTGTGATCTGTGCAACACCCGACGGCACATTATCTAAAACATGAATCGAACTGGAATCGATACCATATTCCGCAAAATTATCTTTTAAAAATCTTCCATTATAGTCATTGCCAACACATCCGATCATTTGTACATTTGCACCGAGCTTAGCCGCACATACTGCTTGATTAGCCCCTTTACCGCCCGGTAAAATTGTAAAATCTTCCCCGATTACCGTTTCACCAACTCTAGGAAATTTTTTTGTCACGGTGATCAGGTCTGCATTTATACTTCCTATAACAACAATTTCGCTCACCCTATCTCCCCCCTTTTGTTGTTCCCCTTTCAACCAATATATTTTTCATTATGATTTTTTTGCGATTTTCTTTTTTACCTTCAATTCTGTTAATTAAAACATCACTTGCCGTTTTACCAAGGTCTTTGATTGGTTGACAAACTGTTGTCAACTTCGGATAGATGAGTTCGGACATTTTGATGCCGTCATAACCGATGATTTGAATGTCTTCAGGGATTTTTATATTTTTGGCATGACATTCGCTAATGAATTGTATTGCAGTTACGTCGTTCCATGTAAACACACCGTCGTATTGCTCTTGAAATAATGCATCAATCTCCATGTCTGTCAATTGATTAAATGCAATGCTTTTGTGTTCAATATGATTGGATTGGGCAACCTGTTCAAATGCTTTTTTACGAAGATAGGCGGGCTCTGTCTTTTCAGGACCGCAAAGGTGCAAAAGTTTTTTGCATCCTAATTGAATCAAATGTCGTGTGGCTTCTTCGGCACCTCCGAAGTGATCTCCTGTCACCGTCATAATATTATCGCTGGATGAGTCAATGATACGGTCTATAAATACAATAGGGATGCGGTTTTCTAACCGTTCGGAAATATGCGTACCGGTGGCAAGGATGATTCCGCTGAAGCGATTTTGCAAAATCGTATCAATATACTTTTTCTCTTTTTCTTCATCTTCATTTGTAATACATAAAATGGTCTTATAACCTCTATCCATGCAATTTTGCTCAATTGCGATAGCAATTTCGGAAAAGAATTCATTGGAAATAGTAGGAATAACCAGACCCATCGTATAGGTCCGCTGCTGTCTTACCGCACGCGCCAGCAGATTAGGTTGATAATCCAATTCTTTTAATGCTTTGTCTATTTTATCTTTTGATGCTTTACTCACATACCCGTTATTATTTAAATACCTTGATACCGTAGAAGCACCTATACCTGCAAAGCGTGCAACATCTTTTATCGTCTTCATATGTACCCCCATAGCATGGTAACGTTTCCATACTGTAAAACAAAATAAGTATATATTAATAATACTACAGTCGCATGGTATTGTCAAATTTCTTTTTTCTTTGCTCCTATACCATGCCCCAAGAAACTCCTTCGTAAAATTCTACTTGGCATACGTATATACCTGAGGGCAGAGGGCGGAAATCGGAATAGCCAAACAGGAACGCAAAATAATCAGCACAAAATGTCGTGGTGCGGTAAGGTATTCTCAACCCTCATCTCTCAGCCCTCAACTATTTGCAGTCCTTGAATACCTGTTGCCGGAGTACGATTATATTTCAAACTTTACAGTGTGTTATATCTATAGACTATTTTAAACAAAAGGTTAATGACTATATGTTATGTGCGAGATATTAACCACCGGTCGGTTATGATGATCATAAAAAGCAAAGGTAATTTGTTCTAAATTCAGCAACCTATATTCAAGGCTGTGTCCGTCAGTACTTACTATTTCAGCATTAACGGGAATATTTTTTAGTACGAGCTTTTTATCATGTTTTTCCACTTCAATCGGGTGGTCGGGATAATACTTTTGAAACATTTTATAAAAATCATAAAATGCTTCTATATCACCGTTAATCATATTTTTTTCATTCATATAATATGTACCGCTTCTATCGCTGAATAAATAATGCGGCATTGGTACACCCTCAACGGCGCTAATTTTAATATCTCTTTCAATGCTATCCGGAATACTCAGCAAAAACGATGAAAAATCAGAAAATCTGTATTTATGTTTATATTCGCTATCAGACAGTGAGTTCATGGTAAGTTCTTGTAATAAATACAAAGCGGTTTTCGAACTTTCCTTATAGATAACCATCAGTGCTCCATAGGGCAATTTTTCGCAAATAAAATTATTCTTTTCTTCAGTCGTTTGACCTAGGGTTACTTTTAATTTCTCAATACTGTCATTTGTATGCAAAAATTCACTTGTCGGCGACCCGAAGGGTATTTTTAGCGGGATTTCACACCTAATCCCACTAAAATAATCTGTTGCTCTAATGGTATCAAGTTTTGTAAACCCGGTACAAGCCGTAAAAAAAATCATAATCATTAGTATTGAAAATATAAACCGTTTCATTTAATCTGCTCCTTAACTTGTTAGCTTAACCTAAAAAATGAGATATCCATATAAAACACCTGCCTTATAATGCTATACATGGCCCAATTACACATTACCATATTTTGATTATAATGTAAATGGATTGAGTTTTTGCGATATGCTTTAAACTCATTATCTGCACTACCTTGAAACGGAGTATTAATGAGATAGTATACGGAACAATGACAGCTCTGCACCTTTTGCTCAACATACAATTGAATCTTTGATTCAATTTAGTTGCTACTTCTTATGTTCAATTTCTTCCACCCGTGCCATCGTACTTTCCCAACTATCCACTTCAATAGGACCTTTCATAAGGATTGAATAGGTGGTATTGCCGTCGGCCAAGAAAGATTGTATTTCAATATGCTCATAAGCAAAATCTAATTCCTTCAGTATCTTTAGGATTTTATAAGCCTCTTTGCCGAAAGCCTCCGGCGAGCCATAATGGGACCCTGAACCACGGGGTTCAATCGTACAATACACCGAAACAGGTCCGTCTTCAAGATAAACGTCTCTTTTAGAATACTTGTTATGAGGAAGGGTCAGCTCGATTTTCAAATCCATATCTTCCATTGAAATATCTGTCTTTCGGTTGATAAGCATCTTAAGCATTGTTTGCATGTCTTCCTCTTGCTTGCCTACAATTCTAAAGTGATAGTCATCACTTATACTGCCGCTCCTATGATAAAAAAGGCTGCCCTGATCCCTTGAATCCTTTGTGCTCACAACATCTACTATATAGCTGCGTATCTTTGAATTGTAGCGAATACCTGTTATTTCTAACTCTCCGTTATACGTTTCGTTAATATAATGTTCCACACCACTCTTCGCTTGCAAGTATCCTTTAGGGGAACCATAACTCTGGTTGTGATTGCCAATGGCCCAAACAACCAGTACCATGCCCAATACACCCAATACGATATACTTCACCTGCTTCCAATCATCAAAAAGCCTTTTAATGCATAAGGATAATAAAAGACCGCTGCATATCTGTACGATATTATGAATCCATGTGATGATACTCACCCAGCTGTCAAGGGCTGCCCCTAATACAATATGTGCAACAAAGGTAGTGATAAAAATCCACCCTATATTATAACGAATAAAAAACAAAAAAAATGCTGCCGGGATCATAAGCGGCAAGGTCGCCGACATACCTTTGCTCAGCATTGTAATACTAACAATAATAACAATCAAAAGTGTTCCCAGTACATCCCTTATTTGATGCTTCAAATATTTAGCATCCATCTGCATCCTTCCCTTCGGGTATTATGTAAATCAAAGTAACTGCATCCTGTTTTATGTTTTGTATTATGTAAATTACCCAAGCAACGGATACCGACGATCAATTGCTTGGGTGAACGACATATATCTTTCACCTAGGATGATATCTTTCTGCTTCCCGGCTTCACAACCGGAACGCCTTGTTCACAAAGAGGACAATGATCCGGTTCAAAGGACTCTACTTCCATGGAAATTACCGATTCCAGCTTGGTGCCAAAATCAATTTTTCCCCCTGTCCGATCTACCACAACACCTACACCGACGACTTCTCCGCCCGACTCTTCTACAATATTAATAACCTCTTTGACCGAACCGCCTGTAGTTACAACATCTTCTACCACTAATACCTTTTGTCCTTTTTCAATAGTAAAATTACGTCTAAGCGCCATTGCACCGTTTTCTCTCTCGGCAAATATATTTTTAACACCTAACCACCGGCTCACTTCATAAGCCATTTGGATGGCACCGATTGCCGGACCTATTACAATATCCACTTGATCGTTCTCAAACTTTTCAGCCAGTGCCTTACACAATTCTTCACTATATTTGGTATATTGGAATATTTTTGCACATTGCAGGTATTTGTTGCTATGTCTCCCGGACGTCAATTGAAAATGTCCTTCCAGCAATACACCGGCTTCCTTTAAGATTTCCAGCACTCTTTCCTCAGTCATCTCAAAATACCTCCCTAAATTTTAATAATAATCTTATTTTAATCAATATTTTTATCTTTTTTCCACCAATCCTGTTTGGCCAGAGTACCCAATTCCCCAAGATGGAGGTTATCTCCTTCAATAACCACCTTGTAACTGTCATCCTCAATATGAATCATTGTTACCGATGCATTGTCATGCCACATGATATCCGTAAATGCTTCGAGGGGTTTGTCATAAAAATAGCACAGGAGGGCCTTTTTTACTACACCATGTGTAACCACACAAATATTTTTGCCATGATTCTCCTCCACTATCTCCATGATTTCTTTGAGAACTCTTTGCTGAAGGCCGGTCATTGATTCACCGTTCGGCATTTGAAGCAAATGGGGCTTGTTTTCCCAATGATCATAAGCAACAGGCCATTTTTGGGGGAGCTCCTCCCAAGACATATCTTCCCAATCTCCGCCGTCTATTTCTCTCAGGCCTTTTATAATGTGTACATCAAGATTTTTAACCTTCCCAATGTATTTTGCAGTTTGAAAAGCCCTGGATAGATCACTGGAATACAACCTATCAATATGCTCATTTGATAGTCGCTCCGCCACTCGTTGCGCCTGCTTGTGCCCGTTTTTCGTTAAATGAGAATCGGTCTGTCCATGAAACCTGCGAATAATATTCCCTTCTGCCTCCGCATGCCTGACAATCATTAAACGCGTCATAAAAAAACCACCTTTATTCAAAAGTATTATTGCCCTAGTGGAATGACATATAATATGTGGAGAAAGCTTTAACTGTTTGAGCATCTGCTTCCCGGCAAACGATTACGAAAAACAGTGACACTTCAAATCTAATAAACATAAATAAACGTGTCAGAGCGAGTTTTAAAGCTTTTGGAACATATATATGTCATGAAACAAAACTTTGAAGCCATCATTCATTGCCTATATTTACATAAAACAATTCCCGTCAACCTGCAATCATCCTATTTCTCATTCTTAATTCTTAATTAGCCACCACTTTTCCCACTATTTCATTTACATCCGTAATATGATACCGACCAAGATATTCTTTCATACCTTCCAGCACCTTTATACACGCAAGCGGGTCTACAAAATTGGCAGTACCTACCGCAACGGCGGCAGCACCGGCCAGCATAAATTCTACGGCATCTTCGCCGGTCATAATACCGCCCATGCCAATAATAGGCACTTTGACAACGGACGCTACCTGCCACACCATTCGAACCGCCACAGGTTTTACGGCGGGACCCGAAAGGCCGCCTACGTTATTTGCCAATACCGGTTTGCGTTTGTGAATATCAATGGACATTCCCAACAGGGTATTGATGAGTGAGAGGGCATCAGCCCCTCCGTCTTCTGCTGCCTTGGCAATTTCCTTAATATCCGTCACATTCGGCGACAATTTTACAATAAGAGGTTTGCGGCAGTATTTTTTAACTTCCCGGGTGATGTTGTTGACGGTGGCGGCGTTTGTGCCAAAAGCAACACCGCCTTCCTTCACATTAGGACATGATATATTCATCTCAATTAAATCCACATCGCTGTCACTTAATATCTCTGCCATACTGCAGTATTCTTCAACCGTATTCCCGGATATGTTCGCAATAATCTTTGTATCATATTTTTTTAAAAAAGGAAGCTCATTTTCTACAAAAAATTTTACCCCGGGGTTTTGAAGTCCGACACTATTTAATATGCCTGCCGGTGTTTCCGCAATCCTAGGCGCCGCATTGCCTTGGCGCTCTGTAAAGGTTAATCCCTTTACACATATTCCACCCAGTTGATTGAGGTCAAAATACGCTCCATATTCCCTTCCAAACCCAAAAGTTCCGGAACCTGTAACAATTGGATTGTTCAATTCAACCCCTGCCACGTTCACTTTCATATTGATGTCATGCATCGAATATCACCTCATCCCCCCGGAATACCGGACCGTCTTTGCATACATGTTTATATTCCCAGTCATCCCCTTTTCGGGTCTTGATTTTACATGCACACACCAGACAGGCACCTATGCCGCACCCCATTCGCTGCTCCAAGGACAATTGACAGGGAACGGCATAGGTACCGCATATCTTCTGTACCAGCTTCAACATAGGCTCCGGGCCGCAGGC
>JAKSBV010000509.1 GCA_022360955.1 Bacillota bacterium
GAATCATATTTCAAAATTATAATTAATTGGCTTCTTCATATATTTAAAGCTTTTATCTTATCTAGGCTTTAAGGTATCCAAACAATTTACGAGCTGCGTCAATATCTGTCGCACTGTATATCTATTATTAAATTCCACCATTAAATCCCCTCTCTTCTGTTAGTACATTCCTGCTGCACAATTTAGCTTGTACTAATTGCCTGACGCTTTAAAGTTATAAATCGGCTTAATGATTCTATTGATTTCAACCGTATCCTGAATATTGTCAATAATTTCTTCCATTGATTTATAAGCAAAGGGAGCCTCGTCCAGTGTATCCATAGACAGTGAAGTAGTATAAATACCATCCATTGACTTCTTGAACTCTTCTAATGACAGGTTGAGCTTAGCCTGTTTTCTGCTCATCAGCCGTCCGGCACCATGAGGCGCCGACTGGTTCCAATCAGCATTTCCTTTTCCGGTGGCAAGGATGCTTCCGTCTCTCATGTTTATTGGTATGATAACTTTTTCTCCTTTATTGGCGGATATAGCTCCTTTTCGAAGCATCATTTCATCAAGATCAATGTAGTTATGTATTGTGGTAAAACTGTCTATCACATTAAAGCCCATTTCACGGATGATGACTTCTGCTATCGCCTTCCTGTTATATCCGGCATACTTCTGGGCTATACCCATATCATGGATGTAATCGTCAAAAGCCTGACCGTCAACATAGGATAACGCCCCGTTAAATCCTTCTTTTCTCTTTTTGATTTCTCCCTGAATTTCTCTGGCTTTTCCTCTTTGCTTCAATTCAGCAATAATTTTATCATTGCTCTTCCTTATCATTGCCTTTGTTGCCCTGTCTTGATAGTATTCAGCGATTTGCTTGCCCAAATATCTGCTCCCGGAATGCACAACTAAGTAGATATTCCCATTATCGTCTTTGTTCATTTCAATGAAGTGGTTACCCCCGCCAAGGGTACCGATACTTAAGCGCGCCCTCTTCAAATCCATATACTCTCTGCACCGCAAGCTCTCAATATCTATATATTCTGTGTACTCATGAGGAATCTCACGCACGTCAAATCCGCTTGGAACACA
>JAKSBV010000190.1 GCA_022360955.1 Bacillota bacterium
CTCCGGAAGCAGCCCGCTGTGGGTATAATGTGTAGAAGTGCCGTTATTTTTAACAACGCCGTCTACTTCAATCTCGTAGCCGAGGACACCGGATATACTGTTCCAGGATACCTTGATATCCGTCTGGCTGGGCACTGCGCTGATGAGGTCGGGAGGATTGGCAAGGCTTGTCCCGTTTACCGTACTGCTCCATGACGTATCGATACCTGCACCGTTTTGAGCCTTTGCACGTAAAGCATAGGTTGTATTGGGTGCTAAACCTTTCACGGTTATCCTTTTATTGGTCAGCGTAATCCATACGGGCGAGGCACTAAGGGTGCCTGTTTGCGTTACATATTTTGAGCCCGCTTTGATTTGATATTTCGTCGATGCAGGATTGTTGTCGGTGACATTGAGCTGCAATGTCGCAACTCCATTGTCGCTAACGGACAATTGGGGCGTTTGGGCTTTGGTATATATCGCCTGCTCTTTTACCGCAATATGGTTTGTGTTGTCCCGTGCTTCGAATTTCACCCCATATTCGGTATTGGGGGTCAGACTATCCTGGGTATAGGAGGTATGGCTTGTCCAACCGCTTACACTGGTTCCGACGGTATACCTGTAGGGGCTGCCGTGCATACCGGATAAGGTGTCGGTTGCGGAGCCTGAGACGGTGATGCTCCTATCGGTTGAAGCAAAGTTAACGGTGCCGAGGTTGGGGGCTGTTTTGTCTACTTTAATAGAGACCGTTTTTTCTACCGTATTCTTCCCATCCGTTACCGTAAATTTTAATGTTCGTTCTCCTTGAGATAAACCGGCAATATCAAGTGCATTAAAACTCACTGTTTGTGCTGTTGCAGTATTAGAGATTTGCCTGGTATCTTGTGGTGCGGCTTTTGAATCTATATAATACCGGCATGTCAAATTGTCCCCATTAGGGTCTGACACTGAAATTTGGGGTACAAATGCTGCATCCTTTTCACTAAATACCGCATTTTTAACCGGATATATTATATTTATCTGTGGAGGACTATTCACAATACGGAAGCTAACGGTTTTTTCAACTGTGTCTTCTCCATCCGTCACCTCAAATCTCAAGCTATGATTACCATCGGATAAACCCATCATATTCAATGGATCAAACGTAACCACTTTAGCACTTGAAGTGCCGCTGACACTCCTTGTGTCCTCCGGTACGGAACTGGAATTAATATAATATTTACATGTTAAGCTATCATTATCCGCATCATATACTCTTATTTGCGGTCTAAAGTCCGTTTGAATACGATTAAATTCCTGATTATGGACCGGGCTCAAAATTGATATTGAAGGTTCTTCATTCGGCGGAGGTGTATATGTGTAATATAAACGTATTCTGTTGTCAAACCGAAATCCACCAACATTGTAGGTTTTACCTTCGAATTCGGCAAAATGGTCGTTTTGTATAGATACGTTAATTCTTTTGCCATGTATAGCCGTGTCAACCGTATAACTGCATGGAAAATCTCTGCCTCCATTTACATACGTCCCTCTGCTTCCGCTGTTTCCACTGACTATGGTATTATTATCAAACATTAATTTAAAATCAGTATCTGGAACCATTTTGTTTGAATTCCAATTAATCTCATAAAAGGTGTATGTGCCTTCTTCAGGTAACTCAATTGTCCGTTTTGTTTCTCTATAATAAAATGGATGCCATGATAGACAACTCCTACACCAATACGTATCATTCTTTGTATGTAAAGAAAAATATTTAGGTTGTCGGTCAAAATTACAGGACCAGAACATTGGTACATTAGTTTTCCAAGACAAGCAACACTTTGCATTTACAGTAAAGGAAGATACTATTACGAAAAACAGTATTAATATAAGTACTTTTTTACTTCTCCCCATTATCATCATCTCCTAAAAAACAAATCCTTCTAAACTATTCACTATATAATAGATAACGCACTATAAGGTTGGAAATATACTAGTATTACAGCAACAATTCCGAAGCTTAAAAATAGTTGAGGGCTGGGAATGAACCGTAGACCGTTTGCGGCATCTTACAGCTGATTACTTTGTGTTCTCGTTCGGTTATATTCCGCCCTCCGGTCTCTGACCTCCGCCCTCTGACCTCCGACCTCCGGTTTATCCATACCTTATATTTCTAATGCTAGTGTGGCGATATCTATACACGAGATAAAAGCACTAGATATGATGATCTGAACCCGTTAAGTCTCAGATCATCACAGCTCTACTCAATCACATACCTCACCTTGCTGTGTCCGTTCGTCTTGACCCTGAACTTAATACTATTCACGACCACCTTATCCGCATTTTGCACCACATATGCAATCTCTCCGGGCACAAAACTATCTATCCTCATGTCTGTTCCCTCAATTGCCCCCGCCTGGTCTTCGATCTCCGGCGTAATTGCACACAGATCAACCACTTCCAGCTGCTCGGGATTATAATACACTACAATGCGCCGGGTGGTTGTCCCTTCTTTCTCGGGTACAACGACGACAAAATTGAATTCATTGTCTTTGCCTACATCAATGTTCAGTTCCGGCATGGTGTTATGCTCAAGCCTTTCGCTCCACTCACTTGTTGCACCTTCGTTTTTCACTCTGACCCTGTACATATGTCTGGTATTGGGCGTCAACCCTTGGTGCACATAACTCGTCTCTTTGATATCTTCAACAATATGCCCGTCTGCCTCAATATCATAAGCCACCGCACCTTCTACGGCATCCCACATGACAGTGATACTGTCCGTTGCGGCTGTTGCTCTCAAATTCAGATGAATACTCGGCGCCGCAATTTGACGAATGAGTTCGCTCCAGTCCCCTATTCCGTTTTCATTCTTCGCTCTAACCCTATAGGTATGCAGCGTATTCGGTGTAAGGCCCTCGTGCACATAGGCCGTTGCCGTGCCGAGCTCCAACACCGCGCCATCCGCTTCTATCTCGTACCCTGTGGCCCCGTCTACCGCATCCCATTTCAACGCTATTTGGGTACTTTGGGCTTCTACAAATATATTAGAAGGTGCACCCACCATCGTAAATTGTGTGATGGGTTCGCTCCACATCCCTTCACCGGCTTCCGTTCTCACTCTGATTCTGTATATATGCAGCGTATTCGGTTCCAATCCTGTGTGCTCATAAGCGGTGTTCATACCGTGATCAATGATTTCGCTGCCTGCCAGGATATCATACCTTACCGCGCCGTATACTTCCTCCCATACCAGCCGGATAGACGTACTGGTCGCCGTTACAAGCACATTGCCCGGTTTGCCCGCTGAAGTGATTTGGGTAATAAGCTCGCTCCATTCTCCTGCGCCTCCTGCGTTTCTTGCTCTAACTCTATAGGTATGAGCGGTATTGGGTTCCAATCCTTGGTGTACATAAATTGTGCTTAGCCCGTTGTCTATGATTTTGCCGTCTACTTCAATATCGTATCCTGTCGCACCACTGACCGTATTCCACATAACCCGTATTTCCGTATCGGTGGCCTCAGCCGTTAGAGATATATCCGAGACAGGCCGTACCACTTTTATTATCTCTTCACTCCACATTCCTAACGTATCTGTGTTTTTGGCTCTGACTCTATATATATGCGTACTGTTAGCCGCAAGACCTTTATGGATATAAGACGTACCGGCGCCGTTATCGATGATCGTACCGTCTACTTCTACATCATACCCGGCGGCCTGCTCGACCTCTTCCCAGGACAATACGATGTTCGTATCCTCTACAATCCCCTTAATATTTTGAGGTACAGGCAGCAAAGTGATGTTGGAAACCGGTTGGCTCCAATCGCTGACACCTTCCGCATTCTTGGAACGCACCCTATAGGTGTGCCGCATATTGGGGTTCACCACCCTATGAATATAAAAGGGTGCTATACACTCTACAATTTGCCCGCCATCTATTTCAACGTCATAGGCCGCAGCACCGGATACATTGTCCCAACTTACGGTGATGGACGCATCATCTGCCTCCGTACTAATATTTGCCGGTATCCCCGTTAAGGTTGTTTTTGCAACAATCCCGCTCCACGGTCCCACACCCTTTGCATTTTTGGCTCTGATTCTATAAACGTACTGGGTGTTGGCATTCAATCCTTCATGGGTATATTGCGTACTTGTTCCGTTATCTATCACCGTTCCGTAAACTTCTACCTCATAGCCCGAAGCGCCCGGTACATCCTCCCATGTCAGGGTAATACTCGTCCTGGTCGCCGCGGCCTCTATACCGGCAGGTGCATTGAGCTCCTCCGTGGAGAGCGTGGCCTGTTTAAATACTTGACTCCACTCACCGGCGCCATAGGCATTGACCGCTTTGATCCGATATCTATGCCATGTGCCCGGCTCTAACCCGGTATGATGATAAACCGCTTCTGCCACACTCTGCGGCGCACCGTCCGCCTCTACTACATAGCCCGAAGCGCCGAGTACTTCGTCCCACTCCAAGAGAATACCGGTGCTTGTAACCGCTGCCCTTATATTGGCGGGCGTCTCCGGTATGCCTTGGAAAAGCGTGGATTTCCTGAAAACATCGCTCCATTCGCTTTTTCCTTTATCATTAACCGCTCTAACCCTATATCTATGCCACGTGGCAGGTTCCAGCCCCGTATGGCGGTACACCGTGTCGGTTACACTCCTTAATACGGTGTCGGTTTCCAGTTCATACCCTGTTGCATCCGCTGCAGGGTCCCATTGTATGGTGATGCTTGTATCGGTTGAAGTCCCCCTTATATTTGTCGGGATCGCCGGTGCCCCTTGAGACAATGTCGATTTCTCCACTATTCGGCTCCATTCGCCGGCGCCATAGGCATTCACTGCCCTTACCTGATACCGATACGTGGTATTAGGTTTCAGCCCCTCGTGGATATAGACCGCTTCCGTCACACTTTGCAAGGCATCATCTGCTCTGATTTCATAACCCGTTGCGCCATCCACTTCGTCCCATTGTATCATGATGCTTGTACTAGCGGCCTTCAATCGGATATTATCCGGTACTTCCGCCGGCACCGCTGCCCGCCGGACGACGACTCTGCACGTATCGGCATGATCTCCGTCCTTCGTGTTAACCGTAATAATCGCCGTCCCTTCGGAAAGGCCTGTTACTGTTCCTGTCTGATCTACTGCCGCAATCTCGGGATGATTTGAATGCCATGTCACGGCTTTATTGTATGCGTCAGGCGGTTGGACAACCGCAATCAAGGTTTCGGACGCAGTCGTTTCGTCCAGGCCTATGGTTAAGGTAATGACATCTTTATGAAGCACTACCCCTGTCGCTAAGACAACCTCGGGAAAATCCTCCGAGTCCGGTTGTCCGATCTTGTTAAGCCACGGATAGCATTGTCCGCTTCTGATGCTCCAAATCTTCATATTGTCCACGCCTTCTGCGATATCCCAGCCTTCAAAGGTAGCAATCGTTTTTAATTCTTCCGATGTCTTAGGAATATTATAGAGGTCGGAGGATACATCCGCATTAACGGTCCCGTCGTAAAAGCTGCTCGTCACTTCCAGCACCCTGTCTCCTCGTGCTACCAATCCTCCCTTATCTGCTGCGGTTCCCGATAAATCCACTGCCGCATAGCAGTTTTGGATATGGAACACGTTCTGGGATATCCCATATATATAACCTACCAGACCACCCGCATAATAGTTCCTCGACGCGCCCCTTGCCTTTATCTCACCTATTGCAAAGCTGTCCGTGATGCTGCTTTCCTGACCGTCGAGCATATAGCTGTAGCCCACCAAGCCGCCTATATACATCCTGCCTTCTATCTTGCCCGCAGCGTAACTTCTCTCAATTCGTCCATGTTCAAATCGTCCC
>JAKSBV010000250.1 GCA_022360955.1 Bacillota bacterium
ACCGCTTACGGTGATTGTAGAATTTGTGGTTACAGTACCGTCAATCGGTGAGGTAACGATGAAATCAGGAATGATTTCATAGACTGCCATACCATTTACTTTAAACGTTAATGTTCCTTCAACATAATTAATAAGTGTTGCGCTATACTCATTTGGCCAACTGTAAATATACGGCATACCCAAATAGGATAAATTATATATTTCGATGGTTGCACCGTGTTGGGCCGCGCTGTCTTGGAATGCTGAACCTTCAAAATCCATAAGATCTACATATAAAGGTTCTAGCCAAAAAGTTAAATCGGACAGCTTATGGACGGTATGTTTATCTGTGAGATCTACTCCTTCGAAACTAATCTTACCAATATCAGGAACATGGAAAACAATGTCCGCATCGGTATAATCTTCGATTTGAGCCCAGTCGGTAGTATCCCCGCCAAGTCCTTCGAATGGGTGTGCATCTAAAACGATACCTAATTCAAACAACGTTTTACTGCAACCCAGAAGGATATTATAGAGGTTCGGTTCCTCTTCGACATATGGAATCTCGTTGGAATCCCGTATATCATTTACGTCAAACTCTATGATGCAATAGTCCTTTTCAATCTCTACAACCGTTGCATTATATTCATAATAGTCATACTCCATACCGTTATATGGAACAATAAAACTGCTTAATGCGGTTTCGTCTATTTTTCCATCAGTTTTGGCCTTGATCCTGACTATGTTTTTGCCCGATTCGCCGGTATAGTAATAATACCAAGAGCTTTCGGTTATCACATCATTATTCTGATCTACAAAGTTTACAGATTGAATTGTTCCGGCTTGCGGTTCATCCTCTTTGTGAACAGTAACCTCATAGATTTGCTCATTTCCGGACTGCGCAACCACTTTGATCTCTATAATTGTTTCAGACGCGTCAAGAGCAATTGGTCCGAAATACACAGGAGTGACAGTTTCCGGGTCAAGAACTACTTCATCGCCTACCGTAATGGAGTAAACTTCATTACTTACAGTTGTACTGACAACAATTTTCTCCGTATCAAAAGGAGCCCATGCCGTATACTTAAAATCTTGTGGGCCAGAATTAAGCTCCAACTCTTTAGAAAAGTCGTCGGACGCGAACAGCTGCAAATCGCTTAAATAAGCACCGTGGCTGTCACCAATCGTAAAGTCTATTCCTATAGGTTCGTAAACACTTCCGTATACCGAGGTAGCAACCGTGTATTTTCCATCCCACAGATTAGAGAAATGTGTTGTAAAAACTGCAGTTTGATATACGTCACCATATACGCTTCCTGAAACAGTCGCGGTCTC
>JAKSBV010000394.1 GCA_022360955.1 Bacillota bacterium
CTTGTTTCATTTTCTTCAATCGTTATCACAGTAACTATACCCTTTTCAATAAAAAGGCTTAGCGTATTGTACACCGTTGTTTTAGAAAGTGTGGGGATTTCTTGGACTATTTCTTTGAAGATTTCATCCACTGTGGGGTGACTTTTAGTGTTCCTCAGATATTCAAATATTTTTATTCGCTGGTAAGAGGGTTTTATATCATATTCTTTTAGATAGCTGCCAGTGTCTTTTGTCGTATCATTGTTCAAATTCATTTTATAATCCCTCCAATTTTATAATTATTTTAAATTTGTAATCATTACAATTACAATAATATCAGAAATATTTCTTTTGTCAAGGGGTTTTTTAAATTTTTTTTATAAATCTTTAGACAGAAAGCAAAGGGTGGGGTTCTTTGTTTAGAAACAAAGAACCCCACCCTTTTTGATCCCTTTTGATTTATTGGGCCCATCTTTTGAGCTTTGGAAGTGTATTATGAAGCATTTCTCTGGCATTGCCTTCTTCAAAGCCATCTTTAACCATATAAGGAACACATATTTCTATCATTTCCTCTAAAGTCTCATGGCTGGTGAACTTACCATCCTTAAAGCAGTGCACGCAATAATCATCATTTTTGGTGCCATCTTCATTACTGCCAAGTAATTTCTCATCGTCAACGGGCATACCGCAACTTTGACACAGTTTCTTATCCATCATCAATACCTCCTCGTAGAATGTTTTTCTTTGACATCAATCATTATATCAAAGGTAATGTGACAACACTGTGTCGTATTTTATAAAATAGTTGAAGAAATGTGACCATTATCATTTTACCTGTTTTATTCAAATTGCCTCTGAAAATGATCCGGACCAGTGAAATTTAAAATAATATTTGTGTATAAAATGCCGCCGGGTTTAGACTATATGAATCACTGCATTAATATTTTTCAAAAACTTTTTTCGCCTTATCCTTAATCATTTTTCTAATATGATCAGGTTCAATAATTTCAACGTAGTCTCCAAAGCTTAAAATCATACTGTACACCCATTCGTCTTCGGGATAGTCTACCGTAGTGTAAATATATCCGTCATCATTAAAGTCTAATTTTTCAAATTCAAAATAGTCATCTACCCTGTTTAATGCCCTGTTATCAAACTTCAACCTAACTTTAACCGCCTTTTCCTGCGGCAGATCAAATTCGACTTTATAGTCACTTGTCCTTGTCTCAAACTTCTCATTTGTAACAGTTAAGTCCATTATCCTGGTTAGCTTGAAAAGCCTAAAATCCTGCCTTAATCTGCAAAAACCATATAGGTACCATTGATTCAGCTTTAATACAAGTATAGCCGGTTCAAGCCTTCGTCTTGTAGTATTTCTTTTTAAGTCCGTATAACCAAACTCTATCAGCTTCTTGTCTGAAATTGCTTTCTTAAGGGTATCCACCTTATCTTTTAAGCTTTTGGGAAAGCCCCAGGGGCTAAAATCCATTATAATGCTATTTTCATGATGAGACCCTTCCATGGATTTAATCGAAGTAAGCTTTTCAATAATATTTTTTAAATCCTTACTTTCATAGGCTTTGCTTATGCCTTCTAATGCTGTGAGAAGAAGATTATGCTCAGAATTCGATAGAAAATGCTTGTCTATCCTATAATTCTCTAGCAATTCATATCCTCCGTACTGACCTTTATAAGACGCTATAGGAATGCCGGCCATATTAATAGATTCAACATCTCTTTGTATTGTTCTGATAGAAACTTCAAAATGAGCGGCAAGTTCTTTGGCCGTAACTCTTTTTCTATTTAACAGCATGATTACGATTGAAAGCAATCGATCGGTTTTCATAAATATACTCATTCCTTTCGCTAGGTCAATTCTAAAAATTAATCATTACACTAAATATTATACCTAAAAGCAGGTAATAAAAAAAGCATCAAACAGGGGACGGTTCTTCGTTCTACAACGAAGAATCGTCCCCTGTTTACTCTTGAAATTTATAGCTATAGCTGATACACTAAGACAGAGATCTTTTAGCGGTAGAATAGATTTGGTAAATTCAAGAATATCATTTAAAGGAGTGTGAAGTGAACATTGTTAGTTGATTGTGATATCAATATCCGTCCTATGAAGGAAGATGAGAAAGACAAGGTATCGGCTGCCATGCACCGTTCTTTTTCTCTGATTGAACGCTGGTCTTTCTATTTCACGCCTGATGTGTTGATTGGTGAACGGGATGGAGAAGTACTAGGGGCCATTGTACTAAAAACATTTGAGATCTCTCAGAATAGTAAAGGAGGATTAATTGCTTGGGTATTTACAGTTCCGGAGGCCAGGGGACTGGGCTTGGGACAAACCCTCTCCGAAGCAGGGATAGATTTTTTAGAAAAACAGGGGTGTAAAGAAATTTTTGCGGCAGTTGAAGGACATAATACCAGTTCAGCCAAGCTCTTCGCCTCCCGCGGCTTTGGTATTCTTTCACCCGGACAGCAATTTCACCGTTATGGGGTAAAGGTTTTAAAACTTTGGCTAAAGACCTCTCATCTCATTGATGTAGGCCATTTTCTATGGATGAAACCCGCACCGGAGCAAAAGGCCAAGCCTTCTTTGCAATTGTGGGGAACAATGCTGCTCACCTGCCTGGTGTGGCCATTACTATTATGGAGGATGGCTGGAGGCATTAATCCCATGAGGTGGTTGGGTCTTTCCATAGCCGCCATTATTTTGTTCGGCATCCGTTATGCCGCCATGATACTGACAGCAAGACGCCAAGGATTACAGGTCCGCTATAGAGCCTGGGAATCGGGATTCCCTTTAAGTATAGCTGTAGCTGTCGTTTTAGGCGGCACTTATTTAATACCCGGCAACGTCTACCCTTCCGGTCATGACTGGCGATATAAGGATTTGCTTTTAAAGCTGTCAAGGATGGCTTTATATGCAATACTGTCGGTATTGATTATAACCATTTTAGCCGGCGCAAGCGTGCATTTTAAATTAATTCACCCGGCATTAACGGTCTTCTTCCGGTCAATCTTCCATGTAGGAACGGCATTGCTTTTGGTCGATACATGCTTGGTCTTTTTGAAGTGCTATAACGGTCGCAGAATTTGGGACTGGAGTAAGTCCGTCTGGCTTATCTTAACAATCATTATCATCAGTTTGTTGTATATATTTTAAACAACCAACCTAGGGGAAGGGAACATAGAAACAATCCCTTTTCCCTAGGTTTTCTCTATGGGTCCCGGACTTTAAAATTACACATATTTTAAGGCTGCAGCTCGTTAGCCTTATTTATATTAGAATATCTTTCATGTAAATTTTATTACTCACTTTTCCTTTGCATTACATACGTCCGTAATAGGTTTATCATTTATGAAGCCATATATATCATATCTGTTCCTATGATTTTATGTTATGCCTTAACCGCCGCTATTAAGTTCCTATGAATTGATTGGTCAACTCTATGCAAGTACTGATTATAAGGTGATTCATCAAGTACCTTAAATCCATTTTCCCCTAACGCTGCTGCAACACCGGCATACTTCATTGTAAATTCATTATATGAGAGAACAATACTGCCTTTTGCCTTTAAAGCATCATGCCAAGCAGGTATGGCCTCCTTTAAAAGCCCGAGGGGACTTCTTGACATGTTTGCCTTATCACTTTTACTTCCATGTTGGACGCCATAAGGCAAGTCACATATTATAATATCGCATGATTTTTTTTTCATCAAAATATCTGCTTTTCTCGTATCGGCGTTAAACAGCTCAAATGTTTGAACATTTCCGGCTTTAAAATCAGCTTTTTCAGCGGCTGCCGTTAAGCTAAATACATGTGCTATCTTCTTACCCTTTGGATCAGACTGCTTTGAGTTTTGGGCCTTATGCTTATATTTGCCTTCTTTTAAAAATCTAACAATATAAGTTTCAATTTCTTGCACCCATTGTTTATTGATTTCTATTCCCTTGACATCAAAGCCTCTGATCAAGCCTTCAAATAAAGTAGTTCCCTTGCCGCACATCGGGTCAAACAAAGTCATCCTGTCACTGCCTGTGCCGCATGCACTAAGCGCAAGATTTACCATCAGTCTTGTAAATTGCTCATTTGTCTTGCCATTATACTTTAAAATTTGAACCATACTTTCAGGAAATGTATGAAAATCCGGAACGGCAATAGGTCGCAAAAGCCCGCCTTCTACTATTTCAAATAATGCATAATAAAGAGATGAAAAGCCTAGCACTTTAAAATCTTCTCTTTTAAGCTCTCTTTTCGTACTAAAACATATTGAAGCCGGAAGCCCTATACTCCCTTCTTCTATTTCATGGAGCTCCATCGCATATGCACCGGCAAGCGCTTTAAGCTCTGCGACGGCAATCTTAAGTGCCGCAGCAAAATAAATACGATTATGTCCCGGATTTGCAAGTATTGCGTATCTATTCACAGTAAAATATCTTCCTTTCTTAGTATCTTCATTACACTTTTGTCCTCAACATTATTTCGCTTTTTTATACCTGTATATCAATACCCAACAAACCAATACTAATAATTTATTTTAACAAAATCAAAATCATTATCCTTATTGGGGACTAATTTATATATAAGTACATGTCCGTCATTTAATCTCGCGCGCATAGTACTACCTGTATACCATATTCGCTCATAATTTGTTATATTTATTTTATCAATAAATAGGTCTTGCAAAGAATCTTCTGTAATACTAGCAACAATCTCATTGTTATTCCAATCATAAATTATAAAAAAGTCGTAATTAACATAATATACTCTTTTGCTATATGATATTACTTCTTCCTTTATTGATACATCAAATCTATCCGTATACCCTTCCACGATGTAATCTACGGAGAAGCCTTCTGAGATCAATTTCTCTCTTACTGTAATGTAATTTCCTTTAGTTTTCGCATATTCCGATATATATACCAAACTTTCATATGGCGTCTTTTCATAATAGTCACTTATAATATAATGCAGATTTGATTCCAGTAAAAATATGATTAGAAAATAAACAATCACCGGTATGAATGACGCACCTATTGCTCGAAATGTTTTTAATTTCGCAATGTATTTAGTATAAATAAAAGCTGTTCCCAAAGTTAATACCATAAAAATCTGAAAATTAAAGGGCCGTATTATTTTTCCTGACCCAGAATAGTGGGCATATGAAAAAAACACCATAAATACAAAACTTAGTATGATACCTATACAACATAAAATAACAAAATTTAGAAACCACTTTTTCAAACGATATCACCCATCCTAATATTAGGGGCAAAAGAGTCCCCTGTTTGCTCTAATACTTTATTTCAACAAAATCAAAATCGTTATCCTTCTCCTTATTGGGGACTAATTTATACATAAGTACCTGTCCATCATTTAACTCTACATCCATATCCTCTCCATTATACAATATTCGCTCATAATTTGTTATATTTGTTTTATCAATAAATATGTCTTGCAGCTCATCTTTTTTTATGCTGGTAACAATTTCATTATCTGTCCAATCATAAATTATAAAAAAGTCGTAATTAACATAATATATTGTTTTGCTATATGATTTTGCTTCTTCCTCTGTTGACGCACCAAAGCCATCCGTATACCCTTCCACGATGTAATCTACCGAGAATCCTTCTGAGATCAATTTCTCTCTTACTGTAATGTAATTTCCTTTAGTTTTCGCATATTCCGATATATATACCAAACTTTCATATGGTGTCTTGTAATAATAGTGCCTTATAATATAATCTAGATTTGATTCCAGTAAAAATATGATAAGAAAATAAACAATCACAGGTATGAATGACGCACCTATTGCTTGAAATGTTTTTAATTTCGCAATGTATTTAGTATAAATAAAGGCTGTTCCCAAAGTTAATACCATAAAAAGCTGAAAATTAAAGGGTCGTATTATTTTTCCTGACCCAGAATAGTGGGCATATGAAAAAAACACCATAAATATAAAACTTAGTATGATACCTATAC
>JAKSBV010000277.1 GCA_022360955.1 Bacillota bacterium
CTAAAAATACATTTGGATAAGGGCGTTTTAAAAATACATGACTCGTTTTACGAATGTCCGATGATCAATATATTCTATTTTTTTGAAATGCCTTTTGAACGGTTATGGATTGGATAAAGATAGTGCACTTTACACCTACATACATTTAAACAAACAACGAATGGTTTTACGTTTTTTGTTTAAATATCAATTTAATCTTAAAGTGCGATATCCATAGCACCCAGAACAACGGTGCTTCTGCGTTTTTTGTCCAAATATATATTCAATTTTAAAGTGTGATATCTATGGGTAAGATTGAATGTTTCTATAATGGTTATCATTCTCACCAAACGCTTAAAAAAACATCTTAATTGGTATCATTCATATCCACTCTGCCCCCTTAATGATAAACATCCATTCTAATTATAACAACACATAAATGTTTTTTCAATATCAATAATCATTATCCATTAAAATCGCAGCAAACACCCCCTCTTTTAAACAGTTGCATCTCCTTTTGCCTTGTAGTTTTTAGCGCTGATGCCGGTAATTTCCTTAAATACCGTACAAAAATACGACACATTTTTAAAACCCGTTTTCTCAGCGATTTCATAGGTTTTCAAACCGGTTTCATTCAATAAACATTTTGCCTTTTCTATCCTGACGTACTTTATAAATTTATTCAGCTTTTCTCCTGTTTCCTGTCTAAACAGATTACAAAGGTAATTAGGGCTGTAATTATATTTTTCCGCTATTGCAGTGAGCGAGAGCGGATGCATATAATTTTTCTCTATATATTCTATAATTTTTCGTATTTCGGGGTTTGCCACTCTTTGATAAGCATTGCTTTTTTCAAATATTTTTTCTACAATCTCCAGAAAAAACTCTTTTTTCTCAGCAATACGCTTCTTTTCTTTGACCATATCTACGATATTCTTATCTTTTCCGATAATATCATAGATGTCAACCTTTACATAACGGGAAAACTCAAGTATGGCCGCAGACAACTCAATCATCACTATTTTCAGGCTGTTTTTGTCTAATCGTACTTTATAAAGCCCGTCAAACAGCCTACCAATATCTGTCTTTATTTGGTCGATATTTTTGTTAATCATCGGTCCCTTTATTCGCTTTGCATTCACGACTCCCAAATCTTTATAGGTGTCTGCCTCAATGGTTAAATCATATTGGATAATCATTTTTTCATCCTCATAAAAGACCTCCTGTATTGCCATCTCACATTGCCTGTAAAAAAGAGGAGCCTTCATGATATCGGAGCATATCTGCGATATGCCGATCGTTACATCATATCCGTTTTTGTTAGCATAACTTAAGATATCGGAGGCTATTTTATATATGTTTTGTTTAATCTTATATTGGCTGCAAACATTTTTTACATCGGCCATCACAAGCAGCTTGTCTTTTTGAATAAATGCGACGAACCCTCTATATTGCTCGGTATTTACAATTGCATGAATGGCTTTCCTAAGATCATCGGAAGAACTTTCTTTTTTATTGAAGCTTGTTTCAATATCCGTCAGCAATAATACGACAGACGATACATCAAACGCAATCCCTATCATTTCCATATTTGTCTTGATTTCATCTATGCTGTGAAAATGACCGTTTATTAGTCTAACCGCAAAATTATCCACTTCTACTGCCTGTTTGTTTTTGACGAATATCCGCTCTGTCCGCTTTTTTCTCTGGTTATATATTTTATTTTTTAAGGATGCAAGCATCTTCATGATATCTTCGGACTCAATATCATGCTTTAATAAGTAGTCTTTCGCACCAAACTTCAATGCATCTTTAACAAATTCAAAATCATCATAATGGCTCAATACGATTATTTTAATCTTAGGATATCGAACCCTCACTTGTTTGATTAATTCGATGCCATTCATTTCGGGCATGCTGATATCCGTGATGATGATATCAACGGGTACGGTGTTTAATAATTCTAATGCATGCTTTCCGTTGATGGCTTCGGAAGCCATTACAAACTCACTATTTTCCCAGTCAATCATTGTTTTCAATGCAAACCTGAACATTTTATTATCTTCTACAATCATTATATTGATCATATTTCTTCATCCCCTAACGGTTTTTCTATAACAGGTAAATGATACATCACCGTTGTCCCTTTGCCTATTTCACTTTTATATATTAAGCCGTACTTTTTCCCAAAGTACATCATAATTCTTTCATTTACATTTTTTACACCTATGCTGCTGAGTCCTGCATAACCTTTTCCCTTTTTCCCATGCAAGATTTGTTTAATCCTTTCCTCACTCATGCCTATTCCGTTATCTGTCACTTCTATTACCAGGCCATGCTCTTTCCTATAAGCTCTAATTGTAATCAAACCATTTCCCTTTGATAATTCTATGCCATGGTATAAAGCATTTTCCACGATTGGCTGCAAAATGAAATTTAACACATAATAATTTTCAACTGCCGGGGCTATTTCATATCGCACTGCAAATCTATCCTCATAACAAAACTTTTGAAGCGCCATATAGTATCGGATATAGTCTGTTTCTTCCTTAAGGGTCTGATAAGTACCTTTCCGCTTTACTGCAGTCTTTAAAAGCTCTATCAAGGATGTTACGATATCTTCAATCTCTTTTTGCTTCTTCATTCTTGCCAGCCACTTCACCGACCCTAACGTATTATATAGAAAATGCGGATTAATCTGCGCTTTCAGCACTAAAAATTCGGCCTTTTGTTTATCTAGCTCCGCACGGTATGCGGTATGAATAAGTTCTTTTATTCTTCTAGCCATATAATTGAATTTCAACCCAATATGCCCTATTTCATCATAGGAAGAAGGTTTGATTCTAATATCAAAATTTCCTTTCTCTATTTCTACCATGCTTTTCTCCAAAAGCAGTATATTTTTTGTGATGCCCGATGAAATAATGTATGCAAATATTATGGAAATAAATATGCACAATACACAGATGATCTTAATAATGGTTGATAATAATGTCATGCCACGATTAAAATTGTCCTGTGAGATTAAGCATAGTATTTTCCAATCCAAATGCGGAATATTTTCTTCCGCTAATATATAATGGTTATTTTTAAATCTTATAACCATCATCTTATCATGAGTATCGCTATATAAATCATTGCTGCTTAGCTGTGCGTAAAACCTTTGACTAATCACCGGGCTTTCAACTAATATTTTGTCGTTATGGTCCAATAGGGTTATATTGTCGTTTTTGATCATAGCATTATCATTTGCTATATCAATTAGATATTTTGAATCAATGATAAAGATAACCGTTCCCAGTCGATTATTAATATGGTTTTCATCAATAATGGGTCTGGACAATATGATTTCATCTGTGCCGAATGGAGATTTAATCAACAACATGCTATTATCGGAAGGCAAGCCGGCTACGATTATCTGATTTACATGCATTTTTGCGGTGGATTGCGTTAACGGCAAGCCGGTTTTAATCCTTTCCCCCTTTTCCCACCAATAATAATTGTTATGAGGATTTTTTATAATAACGGCCTTAATATATTCGTTGGCCACAGCGATGCTATTCAAGCTTGACCGTATTTTTTTATTTAATAGGGTTTGTTCCGTTTCGCTCACATGACCAAGGCTATCATAGAGATATGATTTTAATTGTTGGTCTTGTATGGCGTAATAGGTAAAATCGTCTATTTCTTTTATTCTATAGGCAATGTTATGCGCCATTGCAGTTACCATTTTTGCCGACAATTCCATCGTATAATCCTCAAAAATTGTTCTGCACACCGTTATGACAGAAGGCAGCAAAAGAAGAGAGATGATGAAGATCAGCGTAATAAAAGACAACAAAAACTTATTTCTAATCTTCATTCTCCCTATCTTAGATATGAAAAATATGGAAATGCAGCCAATTGTACTATTCAATGCTTTAAGAATCATAATTAAAATACCTATATCTTTCACGATAAATATTTTACATATTTTTCATTTTCCATATCGCGAAATGTATACCTTCATACATTCAACGCGAAAAATTAAACCTATTTCATGTAAATTCTTTTTTGCGTTCCATCTTCGATATTGTTATTAACCGAACTGTCGTATAAGGAATGCGTCAGGGAACCCTTCCCCAACGCATCAAACCTTTTTGGGCTTCCCCATTATATATTCTTAAAGTTAAAAGTTCTGTAACCCATTTACGGTTTTAATGCTTCAACAATTATCTTTCCTCTAAAGAAATTCCGGCTTGTATTCATTCCTTCATTCCTTGCATCATTCGTTGCTTTTCATATTCAACACACCTCAAGTTAAATTTAGGGCAGCCGCTTAAAAATTACCGCTCCATGTTATCATTGGATAACCGAAACACAAGAATCATCTTTTATTCCTTTTTCGCTATCATGATCCAGCTCATTTGAACATCGGTGTTAGGCCCTTGGGCAGCTGGCTGCACTACAATTTCCAGGTCTCCCGTAACGTGAATATCGCAATAGTCATACTGTTTGTACCCGCCATCAATAACCAGCCCGGTTTGTTTTGTTTCACCATTGATAATAATATTGGCTTTTCTGCCCCCTTTTGAGTATTGGTACCATGGGTCATAAAAACCTAAATACACACTGTAGTGCCCCGGTTCCAAATCCTTAAAGGCATAGGTCAGATTCCGCTGTTCCGGATCAGACGCATATCTGAGATTGTCATAAATGTCTCCCCCGCGTCGGATTTTCGAATTATTGTCCTTATGCCCCCATACCTCGTCAAAAGCCTGATCGGCCGCATCTTTGTTCAGCAAGGTATCCTGCATATAGGCTTTCATCCGGAGATAATCTTCCGTTAATCCTTCTCCGCAATTCACAAAATACATCACATGGCCGGGCACAACATCCATTTTGGCAAAGACCATTCTTCCATCCTCAAGAAGCCCCTCTACAGTAACTGTACCAATCTTTTGAAATGTTGTCTCGTCAACCTGCCATTGAACACCTATTTCTTCTTGTATCGTCCCTTTTAAAACGGTGATTCTTGAAGGCAGATCGGGTATCGTCCCATATTCCACTTTTTGAGGCATTTCCGTTAAAATTTCGGTTTTCCCCATAGTATCCAGCAGTTCAACCGACCACTCGTCATACCATTTGATTCTTATATCTCCATCCGAGGTAAACTGTATCGGCAGCCAAATATACCTTGAGTCCGATAGGTTGCCGTAATTTAAAGGATTGTTATTGGGTTTATTATTGTAGGTCTTAAAATACCAGCGGTCTCCCATGAAAATATACTTGCCGTTCACCGTATCCAGCGGGATAACAAACGTGCTTTGTGACGAAAAAGTATTCCTGCCCGTATCCCCGACACAAGGGTCACCTTTATTCACCCAATTTCCAAGGATTGCATCAGCTACGCCATACCTGGCAGGGTTAGGTCTCCATCCTGTACAGCCCGAAGTGATCAGATAGTATTGACCGTCGTATTTAAAGAGGGCCGGCGCTTCTCTCCATTGCTTCTCAAAGATCCTGATATAGTCCTCGCCATACTCCGCTTTGTACTCCGTATCACGTATGGGCCTGCCTTTCTTGCCCACCTTGCCGTCTTTGTTCCAGCCTGCTACATCCAGATAATCCTCGGTGAGCTTGGATATGTATAACGTACCGTTATGCTCACTTGCATAAATAATGTAGCCTGTTTGGTCATCATCCACAAAAAGATTCATATCCCTTGCCATACCTCTATTATTCGGAGCTCCGTCGTTTGCTCCCGGCGGACACTCATCCAGCCTGTAACTGGCAATAAATTCAAAAGGACCTGTGGGCGAATGACTGACTGCAACCCCCGCCTTTGCTCTTGCATAATTACTTGACGAGGTCTTTGTCGGCCCATCCGCATGAAACCACATCACCCATTTGTCGGTCTTTTGATTATAGATCACTTTAGGTCGTTCCATCACGGCCATATTTACGTCTAAGTCTTCAAATATCTGTCGTTTTTCTTCCTCGGTGCGATGCTTATACAATTTACTTATAAGCGGATCTTTTTCAAATTGTGCCATGGATGAAATTGCTGTCAGCGCCAATCCTTCGTCTTTCCAATTGTATAAATCCTTGGAGGAGTAGCACCGCACGCCTCTCAGCGGTCGATAACCGTGCGTTTTATCCTCTCCATACCAGTAATAAATCTCTTCGTCTTTATCATACCATATGCCTCCCCCATGGGCCTGAATAACCTTCCCCTCAACATCAACCCATTCTTCCCCGGGCAGGAAAGAGTTTCTTACCGGTGTTATACGCTCCATCGCAAGCTCTAACGCGTCGTAGGCATCTTGCAATTCATAAGGCTCATATTTTGAAGCATCTTTTTTCAACATGTGTCTGCCCTCCTTTAATGCTTTTTTGAAATGATGCCAGCTTTCTTTTGTATAATTGTCGTCTTCTATTGCCTCGGCTTTAAGAATCAACTGCTCCATATCTTCTTTCGTCGCATACCCCAGTTCCGTTATAACGATGTAGTTTACCAAAGCATCCGTATTGATAGAAGGTATAAAAGCAGGGTCTAGGATATCAATGTCCAATTCCGTATCGTTTCTCAGCTTCACTGCAAAGGATCTTTCCGATAAAGTACCGCTTTTTAACCATATATTACCCTTCGCCGATACTTCTTCTTCTGCAAGAACAATTGCCCGCCTGCCTTTAAAATCCGGAGGCAGCTTGATACCGACAGTGACTTCGTAATTTCCTTCCGGCAGCTCAAACTTGTAATGAATGCCGCCAAGCCTTTCCCGGTCGTCAGGCTTTTCATAGGCTACATATCTGAAGCTTTCTTCGGGGCTATTACTTGCTGCCTCACTGGCCGCCGTAGGAGGAAGCGGTAAATATCCCCAGGTTTTTCCTGTCCCCTCATCCGCACCGTAAACTTGATCCAATCGACTATTCAAAATATGTCCACTATCTCCTATATCCCATATATCGGATAATAATTTACTGCTTCCTGCGTTTACAAAATACCTGGTGTTTTCGGAAATCAATTCATTTACGCTTTTATCAAATTGATGGTCTACCGCCAGGGTCGGCGGGGGGCAATAGCCTCCGATTATTGCAGCTAGTAACGCTATGCTGCAAACCTTTGAAAACACTCTTTTAATGCCTTTCTTCATAAAAATGCCTCCTTATAAAGTCAAATCGTTTATGGATATCACGCCTTAAAATTAAATTGGTATCTGAACAAAAAACCAGAACCATCATTGTCCGTAAGCCAGATGAATCATGTATTTTTTGAAACAGCCATGTTCAAATATAGTTTGCAGTTGCGGTGTGATATCTTTAACAATCCCTTTTAAAGTTTATTCTATTGCGCTTATACAAATGCAAGAAACTTTAAGGCATCATTTGTCTTCAACCGTCGATTTGTAATGATAGAGCCGTATTCTGTCGCTTTTCACAGATGGGTCAGTACGAGGATAGCGGGCCATATGGACGGATTTGAGTGTGTTTTAATCGGTTCCATCGCTACATTTTTCAAAAAGCTGTTCACCAAACCATAATCATAGCTTAACATATTATAGGCGAACAAACCGACCAGGACAAATGAGATGAAGTGAGGCAAAAGCATCATTGTCTGAAAAGTCTTTTTAAACCATTTTTGACCTATTCCATTAAGTAACACAGCTGCAAGCACCTGCAAAGAATTACCTATTAAAATAAATGAAAAATGATAAAGAACGGTGTTTTTGGCAAGTGTCCAAAGATTGCCGGACATAAGGAGAAATCTAACGCTATCAAATCCGACAAAAGGGCTCCTGAATATCCCTAATCTATAATTGTATCTGATAAATGCGGGGTATATGACGGGCACGGGAAGATACGATAACATAAACAAGAAAATGCTAACGCCTAAACACAGTAGCATTGTATTTTTTTTCAACGTTTTGAACACCGCCGCTTTTTTTGTTTTAACAGGACTTTCGGATTTTATGTTGTCTGCTGGAAAGATCATTGTGTTCCTCCTTGAATTGCTCTATGGAGAAATTATATATTTTTTTGATTTGTTTTTCATTTTGAATTTTTACGCTTTATTCAAAAAAATTACGCTTTTGAAATCAATAAAAAGTTAATAACACCTGTAGACACATATATATCCTGTAAAAATCATTATACCGATTCTGCAGTCCATAGCCGAGAATTATACAGCAAAATTATCTGTCAATTATGGATTATTTTCGCAGTTTCTTCATCCAAATACTTTACATAATCTTCTACGCTTTTGTTTTCGTCATGTAAAAATCTTATCAGCGTTTCAGTAAAGAGGTCATTTAGCGCTGCGTTGTCAAATTGGGGCTTATATAAGCTGAAATCAACTTTTTTACCCTTTTTAACAAGCTCGTTCAATTCGGCAAATGCAGGGTCAAAGTCCGCATTAATCTCTTTAACAACGGAAATCGATTTTTTATGCTTTTGAAAAAGGCGCCCTATCTCTTTGGTAGAAAAATGCTCTAAAACCTTAATCACCGTATCCACATTCGGGGATTTTGCATTGGCCACCAGCCCTCCTGTGGTCTTTAACGGAAAATTGTTTTTTCCTTTTTCTTCACTCCACGGAAAAGCAAACATACCTATGTTTATTTCTTTATTATGGGTTCTTACCGCATCTACGGCGGATGTCCCGTTTATGAGCATGGCTGCCTGGCCTTCCGCCAACATCTTTGTTGCTTCCGTCCACGAGGTATCAAACGAATGGGCATTAAAGTATTGACTTCTTTCTGCCAGTCTTTCAAGGACACCATTCAAACCGAAAAAATTATCGCTCCATAAATATAAACCTTTTTCAATGCCAACTCTCCAATCCGTGTTGTTTAAATAACTGCTTTGCATCATATCCGCATAAATATCTGCTAAAATAGTCCAACTGTCTTTATAGGGTGCAGCAATGGGTATAACGCCATGAGAAGATAATTTTTGACACGCTTGAATGAATTCCGAACGGGTTGCGGGTAGTCTGTGAATACCTGCTTTTGTGAAAATATCTCTGTTATAAACAACACCATACCCGTTAATCTCCAAAGGCAGACACCAAATCTTTTCTTTATATTTTCCGCCTCTTAGGGCACTCGATTTTATGTTGTCATATATGAACTGCATATCTGTTAAATTCACTGCGAAACCGCAATCTATGTAAAACGAATCCGATAAGACATTGTCTAATACATATATGTCCGGTATATTTCCGGAAGCATATCTCTGCCTTAAAACCTTATTGTAATTCTCTGAACTAACGGTTTGAATATTAAATAAAGCATTGGGATTTTTTTCGGTAAAAAGGTTGGTGCTTTCAACGATCCATTGAATGCCGCCCTCTTGATTAAAATGGTGCATGAACGTAATGACTTTCTGTTCTTGGGTTTCTATATTGTATTTGTCTTTCACTTTTACTATTTTTACGTCTTCATTTTCAGGATGTTTATAACACCCAGCCAATAGAATGGTCAATACAAAAATCATTAAAATTCTCTTCAACGGAAGCACCCCTTAAAATGCTATATTAACACCACTACGGCCTATCCCACCGACACTTATCCATTATATACTTAACCACGCTGTCCTCTTCGTTTGTTCCAATAATTTCTGTTGCATACTCCTTTAATACCGGTTTTGCATTGTCGACAGCAACTTTATGCTGGGCTAGTCTAAACATTTTTATATCATTTGCATTATCTCCAAAGACAGTCAGGTTCTCAGGGCTAAACCCATGTTGTTCTAAATCTCAAATACAACTTATCATTAACACAATGACAAAGATCATGTTTATTTGCTCTCCAAAAGTTTTTGAATGTCCTTTTCAATGGACCGGGGCGTTGTAGCCGGCGCATAGCGCTTGACGACTTCCCCCTTCCGGTTGACTAAAAATTTGGTAAAGTTCCATTTGATTTTTGGCCCCATCAAGCCACCCTGCTGTGTTTTTAGAAAAGTATACAACGGCTCTTCGTTTTCGCCGTTAACATCAATCTTTGCAAACTGCGGAAAGGTAATCCTGTATCTCAACTGGCAGAATGCTTGAATCTCTTCTTCACTTCCCGGTGCCTGGTTCCCAAACTGGTTGCAGGGGAAATCGAGAATTTCAAAGCCTTTGCTCCGATATTTCTCATATAGTTCTTGCAAACCATTGTATTGGGGTGTAAAACCGCAGCCGGTAGCCGTATTTACAATCAGCAAAACTTTGCCCTTATAGTTACTCAGACTTATATCATTTTCATCCATATTTTTTACCTGATAATCATATAATCCCATCTTGACATCTCCTTGTTACTTTATGTATTTATAATATCACAGTTACACAAACGAATTCATCTAATCTTCTTCAAAAGCCAGGCCATATTTTCCCCCAGCGTTTCCATGGTCTTTATGCCTTCTTGGTCCGACTCCACATCACCTTTCCTTCCGCCTATCCCAAGGTTCCAATAGCTTGAACCGGCTACTATCATCTCGCCTATAAGGAAGAAGGCGTTTATCGTGTTAAACACATTCAATGACGCTGCACGCCTGACTGCTACCACTGCCGCCCCGACCTTGCGCTTTAAGAGTTTTCCTTTTCCGGTTACAAATCCGGCTCTGTCAATCAGCGCTTTCGTCTCGGCAGTCATATTGGCAAAGTATGTAGGAGAACCTATAATAATGCCGTCCGCTTCCAGCATTTTTGCAATACACTCATTGACAATATCGTCATCAAACACACATTTTTTGTTCAAGCTTTCCCTGCATTTCATGCAGGCGGTACACCCACGCAAAGGCTTACCGGTAATATTCACCATCTCACATTCAATACCGTGCGCCTCCAGTTTTTTGAATACTCGCCTTATCAGTAAACTCGTGTTCCCATCTTTTCTCGGACTTCCGTTAAAAGCAACGACCTTCACACTATAACCTCCCCTATTATAAGTTCTTACCTAGATATATTGAACTTGACATTTTATGCAACTCTTTATTTAAGTTCAATATATTTGCCTTGATTTTATAAGCTGAATCGCTCTAAAGCATTGGTGGTTTTATAGCAATGATTTTATTCAACTTATATAGATTTTATTACATTTTTGAGAAAAGTCAATCATAGAAGGAAGCAACGGGTGTATAAATTCTGGCTGAAGAAAATTGTTCCAACAAAGATAATGAACTTTATACCTTAAAATCCATTTGAACAAACAATGATGGTTCTACCTTGTTTGTTCAAATATAAATTCGATCTTAAAGTTCGGTATCCAACAACTGATATTCCAAGGCAAAAAAGTAGTTGAAAGCTGAGAGATGAGGGTTGAGAATGTCCCACCGTACACGACATCTTGTCGCTGATTACTGTGCGTTCCTGCTTCGTTATATTCCGACTTCCGCCCTCTGACCTCCGGCCTCCGGTACATAAGGTCATTTCCATCATTTTCTTTGCCTACACTACATACGCTCGGAAGCGGCGAAACAAGGACATCAACGGAATTGCTTGCTCTCTGTGCAAAGCATATGACATTTGTCATGTGCTTTTATTCTTATCCTCACTATTATGAATAGCCGAATATGTCTATACTGGAGATATAAGGATCATTAAGAAGGAGGATGTCAAATGACGGTACGGATTACGAACCTGGTGAAGCGCTATAACGAATTGCTGGCGGTAGACCATTTAACCCTTAACATCGACCAGGGAGAAATCTTCGGTTTGCTGGGGCCCAACGGAGCGGGGAAGACCAGCGTCATCAATGCAATCATGGGGTTGATTGGAATTGACGGCGGTGAAATTAAAATCTTTGACAAAAGCCTCAATGACTTTGAAAGGGAGATCAAAAAAAGCATCGGTATTGTTCCCCAGGACATCGCGGTATTTGAAGATTTGACGGCCTATGAAAATCTTGCGTTTTTCGGGAAGCTTTACCAGCTCAGGGGCGATCTGCTCAAAAAGAGGGTGGAAGAGGCTCTGCATTTTACCGGGCTGTGGGAGAGGCGAAAGGAATTTCCTAAAAAATATTCGGGTGGAATGAAAAGAAGATTGAATATTGCCTGTGCTTTGGTGCATCAACCCAAGCTTATTATTATGGATGAACCTACGGTTGGCATTGATCCCCAGTCCAGAAAGCATATCATTGAGTCGGTAAAGACGCTGAACCAAAAGGGTTCCACGATTATTTATACCTCCCACTACATGGAGGAGGTGGAGGAGCTCTGTACCCGCATTGCCATTATGGATCATGGTCGGATCATTGCCCTGGGGACCAAGGAGGAGCTGACGTCATTGATTGGCCTGGAGGAAAAGGTGGTATTGGGCTTGGCCTCGGTAAATTATACCCTGGTGGACAAGATAAAAAAGGTAGCCGGGGTAAAGGATTGTGTGGTTACAGACCATCAAGTCACGGTGATCTCTGAAAGAGACAAGGGGAATTTAGGCAGGATCATAGACTGCGTATCGGACAGTGAATCTGAAGTTCTGTCCATACATATGGAGAAGCCTACCTTGGAAGGGGTATTTTTGACCCTGACCGGCAGGTCTTTAAGGGATTAGGGGGTGAAGAGGAATGAACTTTTTCAGTATCGCCTATTATACGATTTTGCGGAATATAAGAGATACCAAGTCTTTAATCCAAGTGCTGCTATTGCCTATAGTGACTATATTGATTTTGGGCACTGCCCTTGACGGGGCCTTTGCTCCACCGAATATCTCTAAAACCCCGGTTTGCTATCTCAATCAGGACTCGGGGAAGACGGCGGAGCAGTTTGAGGCCTTCCTGAATGACGTGAAAATCCGTGAACTGCTCAAACTTGTTCCTGTAAAGTCATATGAGGAAGGTGTGGCACTTATCAATGATCGCAGGGCATCGGCCTTAATCATGATTCCCGACGATTTCTCCACCGGTCTTGAGACGGGACAAAAGGCACGAATTCATGTATACAGCAGCAGATACGGTAATTTTCGGTCGAGCATTGTAAGAAATGTTGTGGATAGCTTTATAAACCGTGCTAATGCTATGGAAGCAGTTTATAAAATGAATCTTGAGGATGTGCGTTTTGATAGCGCCGAAGCCGATGTTATCCGGGAGATGCCTATCAGCACCTCCGGAAAAATTCCCAGGGCCATGGATTACTATGCGGTAACCATGCTGGTGATGATAGCAATGTACGGAACCCTGTATGGGGTCGACGGATTTGCCGAGGACTATTTTGTGAGCGTAGGGACAAGAATTAAAAGTTCCCCCATCAGGGCCTATGAACACTATGCCGGGAAAGCAATCGGCGTGGTTTTCACCATATTTTCACAATCCATCTTTTTGATTCTCTTCAGCAAATATGTTTTCGGCGCCAACTGGGGAAATAATATGCTTACCATCCTGTTGATCGCTTTTTCCTTGTCGGTGTTGTCCACGGTTTTTGGGATTATGCTGTGCATACTGACCTGGGACCAGAGCTCTGCTTCAGCAATTGCCAATGTTTTAATTCCGGTCTTTACCCTGCTGTCCGGGGGATATATGAAATTTGTTATCGACAACCAGGCTTTTAACAGACTGCGCCATCTGATTCCCAATTATCTGGCTCAGACGGCTATTTTTAACAATATCTACGGCAGTAGAACCGGGCAAAGCTACATGATCGTGGCAGCGATATGGGCCATGACATTGGTCATGTTCTTCATTGCTTTCATAGCGGGAAGGAGACGAGTACAATGATTATTTTTATCAGTAATGTTCAAAGAATGCTGCGCAAGAAGTGGAATTTAATCCCGATGTTGGTGTTTCCGGCGGCCTTGATCTTACTCGTTATGTGGCCGAATATGGAGGGAACACGTATCCTAAGGGTAGGCGTAGTGGATCATGACGCCACCCCTCTGACCCAAAACTTGATGGATGTTTTGCAAGAAAAAGCCCATGTGCAAAAAATTAGGGATACGGATATCCAAGTGAAGCTGACAGAGGACCTCTTTGATTATGTGATTGTAATTGACCGGGGTTTTACCGGCAAGCTCATAAAAAATGAAAATCCCATGATCAAAGGATACAGAATCCAAGAGGCCAACACTTCCGCGCCGGTTCGAATCGGCATTGAGAGCTTCATAAACGCGGCCAGGAATATAGCCAAAGTGTCGGAGGGAGATAGCGATAAATTTTACCGGGGGATGAAAGATTATCAAAACGGAAGTTTTGCAATGGCGTATCAAACCATAGAGGATGGAACGCGGAGAAAAAGGAATACCGTTTTCGTCATGGGTTTTCTGGTACTGGGGATGCTGTTTTTTTCCAGCATCGCAGCAACCCTGGTATTGGAGGATAAACAGAACAATACCTTTTACAGATTGTTTTACAGCCCCCTTAGCCTTAAAAGCTATATGTTCCAGCATATATTGAGCCTGCTGCTATTGTCGCTTTTGCAGATTGGCGCCATATTTGCCATCATGCTGCTGGTGTTCAAGGCGGATTTTGGCCCTTCAGTTTTCAATATCTTTGCAGTCTTTGCTGTTTTTTCCCTGGTATCCGTATCCTTCGGATTGGCCATCAGCAGCGCCTCGAAAAACAAAAGGCAGGCCTCTGTCGTTTCAAGCCTTCTGGTCACTCCCATATGTATGCTTGGAGGGTGTTTCTGGCCCAGGGAAATTATGCCCGATATTATGATCAAAATAGCTGATTTTGTTCCCACAACCTGGATCCTGAAGGCGGTGGAGAAGATTATATTGGGAAGTTCCTTGAGGGGAGCTACTATGGAGATCCTGATTCTATTTTTGTTTGCCTTGATTTTTTTCCTGGTAGGTACGTGGCGAAGGGTGGATCTGGAAAAATTATAATCAATCCATCAATCATGACAGACAAATGGAAGTTTTTAAGCTATAATAAGGTTGTGAATAATAAAAAAAACTACACACCAGCATTTAAAATGAAAGCAGTAATGGAAGTGAAGTAATCGGATTAGACAGTTTCCATTACAATGATATCGGCACTTTAGCTGATTTTATATAAAAATTTAACATTACGATAATGAATAGAGGGAGGCCGTAATGAGTCTGCTGTTCAAGGGATTCTTTCTGTTTTTTATAATTGGTGAACTTGTCCTGCATAATGGGGTTCCGCCCTTTGCGCTTGCTATCTTGCTGGTTCTTACGGCCTCCAATATATTTAGAGCAAAATACTACAATTCCATATGGATGCTTCTGTTTGAAGCAATCCTGTTGACGGTAGCCACGGCGTTCGTTCCTGATTTTGTGATCCTGTATGGTGTGATTGTATACGATCTGGTTTATAAAAGAATTTATGTGGCCATCCCGGCTGTTGTAGTTGCAGCTTTCTATTTCCTGAGGCAGAATGATTTAATGATCTTTCTTTTTTTGATCGGGCTGTGCGGTTTATTTGCCTTTGTAAGTCAAAGGCTGGCGGAGCAAAAGAAATCCTTTAAGGCGGTTTACGACAGGGAGAGACAGCAGCGATATGAGCTGGAGCAGACAAAGGAAAGACTTTTAAATTCTTCAAGGGAAGTCATTCGCCTGGTTGAAATCAAGGAGCGGAACAGGATCGCCAGGGAAATCCATGATCATATAGGCCACAAAGTGGCGGGCATTTTGATGCAGCTTCGGGCCTCCCACAAGCTCTTTGATAAGGATGAAAAGAAATCTTCGCTTCTTTTGGAAAACGCCATTGAGGGTCTTGCCGAGGCTTTGAACCTTCTCCGGGAGACGGTTCACAATGTCAAGCCCAGACAAGCCTTGGGGATTGACTATATTCAAGATATTGTTGACAGTTACAGCTTCTGCCCGGTGGATTTTCAATATACGGGGGATTTTAATACCCTGCCGCCCAATCATTTTGAAATTCTGTCATCCAATATCAAGGAGGCTCTGACCAACGTGGCCAAACATTCAAAAGCCACCCAAGTAGAGATTTCCGTTGATGTCAATGAACGTTATACAAGGCTGTTTATCAAGGATAACGGGCAGGGCTGTTCCAATCTCAAGAGGGGGTTGGGGTTAAGCGGCATGGAGGAAAGAATCAAAAACGTAGGTGGAAGCCTGTCGGTTGGTTCGAAAGACGGGTTTTTGATTGTCTGTGTGATTCCGGTGAATCCGTCGGGAGGAGGGCATTTATTTGAAAATTTTAATCGTGGATGATGATGCTTTGATCAGAGACAGCTTGAAAATACTACTGGAACTGGAAGAGGGATTTCAGGTGATAGGCACCGCCTGCAACGGCCAGGCGGCTTTTGATTTATGCCGAAAAGAAAGGCCCGATATTGTCCTGATGGATATCAGAATGCCGGTGATGGATGGAGTCCTGGGAACCAAGCTTATCAAAAGCCATTTTAAAGATATTAAGGTAGTCATCCTAACCACCTTTAAGGATGATGAATACATCAAGGAGGCGGTAAAAAACGGAGCAGAGGGATATATCCTAAAAAACCAATCCTCAGATAACATTATAGAGAGCTTAAAGGCAGTGGCCGGTGGGAATACGGTTTTTCAAAAGGAAGTGGCGGAAAGCCTTTCGACCATGCTGAAGGAAAAGAGCGGAAAAAGTCCTCAACAGCTTGCGCTGACCGAGCGGGAACGCGGTATCCTCAAGCTGGTGGGAGAGGGCATGTCCAATAGGGAAATTGCCAATGCCCTATATTTGAGCGAGGGTACGGTGCGCAATTATATCACAGGGCTCCTGGAAAAGCTGGGCTTGCGGGACAGGACCCAACTGGCTATCTTCTATGTAAAAAATTTTTAATGGTGTTTTGGGTAAGTATCCACAAACTGCCGGATATAAAGAGAAATTTAAAATGATCAAAGCCGGCAATAAGTAAGTTTATAAATTTCTCTTATTGCTTCTTCTATGTCCGGTTCCTCTACACTGATATCCTTTATGGCGTATTTCTTTGAAAGCTCTGAAATCAATTGGGAAGCAGTAATTTTATTTTTTTCAAAACGATACCACACACGCTGTCCCTCCGTTTTGATGATCTGGGCAGCTTCATGTGAAAAGTCGGTATTTTCTTCATTCATATCCACAACAAGCAGTCTATAGGGTGCCATTTTATCAATTAAAATATCCAGAGGACCATCTTCAATCTTCTTTCCATCATTAATAACAATTAAGCGGTTGCAGAGCTGCTGCACATCATCCAAATCATGCGTGGTTAGAATAACGGTTATACCCAGCTCCCTATTGATTTGTCTAATAAAGTTTCTTACCGAATGCTTTGCCTCTATGTCCAGCCCAATGGTCGGTTCATCCAAAAATAATATTTTAGGGGAATGAAGCATCGCAGCCGCAAGGTCTCCTCTCATTCTTTGTCCTAAAGACAATTGCCTTACGGGTCTATTGATAATTGTATTAATTTTTAACACCTTATCCATTAAATCAAGGTTCTTTTTATATGTTTTGTGATCGATATTATAAATCCTTTTGAGCAGTTCAAAGCTCTCTCCCAATCTTAAGTCCCAATAGAGCTGGGTCCTTTGTCCAAAAACAACCCCCAGTTGAGCAACAACCTTTTTTCTGTTTGACTGCGGAGAGATACCGTCAATCATGACACTGCCGGAAGTAGGATGGAGTATCCCGGACATCATCTTCACCGTTGTGCTCTTACCTGCACCGTTTGGTCCGATATAGCCCACAATTTCTCCTTGTTTTATATCAAAACTTATATTATCCACTGCACGAACAATCATTTTTTCGGCATAAAATAAATTGAGAATGGCGCCGCGCAATCCCTTTTTTTTCTTTTTAACTTTAAATTCTTTGACCAATTCATTGACCTCTATGATTGCCATCATTTACACCTCATGAACCTGAACTTTCATAATTTTTAAGTCCCATATTAAATAGTTTATTTGCCAGTACAAACATTGCACCTCCGACCAAAGGCGTCCAGCCTACAAAATCTAACGGTAGCATTATTCTATCATTTTGTCCTAAAAAATCACAAGCGGGGTAGAAGCATATAAATCCAAAAGGGATGATAAATGTAAGAACCATTTGGATGATATAAGGGTATATGGAAAGCGGGTACATCGCAGACCGCTGCATAAGATTTAAACTAAAACCAACTAACGATTCACTGCTTTTGGTCCAGAATGCAATTGAACCTGTTATGATAAAAAAGGCTCCTCTAATCAAAGCACCTCCCACAACCACAAGCAAAAGTTTGATGATATTTATAGGCCCCAAGTGGAACCCTGCCAAATCACATCCATACAGAAAAATAATAACGCCGGGAATCAAATCAATTAACCCTATAAAATTGATATGCATTACCGCAAACTGAAAAAACACGTTGGCAGGTCTTAGCAGCATTCTATCGAATTCTCCGTGCCTAACCATTCCCCCTATATTCCATGACTGTATAAACAGTACTACCATTAAACCATGACTTAGCAGTCCAAGTCCATATACAAAAGCCAATTGAGGGAAAGTCCAGCCATTTAAAGCCTGAAATTTTTCCACTATTACTTTAAGCATCAAAATGCCTGCAAAATATTGAATGGGTATCATTAACAACCAGCTTACAAGAAAAGAAGGATATTCAAGCTGTCTCTGTATAGCCATACGTGCAAAACAACTGCTCACGGAGAGATGATATTTTACATTTGATGACATTCTTTATCCCCCTTGTGTCAATACTCTTTTTTTGGCTGCATTCCATACTAATGCGCAAACAGATAATAGAACAATAATCCATATACCTTGAATCATCATCGCTGTTAGCGCCTCATTAAGTGACATTTTGCCGATGTACATACCAAGAGGCGTTTGATATATATATTGAAATGGTAAATACTTAGAAACCGTTATGAAACTTGTCGGAAAAAACCACAACGGTACCAATCTGCCCGACAAAGCGCCAACTATAGCATCTTTTACTCTTCCCATATTACCTAATTCCATAACCCAAAAAGCCATCATACCGACCAGTGCGCTTAATAGCCACGATATAGCGAAGCTCAAGCCACAACTGGCAATAAACGCGAAAAAAACTATTGTAGTCCGCGGATAGGGAACTCCAAAAAATACGATACCGATTATTAACAAGGGGAATGCTTTGTTTAGCAGAGAGCTGATCACACGTCCGACATCATCAGCAAGATAACAGACGAATATGCTAATTGGTTTGAATAAATCGACAGCAACTTGCCCGTCTCTTACTCGTTCGTTAATGATATTTTGGACATTACAGCTTAATATGGTTGATAGTAAAACGGATAGAATAGAATATGTAACCATTTGCTGTTCCTTCAAACCTTCAACCGTATCTATCCCAATATATGCACTTTTCCACAAAAACACTGTTGCAAACATCATGATTATATTTGAACCCACCGCAACAAACACTTCAAACCTATATGTAAGCAAAGTTAAGATTCTCATTTTAGCTAAGTAAATAAATGCAAACATTTTTCCCCCTTGTGTGTAAAAAAGCCATTTATTCGCTGACCTTTGAAATGAAGACTAAAAAGATATGTTAAAATACGATGCTTTATCATTATATTTAAGCTTACTTCAATAATCCGTGTGCCAATTATATCATTATAATTATACCCAGTCAAGATTTGTATTTTTTAATCGCTTCACCCATTTTTTCATCTTCATGATACATTGTTGAATTCATGGTAAAACAGGAGACGGTTTGAATCCGCTGAAAACACAACCTTATCAATTTTCTTCTATTTCCTTTACCATTTTATAAAAACCGCTTATCATCACCATCCCTTTAATATGCTTTAACATGTTTTTCCCGAACCGCTTGATATTGCTTGCCGGGTATGCAAGAAGCAATCCTCTTATCTTTCCGTTTTCTTCCTCAACCATAACATTTTCCTTTGAATACGAATTGCCCGGATTTTTATAAAAAAGCTTAAAAAGCTCATAGATTTTCGGTTCTTTTTCAATGCCCCTTTGCTTCCGGCTAACCCGCTATCTCATTAGTCCGAATTTATTCAAGCATTTTAATATAATCTTGCCTTTTGGCATCATCAAAACATCTTCTTTTTTAATCGCACCAATACCAAGGAGCATAAGTCCATAAACAGCAGCACCTGCAAAAATAGCTCCAATCGCAGCAATCGTATTGCTTTGTGTATATAGCATTAAACGATTGTATATCAAAAGAACCGATACTGCCATAGAAGCAACGGCTATTACCGGTTTTATAACAAAATCAACAATACGAAACTCCGCCTTGGTGACACTGCGTACCTCTATTAAATTGAGTACGGCAATGATGATATAGCATACCGTCGTCCCAATCGGTGCACCATTAATATTAACAGCGGGTATCGCTAGAACAAAATAATTAATAATTACTTTGACAAATCCACCGATCAGCATATTTCTTACCGGCACCATCACCTTCCTGGAGGCCTGAAGCATCGCATTGGTCAAAAGTACAAGCGAAACAAACAATACGGCAGTTCCTAATATGCGCAGCATATTTTCCGGTCCCCTGTCCCTATAAATTAACTCTACGATCGGTCCCGCCAGTATAAACAGCCCCGCACCGGCCGGCAGAGAAAATAGTACCGTAAGTCTAAGGGCCGATTCGGTGGTCGCTTTTGCTCTCAATCGATTATTGCCTGCTAATGCATTGGCAATCGCAGGTACAATGCTAATACTAAGCGCTACAATAATGGTGGACGGTAGATTAAATAAGGGCACGGCGTATGTCTGCAAGTATCCATATAATGAAAGTGCTTCATTTTCCGAATACCCTATAGACTGTAATCGTCTCATAATCATCATTGTATCAATTAAACTTGTTAAGCTAAATACGGAAGCGCCAATCGTAATTGGAACCGCAATTCGAATGAGCTCGGAAAGAATATGCCTTCCGCTGCGCACTTTAATCTTGCTTTTTTCATTGGCTTTTATCTCCCTATGCACGCGTCTTTTATAAAATTGATAAATCAGGTATAGTCCGACGGCACCTAGAAACGTCCCGGATGTAACGCCTAAAATGGCTCCTGCCGCAGCATATTCCACTCCTCTGCTGAGCCAAATATACGCTAACAAATAGCCGATCACTAATTTCCCAAGTACTTCTATCACTTCAGATACCGCCGTAGGAATCATATTTTGCAGCCCTTGAAAATACCCTCTATACGCAGCCATGATTGCTACAAAGAATAAACTGGGTGCCATTGCCATAACCGCTAAACGTGCTTGAGAATTGCCGATAAGATTGGAGAATGTCTCTGCACCAAAAAACAATATCGCCGTTCCTGCTATCCCTATTACAATGAGCAAGCAAAATGAAACCCGAAAAATCTTATGGGCCTCTTTTCTATTATGTCCGGCCATACTTTCAGCTACCATTTTGGATACGGCAACCGGTAAGCCTGCCGTTGCAATAATAAAAAGCCATTTCCATATATCATACGCAGAACCGTATATCCCCATGCCCATTGGCCCTATTAAATAAGTCAGCGGAATTTTAAAAACGGCTCCAATAACTTTCACCATTGCATTAGCCAACATTAAAATAATGGCCCCTTGTAAAAATGTTTGCTTATGTAATTTGTTCTGTAATGTGTTCAATATGCTACACTCCCTATGCTTTATATAAATTTGAAATCCTAGATATCAAAAAAAGCGTGCTTTTTAGATAAAAACTACTGAAAAGCCGCACAAATAATACATTTTATGGTATAACTAGTTTATTGACAAACAAACTAAAAATGATGCGTTATCATGGGGCAACATCTAAAAGAAATGCAAAAAGCACTTGATAGACATCCTTATTCAATTAACGGTATTATATGTGATGTGCTGAAAGAATTCAAGTTTAATATTCTCTTAGTTGGTGCCTCACACGGCACAATGATTTAATACATAATTGTTCGCATATTGATAGCAGCCAACCCTATAGGTAGGTGGCTGCTTATTGATGGGTGTTTCATTCTATTTTATTATCTAATCTATTATTGGCAACTATCATTTTAAATACATTAGTTACATCTTGCTTTTTGCATTGCATAAAGAACAATCATTTTTGACCAGCCATTTCCACTTTATTGACAATAATAATCGAATATTATTATCTTTTGTTTTATAAAATAAGTTCAATTTGCTTCCCGACTTTATTTTACCATATCATTACCCGCACTTCGAATATCCGCAGTCCCTGCAGATAACACAGCCCCCTTCGTGCTCCATCGGTTTTCCGCACTCGGGACACAATTTATGATACTCGGGTTGCTGCGGATTATTGCAAGTATCCTGTATCGTACCGGCAGCACAATCGGCAGCGCAGATGATTTTCTCTTTCTCCGCCTCTGTCAGTTTTTCACCTTTGCTTCCGTTACCGTTTTGCAGCGTTGCCACTTTTTCTATGACCCGGGCAATGGCATCAGGACAGGATAATACTTTCAAATCCCTCTGCCGGATGGTGGAAGGACAGCGAATGCCTCTTAGCTGCTCTAAAAGGGCATCAACATCTATCCCTGTCCTCAGTGCAATAGAGACCAGTCTGCTTGTTGCCTCGGACTGTGAAGGACACCCCCCCGCTTTGCCGGTATTGGTAAACACTTCACAGATGCCCTGCTCATCATAGTTCACCGTAATGTACAGGTTGCCGCACCCTATTTTTACTTTTTCGGTAAAACCGGTCGTGACATTCGGTCTCGGCCTTGGGATAATACGGTGTTTCGGATGGCCCTGCACTGGCTGCACAGCCTTTTCTTTGCCCTTGACTTTACCTATGTTAAGCACCTGCAAATCACGGCTGCCGTCACGATATATGGTAACCCCTTTACAGCCCAGCGTATAAGCCCGCCTAAATACTTCCGCCACCTCCTCCTTTGTTGCTTCGTTTCTAAAATTGACTGTTTTGGACACAGCATTATCCGTATAGCTTTGGAAGGCCGCCTGCATTTTAATGTGCCATTCCGGTGAAACATCATGGGCAGTCACAAATACATGCTTAATGTGTTCGGGAATCTCCTCCAATGCATCAATATGCCCTGTCCGTGCAATTTTTTTCATGAGTGCTTCCGAATAAAAACCTTCTTTTTGCGCTGCTTGCTTAAACACCGGATTCACTTCGATGAGTTCATCATTGTCCATGACATTCCTGATATAGGACAAGGCAAATACCGGTTCCACGCCGCTGGAAACCCCGGCTATGATACTCAGGGTGCCCGTGGGCGCAATGGTTGTGATCGTAGCATTTCTTACCCGCAGACCCTGGGATTGATAGACACTTTTGTCGTACAACGGAAAGACCCCTCTTTGCTCGGCCAGCTCAACACTTGCCTGCCTGCCCTTCTCTTGAATAAACTGCATGATTTTTTCTGCAAGCCCGGTCCCTTCGGAGGAATGGTAGGACAGCCCCAATTTATACAACAAATCTGCAAATCCCATGACACCCAATCCGATTTTTCTAGTCGCTTTGGTGACCTCTTCAATCTTTTTCAGAGGATATTTGTTGACATCAATCACATTGTCAAGAAAATGCACCGCATGCTTTACGGTTGTTTCCAGCTTAGCATAATCTACCTCTACCTTGCCCTTTTGCTCTTTTGTCATAGCTGAGAGATTAATAGAGCCAAGATTACATGATTCATAGGGAAGCAGCGGTTGTTCTCCACACGGATTAGTGCTCTCAATCTCTCCGATCTCAGGCACCACATTATCTTTATTCAAACGATCCAAGAAGATAATACCCGGTTCTCCGTTTTGCCAGGCCGCATCGACAATCTTACGGAATACTTCCCGTGCATTCAGCCTGTTTACCGCTTTTTTCAAATACGGATCTATGAGGTCGTATTCTTTGTTATCTTCTACCGCCTGCATAAATGCTTCCGTAACCCCTATACTGATATTAAAGTTATTGATTTCTGCGTTATCCTCTTTACAGGTGATAAAGGACATAATTTCCGGATGGTCCACTCTCAAAATACCCATATTGGCGCCTCGGCGGGTTCCCCCCTGTTTGACAGCTTCAGTCGCTGCATTAAACACTTTCATAAAACTGATGGGGCCGCTCGCCACCCCGCCGGTAGAGTTGACTGCCGAGCCTTGAGGTCTCAAACGTGAAAAGCTGAACCCTGTACCTCCTCCGCTTTTATGGATCATCGCGGCCTGTTTAATCGCTTCAAAAATCCCCTCCATACTGTCTTCAACAGGCAGCACAAAACAAGCACTTAGCTGGCCCAACGGTCTTCCCGCATTCATAAGCGTAGGAGAATTGGGCAAAAATTCAAGTTTGGACATCATATCAAAAAAGATCTGCTCCGTCTGTTTCATCTCTGCCTTTGCATCATAATGCCCATCAGCCTGTGCAATGGTTCGGGCAACCCTTCTAAACATTCCCTCCGGTGTCTCCAGAAGCTTTCCAACCTCATCTTTAGCAAGATATCTTTTTTCAAGCACTTTTACAGCATTTTGCGTTAAGTACATCTTACTTCCTCCCCGTTCCACATTTAGTATTTTATTTAATGCTTAATACTATATATTGTATCGTCCGCATTATATAGTGTATCATATCAGAAAAATCTGTCAATATTTTTAAAGATATTTTTAATAAATTTTACATACCCTATTTTAATCCGTTTTACACGTTATGATTTACATTTTCAAAATGTTATAGCTAATTGCTTCCACTTGTAATACGGCGGTATTTATAGTATTATATATTGTAAGAATCATAATACCTTAACATAAAAAATGGAAATACGCACTACATTTCGAATCTCTTTCAATTTATCTGCCGTGTTCGGTTATAACCTTTAAAATCAAAATTTTTCTACCTGCGCATTTAAAATCTATATGACGGGAGAAATATATCATGCAAGTAGTCGATTTATTAAAATTAGATAAAAAATTTAAAGATATACATGTCATAGCCGGTAAAAAAGGGTTGAGCAGGGTTATAAAAGATATCGAAATCCTGGAAATTCCTGACGGTGTGTACTGGTTGGAAGAAGGAGATTTTATCATAACAACCGGTTATATATTTCAAAATAACCAAGCTGATCTGTACAACACAATAGAAATCATAAGCAAAAAAGGTGCCGGGATCGGTATAAAAACCGGAAGATTTATTAAAAAGATTTCTGCTGAGGTCATCGCATTGGCTGACAAACTCAACTTTCCCATACTGGAAATACCCGTACAACTGGGATATAGTGATTTCATATGGCCGATTGTCAGTAAATTGCTGAATGATAAAAGCTATACCACCTTTGTGTTTGAGCAATTTCATGATAATCTTACGGCAATCGTTAACCGGGGATTCAGCATTGATCATATTTTACATCTTTTAAAAAACTATATCGATCTGCCGGTTGTACTGCTTTCCAAACACTATAAGCTTATAAAGTGTATAACCGATACTTCGGATAGCACGGATAATCTTCCGATCGATACTATCATAAAAGCCATTGATGATAACACAGAACATATACGGTCGATGAATTCGCCGTTTGTGTATGAAAACGAGGGGCATACCTATCATATTTTCCCCATTAGGTCCCCAAAGCAGCTGCTCGGTTATTTATGTACAATAGGTTGTACAAGCCCAAAGGGTTCAAATTGCTTAAACACTTTACTAATTGATGAAGTCATCCCATATGTTATTATATGGATGATTTCAAACAATAAAAATAATATTTATTATAGATCTAAAAAAGACCTCTTGCTTGATTTGATTTACGGCAATTATACCAATGACATTGATATAATCAATGAAACGAAATATTTGGGACTGGATATTGATATGAAAAGCCTTTTATGGATCATGCGTTTGAGTGAAACTAAAACAACCTATGACCCGGACAAAAACGCAAATATTCAAACAGTGCATCATTTTCTTGTAAAGCAATACCCAGACAATATATTCTTAACAGATAAGAACAAGATATTATGCATTCATCCTGTGCCCCATGAAGATCAGGTATTGACCTCTTGCGGCTTTGAGGATCTGCTGACAGATATGAAGGAAAAATTTCCCCAATATGAATTTAAAATCGGCGTAAGTACGCCCTACAAGTCTCTGCTTGACATAAAGTATGCTTACCAGGAAGCACGAACTTGCATCGAACTGGGCACTCAAATCGGTGGTCTGGCGTCAAATCTATATTTCTATAAAGATCTGACAGCTTACCATCTTGTTTATGAGTTTGCCAGCCATCCCCTTATGATAAAATTGTATGACAACACCATTAAAAAATTGGCAAGCTTTGATTTGAAGCATAAAAGTGAATTAATCAGAACGCTTTCAACTTTTATATATTGTGATTTTAATATACGTAAAACGGCTGAAAATCTGTTTGTACACAGAAACACTTTATATAAAAGGCTGGAAAAAATAGATGAGATCACTACTTACAACCTCAACAGCAATGAAGGAAAACTAATATTATCGCTGGCCTTAAAGCTTCATGAAATTAAGAGCATGTAAAAAAGAGAGGGGATTCCCTCTCTTTTTTACAACAGCTTCTCAGTCAAATTAACAAGGCTTTCGGGATAAATAACCTTGCCCGTATCCATGATCTGCCTGCCGTCCAGCCATACCGACGAATTTAAACAAATGCCGTCCGTATGTGACGGGGCGGGAACACCTCCGGGAATATCGGGAACAAGTCTGGGACCAATATTGCCGATACCCCATTCTGTGGAGCCCCATACCCTCTCGTCTTCCACAATATCTCCCGTCAATTTTGCACCAGGGTTAAAGCTATAGGATATATGGGCCATTAAGAACATATTCTCATCATTAAACTTATTCAGCCAAGTTTCCAGCTGCTGTGCGTCTTTTCCCCCTTCAATTTTTACGATTTTGCCTTTTTCCACATGAAGCTTTATCGGGGTTTGTAAAAGTCCGATGGGAGGATAGACCGAACCGTCAAAAACGATAACTCCATTAATGGTCTCAAATATCGGCGTCCAGCTGATTTGCCCCGGTAGCATTTCATAGGTCCCTTTAGGCACAATGCCGGAATGTACAATCATTTCTCTATCCGGATGATTGTTAAAACTTATATCCGTACCGGCCGGTGTTGTAATACGCACCTCTTTCGCTTTTCCCGTTATATCGGATATTTCATTTAAAAATTGTTCAAGTGTGGGTATATCTACTCTGCCTATGGTACGTATCATCATATCGGCATTCATCCCTACAAGACATATATATCGGATTGTCTTATTCAACGCCATGGTTTTATCAAAAGGCGTGGAGTATAACAGCCATTGATAATTGAATTCAATCCATACGTCCGCTTTAGACAAAGCCCCTATCAATGCCTCTTGAGGCAGCATGGGATCAGCCGCTTTTCCCACTCCCAGAGGCGAAGCCAGCCATATGACCATTGGCTTGGCACCCACATTAAATACTGCCTGTGCCGCCGCATTGACCACTTCTTCTTTAGATCCCGTATCCGCAGTGATGATAACCGTTTCTCCTGCTTCCACCCTGAGAATATCATCGATTAACGTTTTCGCTGCCCTTCCTATTTCAAATTCATATAACCTCATAGACCCCCTCCTTTACAATTCCGGGTTATATTATTTCTTGCCCAGTCTTAAAGTGGATGAGAAGAAACTATATAACGCCGCGCCCGTAATAAATCCTGCACCCAGCACATAAAGTGCGTTTTGACCCTCTTCTCCGTATTTTTTAATCACTAATTTTCTTATGATTAAACCTACCAGAACGGTAATACCGGCTATCGGGAAGTTAATCAGCAGCCCTGTAGAGAATAGTACGCCAAGCTGTCTTTGTTGTCCTCCGAGTAACTGTATGATCGCACCGGGTATCGCCCATAGTAAAAGATTTGTTGCAACAGCCATGCTTGTTCCGGCTTCTATCGTTGCCACATAAACTCTGTTAACAGGCGGAAACAAATCTTTTGCGAAATAAAATTGATAGAACAAAGCAACCATAATAACGGCTACAATAATACTGATGGCCTCGGATATATATTGCTGTTTTCGCCCCTGTTTTTCAAATTCCGGGTCCTGTCCCCGGCCTCTGATCACCCAGCCGGCTTTAAAATCATAGGCCATATCTGCAAAAGCCGGACCTGTTGCTGCTGTAAAACCTACCAGCAACGCCAGCGGCACGGCAGGAAATCCGAAAAGCATCCCCAGTACCAGGAAAATCAAAGCCGTTGCGAAGGCAGGGAACCAGCCGGAATGCATCGCCGCAATACCCACAATAAGTTCGGAAACCATAGCCGCTACCGCAGCAAATATAATCCAGGCAATAAACATCCCTAGGGACATATGAGAGATCAATCCGCCGATCACGGCTAGGATCAATGCGATCACCATATAGGCCACAAATCCTTTGCCAAGGCCTGCTTTAAGTTCATCTTTGGTTCGGGTGCAATTTAGTTTCTGTTTGGCGCTGTCCTGGGATTTCTGCATGATTTTTTGAATAATTTGAACCAAAGCCACAATGCCGGCACCTATCATCATGCCGTGAGGCAAATACATTTTGTTAAGATCTACGCCAAAAAATTGCGGTACATACCCTCTAATGATAAGACCCAATCCGAACATAAACAATGCCGCCATATTTCCGATCCAGGTAACACCGAATACATCTGTTGGGATTTTAAAGACTTTACCTATGACTCCGCCCACGATTCCATAAACCAACAGCAATGCCTTTTTCCCCTTATTGGCTGCTGCAAACAGTGCCTCGGCAGTGGCAATCCCCGGCGGCCAGGTGCCTTGCGCGGGAAAAACTTCCGTATCAAAACTCCAGTATAATATCGTCGCGTCAGTAATACAGGCAAGGGCCGCACCAATTAACATGGGTATGACAAGCTCATGTTTTCCCATTAGATACGGAATACCGATCGGCAGCAACAACGCATTGGCTGCGGAAAAGGTTGCCCCGGAAATAGCGGTTTGCACAAGGTTCTGTCTGTTTAAATTTTTATAGTTTCTAAAAAAATTCAGCGGAATCCTCGCTATTAATATAGCAATAAGTGCGCCTACAATAGAAGTATTGGTACTAATACCTAGTCTTGTGATCAGTTCCAAACCTATGATAGCACCCAGCGCGGCTACAATAACGTTTAGAATAATCGTACCCGGCTCTAAGGCTGAAGGATGCTTTTTCGGCAATCCGTCAGGATTTACCTTCGCTTCACCGTTCACTAAACCGTTTGTTCCCATCTGTTCTCCTCCTTTTATGATATTATTTATTTAAAAGCATACAGCTTCTAAACCGAAATCATCAAATTTCCTTCCTTTATCACCGGCACCTCATCAATATACACTGTCGGTTTTAAGGTCACACAATCAATATGTGAAGGGGCTTTAATACTGCCTCCGAAGGTTATGTTGGTGCCAAAAGCAATATGGACCGAACCATAGATTTTTTCATCTTCCAATATGACCCCGGTCAAACGTGCCATAGGATTGGTGCCAATCCCTAATTCTCCGATTGTCCGGGACAAAATATTGTCCGGGATCGCTTTGTCCACTGCTGCCCCAAGAGAACCCTTTATATCCGCAATACGGCCTTTTTGCAATCGAAGCACCACAGGATCACGCAGCTGTCCGATGCCTACGATACTTCCATCCACCAAGAATTCCCCTTCGGCTCTATCTTCTACAGGAGCGATATAGGCCTCTCCCGAAGGCAGGTTCCCGCTTGCTCCTTTTTCTCTGTATACACCGGTGCTGGCAACGCCCCTGCGCCCTTCAAGATCCATAATCAATTCATATTTTCCGCCGGTCAAAACTCTGCATTGCTTGGCGTTAGACAATATCTCGGCAAGCTTAACCGTTATTTGTTCGACTTCCATATAATCTGCCGATATCGGCCCTTTGCAGAACATTTCTTCCGTGATACCGGGCATGGTAGCGATTCTCGCTCCTGCCTTTACAGCCTCCAATCTGGCATTGGTGTGGGTAAGGGATTTACTGGTCGGACATAAAACTACATCTGCATTTTGCATAGCCTGACTTATCAATTCCGGCGGTTCCTGACCGCTCACTTCTCTCGGACGAATCACAGCAAGTACAGCATCGCTGCCCAATTCGATTGCCTTATGATATAGGGCCCTGCCTATATTCATTTTTTCATCATCGGTAACCACCAGCACTTTTTCTCCCCTTTTTAAATCCAAACACTTTCTCAATACGATCTCACTGCCTCTCTCAAGGCCGTTTCCCATTTTGCCCACACCTCTCATCCTGTATTCAAGCTTCTCCGAAAAGCTCATTGATCACCGCTGCCGCTAGAGTCCGCGGCAAGAGTACCGGTTTTCCCGTAATCTCTCTTACTTTTTGCTTCATTTGTATGGTATAGCCCATACAATCCATAAAAATGACGGATACTTGCTTTGTCCTCAATCTCCGGGCAGCATCCTCTACCCCTTTAAACGCTTGGTAAGGAGAAGCAACTTCTACATCGACGTTTACACCGTTGTTATTCCACCAGTGGGTGATCTGATCTATTTGGTCTTTATCGGGAATAATCAACCCAACCGTGCTGCCGTCGGCTATTTTTGAAGTCACAGCATGGAGGAGCTCCTGTGGTTTTAACAATAATGTGTTATGCCGGAATGCCGGAAATTTACCGCTGCATACCATCAATACGGCTTTTGCCCCTTGTGCTTCCAGCTTATGAATACAACTTTGCAGTAATGGCAGAATAGGCTGTTCCGCTATTTTTACCTGTCTGCCGTCACGCATACGAGTAATTAAAATATCATCCCCTTTTTGAGGGCTGAACCGGCTGATAACCTCTTCATATGTGAACTCATCTAACGCACCGCTCTGGATAATGCTTATATTGCCGCTGAGAACGGTTTCAATATCCGGAATCATATCATCCCGGGGTGATTGTCCTATGGTCACTACACCAATTTTCATTGTTCTCTTCTCTCCTCTCCTAATCTGCCGCTTTTATACCCACAGCCTATGTGCCTTGCACAGCTTGCACAGGGTGCTTCACATTGAACCAAAGATTGCTTAATGCCCGACACGCCACAATCCCTATCTTTGACGCTCTTTACAATTTCAATTAATTTTTCTATCTCTGCATCCTCACCCCGGGCCTCTAACGTTATACTGCCTTGACCGTCATCAATACCTCCGGCGCCAATTGCATAGCATTCCACATTTGCCAGATACTTTACGGCTTCTATTTCCGTAATCACTTCTCCCTGAATGGGCATTAACCCTACCGACATTCCCCAGGACAAATCTTTTCCTTTTCTGCCTGTCAGTCCTATGATTTCTTCCAAGCTGCCGGGTATGAGCTTCTCTATACCCACCGGAATCAGTATGGGAATCCCTTCACTATACCAGGAACTGAGCGCTCGTCCTATATTTCCTCCCCCGGGGCTTCCGGCCATTAACGCTGCTCTTCCCTCACCGTCTATTGCATTGGCGCCGCAGATGATTAAATCATGCGGTCCGAGCCCCTGCATTTCTTCCGCTACACAATCGTCAATATTCTTGTATTTTCCCTTTTCAATCAAAACCGTATGGGGTCCGTCGGTGTTGATTAAATTTGCTACCGTACCCCTTCCCGTAATCCGTCCGCAAATTCTTAAAGCCTCTCCAATCAATATTTCCGCAATTTTAGAAACTGTTGTACCGCCTTTGAGGACCACTTTACCGCTTCTGAGTGACCTATCCGTCAAAAAATGCCGTGCAACCCCATTTGCAATCATTTGTTTGCCCTCTTCTACCGTCAGCGTAAATTGGATTTTGCTCATATTCAGCCTCCTCCCAGGGTCTGAAATTTGCGTAAATCCCCATAAAGCTTTACGATTTTTTCATATTCGTCTTGGTCGTAAAACACACATTTTCCTTCACCAAAGCTCTTCGCCACTTCAATGACAAAACGCCCCGCCGATTCCACATCTTCGGGATGACTCGCACCTGTCGCACAACCGGCAACGGAAGTTTCGGCCGTAATGGCCACACCCACAACCGGCGCCTCACTTGCAGCGGCAGGCTGCAGTATACTGTTGATGTGATATAAGCCGTTTCCATAGGGCGTAATATCCTGGTGGGCTACGGGGAAAACATGAGGAAGCCTGCCGGTTGTTCTGATCATGATATCCAATAAATCCTCACTAGTTTTTAATATATACCCTTCTTTGATTGTGGGAGATATGGCAAACCCCCGCGTATTGATCACTCTATTGCCTTTTGTCGTATCTATTGACAGTATGGCGTCCATTTCCGGACAAACTTCTAATGCATTCATTGTCTGCATATCAATAGGAGAATCCATAAACGGCACCGGCTTATGCTCCCTCGTGGGCGCATCAGGACATATATGCGTTGTGATGATCACATCACCTTGCAGTAAATCACCCCTGCTATACATATCCGTTAGTTTTAATGCGACAGCCAATGCTGCCAATGCACCGTCGCCATCGGATACAAAACCGAGCATTTCGGGTCTTGCGCCCAAACCTCCAAGCCTTCCTATGATCCCAAGCGTAGGAGCTTTCCCACCGCCCGCCTTTCCGTCCTTTCCATAGATCACAATTTTGACAGCATCCGTTGTTCCTTTTTGACCCTCCACAGTTTTAACTTCTACGTTTTGCGCCCCTCGCGCCTTTAATAGCGATGCAGCCTCTTCACCGCCTGCATCCGGTTTATCCAATAGTTCAAACATTTCCAATACCTGTTTTAATATCATTGTGATCCTCCTTAAACACCAAAGTGGTAACGAACCAACGGCTTATCTATAATCTTTTCAACTTCCTCAAAGAGTTCCTGATCATACATGCCTCTCCCTAATTTCAGAAACTTTTTAGGCACTTTGAGAAGTACAACGGCATCCCCTTCACCGATACATGCACTGGTTTTAATCTCCCCCGTATTCCGGTCCAGGGCGGCAATAAGATCGGGAAAGCTGGCCAGCCTGTCTCCATTCCTTTCTATGGTCATATATTCATTCCAAAAAGAAGCCTCAACCTGTTGCGCACCATCGGTGATGTTGATTTTTCCCACATCAAAACCATCTCTGATTTCTAAGGCGCAATGGTTAACAGTACCGGCTATTGCTACTTCAATATCCATGTGCTTCGATAATGCATCTAGGATTGCCCTACAGCTCCCTTCATTTTCCAAAAATATTTTCCCTATTTCAATAGCCTGTTTTAATGCACCCGGTGCAGCATTTTGTCTTAAATATCCGGCTTTGACACTATTTCTTAATACCGTAACCAAACCGCCGGCTTCTACCGCTGCACGCCTGACAAGGACCGAGGCCGCTTCAAGTCTGCCGTACACAGCCATCTCGGTATACTTACCCGTCTCTTCTTTACCGCCGACCGCTGCCTGACAGCTTTTATAAGCCGGCTCCATACTTAACCCCATGCTTCCCATCCGACCGGTGGGATGCGCTCTCCCGTTACAGGGTGCATCTATGAGCGGGATGCCGGTAATCGCTGAGAGAACCCAGCCATTTGTCGTCGAATGCCCGCCATTTTCATTAGTAATAACGCCCCCGATAGACTGGTGGGAAAACCCTTTGTACAGCTCTAAAGCCCTTTCACAATGCTCGACGGTTACGTAACCCTCTTGCGAAGCAGGCGAACCAACGGCAGAAGCTGTCACCACATTGGCATCCTCCGGAACACAGTCAAGGGATACGATATTGATTTCTCCCAATTCCAGCGCTTCCAAGGCTGTGGCAAGCCCTGTATCCACAGACCCGCCTCCGCCTCCGCCCAAAAATGCTCCCCCCAATACCGCCGCTTTTGCCAGCTCAGGAGTAACTTTTATCCTATAACTCTCCATATTCCCCTCCAACATTTCTTCCAAATCCCCCCACCCCACTACTAACCTTTACCATCCGGCAAATATCCTACACACTACCCACCTACAAACCTTTACCGCCCAACAAACATCCTACCCACTACCAACCACCCACTACCCACTAACAAACCACTTTGCCCAGCATCACAATCCCTTCCGCTAAAACCGGGTCAACCACCGGTATTGAAATCTTTTCTTGCAAAAGGGCGGCAATACCGGCCGTGGACATACCGGTGCATGCCAATGCTATTGCCTGTGCTCCCTGCTCTTTCAATTGCATCCCGGCTTTAATCACCGCTTGTTGACCCTGCCGGGTCTGCAGATCCTTCGTCGTGTTGACCCCTTCGGGTCTTATATAGTTCACAGCTTTATCTCCCAAAATACAGTTATAGTTTGCAGGTGCTTTCTCTTCAATCCCAATGATGCCGATTTTATCACCAAAATTAAGGCTATAGGCCGCTGTTGCCGTACCGGCCCCTGTGACCGGAATAGAAAGCATTTTTTTTAACTGCGCTACTGCCGGGTCTCCTGCACAACTGATAATAAGACCATCTATTGAACCGGCCCATGCTGTGGCGAGTCTTATGATTTTAGGCTCGGCAAGCTTTAAGGTTTGTTCATCATAAATCCCATCATATTGTTCTGGTATACACCGGGTTTCGGTCCGGAATTGCGGAAAGTACTTCTCTAATAAACGACCGTGCAAGTTCAATGCTTTTTGGTCGTCAGTTGTCAAGACTCTCAAAACACCTATCTTATATTTATTCATAGCAATCTCCCCTATCAGTATTGTAAATGATGTGTTTTAAAATGGAATTGATGTTTTCTTTGAATATTTATAAAAGTCATTTTGCAATATATGGTTAAGCAAAATTCATTCTATAATAAGTATTCTGTAAAAAAAGAAAATATTCCTCTGTGCAAATACACACTGTTTTCACCCCTAAAATGTACATAGTGTATCGTTAAATTTTTCTGCTAAAATCTGAATTTTTTGATATAATTTATAAGAGGGCATAAAAAATGCTCCCATTCAAATGTTAAATTTTTTACAATCAAATGCTTAGCTTTTGAGTATCAATTGATGGAATAGGATTGGCATTTCTAAGTTTAAGGTTTTTGATCCATTCATAAATGTTCCGATATGTTTTGCAAAGCATATAGAGGAACAATATTTATTACGGAAAGGGTGTATATTAATGGAGAATGTATTAGGCCAACTGGAGCCGCAATCGGTGTTCAAGTACTTCGAAGACATGTCCCGCATCCCCAGAGGTTCGGGAAAGGAAAAGGAAATCAGCGACTATCTGGTTCAGTTTGCAAAAGATCATCGTTTGGAAGTGATTCAGGATGAAATCTATAACGTCATCATCAAAAAACCGGCGACACCCGGATATGAAACAGCACCTCCTGTCATTATTCAGGGGCATATGGATATGGTGTGCGAAAAGAATAGGGACACGGTTCATGATTTTGCAAAAGATCCGCTGAAATTGCAAATCAAAGGAGATATGATATACGCAACGAACACGACCCTCGGTGCCGACAACGGGATTGCCGTCGCCTATGCCCTTGCGATACTGGCCTCGGACACCATTCCCCATCCTTCTCTTGAAGCATTGATAACCGTCCAAGAAGAAATCGGCTTAAAAGGTGCCGCTGCTTTAGATGCAAGCCATCTTGACGGGAAATACCTTATTAATCTCGACTCGGAAGAAGAGGGGAAACTGCTGGTCAGCTGCGCAGGGGGAGTGCGTACGACGCAAAGCATTCCTGTCACTTGGGAAGCACCATGCGGTGAAAATCTTGCGGCTTACCGGATCAGTATCACAGGGCTTAAAGGCGGCCATTCCGGCATGGACATTCACAGGGGGAGAGGAAATGCCAATAAGCTGATGGGCCGATTCTTAAATGCGCTGACTTCGGCATTTGCGTTTTCAATAAAAGAGATAAACGGGGGCGCTAAAATGAATGCGATCCCTCGCGAAGCAGAGGCCGTCATCTTAACGAATGCCGATAACAGCAGCGAATTACAAAATAGAATCGAAACATGGCAAAAGACCTTTGAAAATGAGCTAAGAACCTCAGATCCCGGAGTGATGCTGACGTTTCAAAGGCTGCAAATGCCTGTTGCAAAAGTATTGTCTAAAGAAACAGAGCATAAGGTCATTGCTTCTTTAGTCCTGATCCCAAACGGTGTACAAAGTATGAGCATGGATATCGAAGGGCTGGTTGAAAGTTCGACAAACCTGGGTGTTGTGAAGACGACAGATAAAGATGTATTGTTCGAAAGTGCCGTCAGAAGTTCCGTCAAAAGTTTGAAATATACTATATTGCACCAAAGCAAAATGGTTGCTGATATTTTAGGCGTACGGCTCACTACAGATTCCGATTACCCCGAGTGGCAATATAACCCGGACTCCAAAATGCAGGCAATCTGCGAACGGGTCTATAAAGAGAAATACGGCGCAGCGCCCGAGATAATTGCTCTTCACGCGGGCGTGGAGTGCGGCCTGCTCAAAGAAAAGAAAAACGATCTGGATATGATCTCCTTTGGACCGAACATGTATGACGTACATACACCCAACGAGCATTTGAGCATATCTTCCACGAAGCATACATGGGAATACCTGCTGGCGGTTTTAAAAGAAATGAAACATGCATAATCTAAATCGCTGTGCTGTTATATTCCACTAAAAAAAGCTAGAGCGTACACACAATTTTGTGGTACGCCTAAACGCGGGCTGAAATGGGGGTGGCTGAAACGCCACCCTCAACAGGCCATCCTTATTGCTTGCTGAACTCAAATTTATATTTATATAAGATACCCTTTTTACTTGTCAAATATAGTTCAGAGTCTAGCACACTAAATCTTCCTGCTATTAAAAAATCTACTTTGTTTTCTTTGTGATTACTTCCATCTAAGGCCATAGATGATATTGAATCATCTGTTGTGAAAAAAAGCAAATCATTATATAGCTGCATGTCATGGAGCTTAGTCTCCGACTTGAATTCCATACTTACCTCACCCGTATTAGCATCTAATCCATAAATATAATATGATTTATAATCCATGGCTTTATGACCATAAAAATAAATCTTTTCGTTTTTACATATCAGATGACTCGCTATTTGGATATCAAAATCTTTTTTCCATTCTATCTTCTTTTCCAAAGGATCTATAACATATATTGTACTTTTATCTCTATTAACACCGGATATATATATTTTACCCCTTGCTGTGTGCATACTGCCTCCATAACCTATATCAATATCGGAAATCTGCCATTTCTCTTTTCCGGTTTGTTTGTCTACGGCATAAAATGTTTCTCCATCAGAAAAATATAAAGTGTCTTCAATCAAGCTAACATTACCATGGGCCATGATATTACCGCCATCTTTGGGCATAAATTTCCAAACCTCTTTTCCTGTTGCTTTATCATATGCCTTAGGCCTGCTTTCTTCTGGCAATAGATATATATTCTTATCATCTGCAACCGGTTTTGTCCATAAATATCTAAACACTTTATTTTTCCAAAGTATCTCTCCGGTTTTTTTAGCAATTACATGAACATATCCTCCCGGATTGCCTGGACCGCCAAAGACTAAAATATCATCATCTATATACATAGGGGGAATAGGTCCCTCCATTTCAGTATACCAATTTTGTCCTCCGCTTTGTCTATCCAAGCTGCACAATCCTCCTGTGGTACTTACGTAAATAGACTTATCATCAATAACTGGTCTTGCATATGAAGAGAAAGCAGGATTGTATTGCCAGCATTTTTCTAAAACATACCCTTCAATTCTTTCGTCTTTAGTTTCGTTTTGTAATAAATTTATTTTTCTTTCTTTCTCATCTAATAATTCAGTTGATTTTAGACTAATGGTTTTCTCTTCATGCTTCTCAATTGCTCCGGTCTGATTTTTAACACAACCTATAAAAAGGACTGTCACCAAACAGATGATCAGAAATAATATGGTTTTAAATCTATTCATTTTAAATAACATTTAGTTCCCTCCTATTGTATGTTTTTATACCGGTCTGCTCAATACACCATTAGACTAGACTCAAAGTTAAAGTGAAGCATACTATTTATTATTATACTTAACTTCATAATATTGTCAAATTGCTAGCTTATATCAAAGAAATATATTTTAATCACTAACCCTTTTCTTAGGCTTTTGATTCTGCTATACTAAAGACAGCACACTTTAACATTTGGATAAGGGCGTTTTAAAAAATACATGACTCGTTTTACTAAAGATAACCAACTTTAAACCTTAAAATACTATTTAAACAAACAACGAGGGTTCTTCGTTTTTTGTCCAAATATAAATTCGCTTTTGAAGTGTGATATCTATAAATCATTGAATAAAATGCAAAGGATGATCATATGTTTAGGGTATGGGGAAAAATTGTAAAAAATAATAAAATGGTTCAATCATATACTGCCCAATATGACAAAAGCGACTTGTCCGAAAGAGAAATGCTGGACCTATGCATGGAAGAAATATGCAGAGAATTTGATATCCAGAAGCCCTTGTGGCTTTCGCTTCATGAAAAAGATCTTGCCAGATACGGTAAAGTAACATTTAACGCTGATGCATTTATGGAGGAAATTGATTTCGACACTTTCAGAATAGAAGTACTGGTAGAAAAAGATTTGAAACGATAGAACCACAAAAGCGGTGAGATGGCCATCTCACCGCTTTTGATTTTCACATCTAAAAAACGCTCAATTTACACAATGCCTTGCGCCAGCATTGTTTCTGCAACCTTCTTAAATCCGGCAATATTGGCCCCCATCACAAAGTTGCCTTCGCAGCCGTATTCTTCCGCAGCTTCACTGGCACTTTTATAAATGTTCACCATAATATCTTTTAGCTTAGCATCTACTTCTTCAAACGTCCAGCCATATCTCATGCTGTTTTGACTCATTTCGAGTGCGGAAGTAGCAACGCCACCGGCATTTGCAGCTTTGGCAGGCCCGAAAAGCACACCCTTGTTCAGGAGTACTTCAACGGCTTCCGGTGTGGAAGGCATATTCGCACCCTCTGCAACGGCAATACAGCCGTTCGCTGCAAGCATCTTTGCATCATTTTCATCCAGCTCATTTTGAGTAGCAGACGGCAGTGCAATATCGCACTTGATGCTCCAGATACCGTCACATCCTTCATAGTATTCGGCATTGGGATGATATTTTACATATTCTTTGATTCTCTTTCTTTCAACTTCCTTAATTTGCTTTACAGTATCCAATTTAATGCCTTCAGCATCATATATATATCCGCTTGAATCACTTAGAGCGACCACTTTTCCGCCTAATTGATGCACTTTTTCAGTTGCATAGATTGCGACGTTACCTGAACCGGAAATAACCACAGTGGAATCTTTGAAAGATTTTCCGACTGCATTTAACATTTCTTCGGTAAAATAACATAACCCATAACCGGTCGCCTCGGTTCTTACAAGACTTCCGCCATAGGTTAGGCCTTTTCCGGTCAATACACCGGTATATTCGTTTCTAAGTCTCTTATACTGTCCGTACATGAATCCTATCTCACGACCGCCAACCCCGATATCTCCTGCAGGTACGTCGGTATCGGCACCGATATGTCTTTGTAATTCAGTCATAAAGCTCTGACAAAATCTCATCACTTCTCCGTCGGATTTACCCTTAGGGTCAAAATCGGAGCCGCCTTTACCGCCGCCGATTGGTAAGCCGGTTAAGGAATTTTTGAAGATTTGCTCAAAACCTAAGAACTTGATGATGCCCGCATATACGGACGGATGGAATCTCAGACCGCCTTTATAGGGTCCTATGGCGCTATTGAATTGGATTCTAAAACCTCTGTTCACTTGAACCTTACCATGGTCGTCAACCCATGGCACACGAAACATAATTTGCCTTTCAGGCTCAACGATTCTGTCAATAATACCGGCTTCAACATATTCGGGATGCTTGTCGATTACAGGTTCCAAAGATTCCAGCACTTCTCTTACGGCTTGATGAAATTCCGGTTCCGCAGGATTTCTTTGTATCACATTTTCCATCACTTCTGCCAAATAAGCATGTTTAAAAGACATTTAATTTACCCCCTATTGAATATTTTTATTGGCTGTAGAGTTCACCCGCTTCCCCAAACGAGTTCGTCAATATTCACTCTGATAGCCGCAGAGCAAATATACCAAAAACTAATATCATTATATTTTACTTCGAATATTTTTGCAACAATTTTTTAAAAAAATTTCAAAATTGCTCTTTGGTCCTAAATGTCAATTAACCAAAATTTTCTTGTACATAGCTGTTTTAGCCGCTTTGAGACAGGTATATTGTATACATGTTTAACGCCCCTGCATGATTCACTTGCAAAATTGCAATATTTGCAAGAAATCTTGCAAACAAGATGCCAAATAAAGGACTGTTCTTTGTTCAATAAAAAATTAACAGAAAACAGTCCCTTGTGTTGGCATTACAGGTCAAATTTGTATATAAAAAGAAGGCACTCTGTTTGATTGGGGATCAAACAGAGTGCCTTCTTTTTATCCCTATTCGTTTTTTAAATATTTATCAATGGCTTCCGCCGCATCTTTTCCGGCACCCATTGCAAGAATAACCGTAGCCGCACCGGTTACTGCGTCACCTCCGGCATAGACACCTTCTATGCTGGTTGCGCCTGTGCTTTCTTCTGTAATAATCCCTCCCCATCGGTGGGTATCCAATCCTTCGGTGGTGGATTTAATCAATGGATTAGGGGATTGTCCGATTGCAACAATTACCGTTTCAACGGGAATCACATACTCGGACCCTTGTTTGGCAACCGGTCTTCTTCTGCCCGATTCGTCCGGCTCACCCAGCTCCATCTCAATGCATTCCATTCCTTTGACCCATCCGTCCTCGGTACCGAGAATACGTGTAGGGTTGGTTAACAGCTTAAAGATAATGCCTTCTTCTTTTGCATGATGTACTTCTTCCAGCCTTGCCGGCAATTCTGTCTCCGAACGCCTGTAAACAATATATACTTCTTCCGCTCCCAATCTTTTGGCACTTCGCGCCGCGTCCATCGCCACATTTCCGCCGCCGATCACGGCTACTCTTTTCCCTACTCTCACCGGGGTATCAGTCTGCGGGAATGTATAGGCTTTCATCAGATTGATCCGGGTTAAAAATTCATTGGCAGAATAAACACCGTTTAAGTTTTCACCGGGAATATTCATGAATCTGGGTAGCCCGGCGCCTGAACCTATAAAAACAGCTTCAAAGCCTTCTTCCCTTAGTTCCTCGATGGAATATACCTTCCCGATCACCATATTGGTCTGAATACCGACGCCCATTTCTTTCAAGGTATTGATTTCTTTTGTTACGATTTCCTTAGGCAGCCGGAATTCGGGAATACCATACATTAATACACCGCCAGGGGTATGGAATGCCTCAAAAATGGTTACATCATATCCCTTTTTGGCCAGGTCCCCTGCACAGGTAAGCCCTGCAGGACCCGCCCCTATCACCGCTACTTTCTTTCCGTTGGACGCCGCTTTCTCTATGTGATCCTCTACATGGGCCATATGCCAATCGGCTACAAATCTTTCAAGTCTGCCGATGCCTACCGATTCACCCTTTTTTGTTCTTACACAAAGCTCTTCACATTGGGTTTCCTGGGGACAGACTCTACCGCAAATGGCCGGAAGGGCATTGGTTTCTTTCACCTTTTGGTAGGCGCCTTCAAAATCTCCCTCAGCCACCAATTTTATAAATTCAGGTATCTGCACATTCACAGGACATCCCTTTATACATGGCTTATGCTTGCACTGCAGACATCTTTCCGCTTCTTCTTTGGCCATTTCTTCCGTATAGCCCAATGTAACTTCTTCGAAGTTCTGATTCCTGATCTTAGGATCCTGTTCAGGCATTTTAACTTTTTCAAGGGACATATTAGGCATTCTCAGCACCCCCTAACTTACATGCATGCTCTTCAAGAGAATGCTGCTCATGATCTTTATACATACTCTGCCTTCTTATCGCTTCATCAAAATCCACCAAATGTCCGTCAAAATCAGGACCGTCTACACATGCAAACTTTGTTTCTCCGCCTACCGTTACACGACACCCGCCGCACATGCCCGTACCGTCAATCATCACAGGATTCATACTGACAATGGTCTTAATAGCATGGGGCTTGGTCAGTTTGGCGACAAATTTCATCATAATCAACGGGCCGATGGCAATCACCAAATCATATTGATTGCCTGCCTCTATCAATTTTTGAAGCATGTCCGTCACAAATCCCTTATTTCCATTAGATCCGTCATCGGTCATGACATACAATTCATCACTGACTGCTTTGACTTCATCCTCTAAAACAACGAGATCTTTATTTCTAAATCCGATAATAGAGTGTACCTCCGCCCCCAATTGATGCAGCTTCTTGGCCTGCGGATATGCAATGGCCGTACCCAGGCCGCCGCCTATTACCGCTACTTTTTTATAGGCCTCCAGATGGGACGCTACCCCTAACGGTCCGACAAAGTCTAAGATGTTATCGCCTTCACACATCGTGCCAAGCAGTTTCGTTGTCTTTCCCACTTCTTGAAAGATAATGGTAACTGTCCCCTTATCCCTATCGTAATCTGCAATTGTCAGCGGAATTCTTTCTCCTCCGTCGTATACCCTCAGAATGATAAACTGTCCTGGCTCAGCTTTCCTGGCAACTACAGGTGCCTCAATCTCCATCAGCTTCACTTGAGGATTTAATACCCTTTTGTGCACTATTTTATACATTGCAATCCTCCCCTAGCCATTTTCGCAAGCAACTCCTCAAAAACTTGCACATTATTTATTTTAGCACTTGTCAGCACTCTACGGCTAACCGGCTATTTATCTATAAATGCCTGATTTTTCACAGCTAAATATACTATATCGTATAATTTTGATTTTTTCAAGCAGTGCTTTTTTTCAAAGGGAAAATATCATATTTTTCTGCATAATCGTTTTTGGGTTTAATATTAAATAGATATGGTTAAATAGCACCGGTCACCCAAGTGATATGCTTTTTGCCGGCAAAAAGCATATCACTTGGGTGACCGGCTATAGGGTCATTCTTTCAATAATCCTGCTTCCGTATAGTTGTTATTGGCATCCCACAAAAGCCACTCCTCCAAGCCGGCATCGTAGGTTGCCTGAATCTGCGCTCTGATCTGGGGACCGCCGTACACCTGATAATTTCCTTTCCCGAGATAAGACGCCGTAAAAGATTGCAGCCACGGGCGTATCTTCGCATTAGCGTTGCTGTTGTCAATTCTTTCTTTGGCAAGCACCAATGTATTATAGACAACCCCATAAGGGTCCAAATCCGGATATTTGTATAACACGCCATTGATTTTTTGCCCCACCCCATTCTGAGCTACATTGGCATAATGGGATGGATATACCATAGGGCAGACATAGTCAATGTGTTCGGAGACCATCTCCCAATCCTGCCCGATGCCTTCCGCATCTCCCGGTACAACGGGCATAATACCGAAAATATCGGCTGTTACGTCCACGCCCATAGGTTCCAATTCTTTCTTCGCATAGGCCAGAAATTCCGCAATCGCTTCGGCTTTTGTTTTCTCAACCTCACCGTAATCAATCAAATTGACCTTTCCATCGGTGGGAAACCGTACATAATCGAATTGGATGTCTCTAAATCCCAACCGTGCAGCTTCCTTAGACAATTCGATCAAAAGATCCCAGGCTTTCGGATTATATGCATTTAACCAAGTCTTATTCTTATTATCTCTCCACAGACTGCCGTCTTTTTTCTTAAGGGCAAGCTCCGGATATTTTTCTCCCAGTATCGGATCTTTAAAACACACAATTCTGGCGATCGGATAGATATTGTTCTCTTTTAACGTATCCATCAATTGTGTCATATCTCCTACCATATTGACAATGGAATTTGCTTCTTGTGTCCAAGGCACCTCAGATTTATACGTCACTTTTCCCGCATCTTCTTTTACATCAATGACCATCGCATTCAATTCGGTCTCATTCACCAGTTTCAGCAGTTTGTTAAACTTGCCTTTAGTACCGGCAACCCATCCCGATACATGGATGCCTTTGACCTTTACAGGCTCCTGAAACAGCTTCAGATTTGCACGGGGCTGCTCCATATAATGCTCAAGCTTCATGGGCACTTCACTTCCCTCTTTTTCCTTATCCCCATGATCGCCATGCACATCCGGACCATTTTTCCCATCTTTTACATAATCAAGCTCAGAACCTATGCGACCGGCACTCAGATAAGAAAACAATCCAATGCCTATCGCCAATCCGATTAAAATGAAAACCGTTTTATGCTGTTTTATAAACGCTAGTATAGAATTAATCATAACTCCCCCTGTAATCCATTATCTTATAATATAGTATAGCTTAGATAGAGATATTTAACACCTATCAATGTTTTCTAATTTCTATAAAGTTATTCGACATAAAAGGACGAATTCCTGCAATTTTTACTAAAAAATTGATATGAATTTATTTCCAAAAACCAAAATAAGGACTGTCGCACTAGTAATTATTTAACCCCTAGTGCGACAGTCCCTTATTCTCAGCTGTTTTATCTCATTTCGATACACTTTTTAGGACATTTGACGGCACACAATGCACAACCTACACAATTCTCTTCAACAATCTTATGCTTGCCTTTAAGCTCCCCTTCAACAGCATCAAACTTACACTGTTTTTTACAAATCGTACAACCTATGCATTTGTCTTCATGGATATATGCTTTTTTGACTTCCGCTTTACCGTTAATGATGTTCTTAGGGCACTTTACAACACATTGATTGCAATTTACACACTTTTCGTAATCAATAATGGCTATATTATCCACTACATGCACCGCATCAAATTTACACGCCTTCTCACACAGCTTACATCCGATGCAACCTGTGCCACAAACAGCCCGGACCTCTTTTCCTTTGTCTTTCGATTTACACATGACCCATGTGGTACGGCTTTCCGGTATGAGTTCTATAACATTTTTGGGACAAGCCGTTACGCATTGACCGCAAGCAGTACACTTATCGGCATCTATCACCGCAATGCCGTCTTCCATCTTAATGGCGTCAAACGGACAAGCTTTTGCACAGGTCCCCAAACCCAGACAGCCATATGCACAGCTTTTCGAGCCTCCTCCTAACTTGGAAGCCGCTATGCAGTCGGTAACACCATAATAGGCATATTTTTCTTTTGTTTGTTCATCCGTACCGTTGCAAAGTACTCTTGCTATCTTTCTCTCCGCGTTATCTACAGCGACACCCATCACTTCCGCAATGGCCGCCGAAGTGCCCGCCCCTCCAACCGGGCATCCGTCTACAGGCGCCTTTCCTTCTACCACAGCAGCAGCAAAGGCCCCACATCCGGCAAAGCCGCATCCGCCACAATTAGCACCGGGTAAAGTATCGTTCACCAAAGGGATTCTTTCATCCACTTCTACTGCAAATTTTTGTGAAGCATACGCAAGCAGCGAACCGAATACCAGCCCTAAGCCACTCAAACTTAGCACCGGCGCAAGAATTTTATCTACCATTTCCAATTTCACCTCACGTTTAGTGGGGAGTGGGGAGCCGGGAGCCGGGAGTCATTTGAACTCTCACTCTTACGCACTCTACACTGTACCCCTTTTCATTTTCCACATTTATAATAAGCATTGTAAACAGTCGGGACAAAGCATGAGGCTGCAGCTCTTCGCTCCTCACACCCTACTCCCTGCTATCCTTACTTAAAACTTCAACCCCTGGAATCCCAAAAACGCAATGGAGAGCAGCGCTGCGGTAATTAACGCAATGGGAAATCCTTGCAGTGGTTTCGGAATATCGGCAATCTCCAATCTTTCTCTCACCCCGGCAAATAAAACAATGGCAAGGGTAAACCCTATAGCGGCCCCTACACCATAGACCAGTGATTTGATAAGATTAAACTCTTTTTGTATATTGAGCAATGCTACCCCCAGCACGGCACAATTGGTTGTAATAAGGGGCAAATACACGCCTAAAGCCTGATACAGTGTGGGGCTGGCCTTTTGTACGAACATTTCCACAAACTGTACCAATGCGGCAATAACCAATATAAAAGCAATGGTCTGTAAATATTGGATATGAAAATGCTCCAATATAAAGGTCTGAACCAACCAGGTAATGAGTGAAGCCAGCACCATGACAAATGTAACGGCCATCCCCATTCCCAGCGCTGTCTCAACCTTTCTGGACACCCCTAGAAAAGGACAGATCCCCAAGAACTTTACCAGCACGAAGTTTTCAATTAAAATGGCACCCAATGCGATTACAATTAGTTCTTTCATCAGGCTTCACCTCCCTTTCTTCTTTGTGCAAACCAATTCATAATGCCCAAAATAATCCCAAGTCCCAAAAAAGCGCCGGGAGGAAGAATCATGATCAGTGCCGGCTGAAAACTCGCTCCAAACAGCGGGAGGCCCCAAAATGTTCCGTTCCCCAATACTTCTCTCAAACCTGCTAAAATGACCAGGGCAATTGTAAATCCCAAACCCATTCCCAAACCGTCAAAGAATGATTTGGTGGTGCTGTTTTTGGAAGCAAAGGCTTCCGCTCTGGCCAAAATAATACAGTTTACAACAATTAACGGAATAAAAAGTCCTAAAGACTTCGATAACTCGGGAAAATACGCTTTAAGCATCATATCTATCAATGTCACAAAGCCGGCGATGATGACAATAAATGCCGGAATTCTGACTTTGGAAGGTATAAACTTTCTCAAAAGAGAAATAACTACGTTCGATCCAAGCAATACGGCTGTCGCCGAAAGTCCCATACCAATTCCGTTTTCGACCGTAGTCGTAACGGCAAGGATAGGACACATTCCCAGAAGCTGAATGAATACGGGATTATCCTTTATAATACCTTTATTGAATTCTTTCATCAAACTCACTTCTTTTCCTCCCCCCTGCTTACTTATCTAGTTGCTCATGATATATTTTTGCAGCTGCATTCACTCCTTGTGTGATCGCTTTGGATGTAACGGTAGCACCGCTGATAGACAAAATTTCATTGTCCTTCGGCGTACCGCTCTTAATCACTGTCAACGGATTTGCAGTAGATTTTTCATGATACTGGTCCTTAAACTGAGGTTCCAGGGCTTTTGATCCCAATCCGGGCGTTTCCTGATGATTCACAATGTGAATACCCGTCACTTTCCCTTCACTGTCAATGCCTACAATCATATCAATAGCACCGCTGAAACCTGTAGGAGCTACCCCTATGGAATACCCGACGGTATCGTCACCGGCTTTGCCTGCAAAAACACTGTCAATCATTTTATATTCTCCCGTTCCTACACCTTCAACCTCCACAGCTTCAAAAACCTCAGCGGAAGGAAGCACCGCTTTCCGGGCCTCATCCTGCGCCTTTGCATCTAATGCGGCGATTCTGCCTTCCGTCGACATATTCGCCACTGCCAGTACCAATGCCACTGTAAATGTAATTGCACATAAAACGGCACCCAGCTTCAAGATTTCCAAGATTTCATTTTTACGCACCGGCCTTCACCTCCCCGAATTTCACAGGAATGGTATATCTATCGATCAATGGGGCCGCCACATTCATGAGTAGTATGGAATAGGATACTCCTTCCGGATATCCGCCGTATAATCTTATAACGGACGTAATAACCCCGCATCCAATACCCATCACAATATGGCCTTTCGGCGTCACAGGAGAGGAGGCATAGTCTGTGGCCATGAAGAACGCCCCCAGCATCAGACCTCCGGAAAGCACATGATAAAGGGCATCCCCCGTGAAGAAACCGCTCTTCCCGAAAATAAATGTCAAAACTGCTACCGTAGTGATAAAAGTCACAGGGATTCTCCAGTTGATAATTCGTCTATATAAAAGGTAGCCTGCCCCTAACAGAAGTGCAAGGGCCGACGTTTCCCCTATACAACCGCCGATGTTCCCCAGAAACAAATCCATATACCGGGGGAGTTCCTGTCCTGCCGCCGCTTCCGCCCCTTGTATCAGTCCTAAAGGAGTCGCGGCACTCACCGCGTCTACATTCCCGAAGAAAGGCATCTTGGTAAACGGCTCAACCCATTTGGTCATGGATGTGGGCCAGGATGCAAGTAAAAATGCTCTCGCTGCCAGAGCGGGATTCATAAAGTTCTGCCCCAAACCGCCAAACAACTGCTTTACAATAATGATAGCAAAAAAACTGCCCACTACAGGTATCCACAACGGTACGGCAGCAGGAAGATTAAATGCAAGCAATATGCCGGTTACCGCTGCACTCCAGTCGTTAACGGTCACCGGTTTTTTGCACATCTTTTGCCATAAATATTCCCAAACGACACAGCTTAGTATGGTCACTACCGTCACAATCAATGCCCTAAAGCCAAAATACAGCGTTCCTGCAATCAGTGCCGGCGTAAGCGCCAGAAACACGTCAAGCATGATTCTATTCACTGTTTCTTCCGACCTCACATGAGGAGAGGATGAAACAATCAGTCTATTGTTTAACATTTGTAACCCCCCGCTTTTTGTAATGAATAATTAATAATGAAGAATTAATAATTGGAAAAACCGCGTTCACATTTGTAAATGGATTTTTATACTGAACCCTCTACGCCTCTATATATAATACCAAACAAAATGATTAACGATCATTTTGTTACACTCATTATTCATTATTAATTATTAATTGTTCATTGCTTTTAACTCTTCGCCGCTGCTCTTTTGTTTGCGATGATCGTCTGCTTTGCTACTCTGATGGTCTGAACCAAATGCCGCTTCGCAGGACATACATAGGAACAGCTTCCGCATTCTATACAATCTGCGGCATGATATGCTTCCGCTTTATCCAAATCATCTTTGACCGCATAGGCATTCAGGTAAAGGGGCAACAAATTCATCGGACATGCGTCCAGACATTTGCCACACCTTATGCATGGACCCTCAGGCTGCAATGTCACTTCTTTTTCAGTAAAGGCCAAGAGTCCCGACGTCCCTTTCACAACCGGAACATCTATTGAGAACTGGGCAATACCCATCATCGGGCCACCCATTACAATTTTGAACGGATCTTCTCTAAAGCCCCCGGACTTCTCAAATAAAGCTTTAAAGGGAGTCCCTATCCGTACCGAATAGTTTCTCGGTTCTTTCACCGCAGAACCGGATACGGTAACAATACGCCTTATCAAGGGCATACCCGTCTTAACAGCTCTTGCGATTGCGGTACACGTATCGATGTTATTTACGATGGCACCAACATCCGCGGGAAGCGCTCCGGAAGGAACCTCTTCTCCGGTAACAACCTGAATCAGTTGTTTTTCGGCACCTTGAGGATATTTTGTTTGAAGACGAACCACCTCAATGCCTTTTTCCTTCGCAGCGTGCTGCTCCATCACTTTAATAGCATCGGATTTATTCACTTCAATACCGATATACCCTTTGTCCAATCCCAAAACCTTCATAATAATCTTTAAGCCCGCAATAACATCTTCCGGCTCCTCCAACATCACCCGGTGATCCGACGTCAAATAGGGCTCACATTCGGCACCATTAATGATCACATGGTTAATCTTTTTGTCCGGCGGCGGCGACAATTTTACAGAGGTAGGAAATCCGGCTCCCCCCATCCCTACAATCCCTGCTTCACGCACAATTTCAACGATTTCTTTCGGTTCCAGAGCAGACAGGTCTCCTTTGGGCGCTATGCTTTCGTGAACCGTATCCAACCCGTCATTTTCTATAATCACGGACATCACTTTAGAACCGCTGGGGTGAAGCACCGGTTCAATAGCAATGACCTTTCCGGATACACTTGCGTGAATAGGCGCACTGATAAAGGCTTTGGAGTCCGCTATCTTTTGTCCCATTTTCACCTGTTCTCCTACTGTAACCAAGGGTTCACAGGGTGCCCCGATATGCTGCTGCATTGGAAAAATTAATGTTTGCGGTGCATCCAAGGTTACTATATCAACACTTGCCGTAGCTGTCTTGTTGTCATGAGGATGAATACCACCTTTAAATGTTAAAATTTTCACTTTTGACCTCACCTCTTTCTATTTGTCTAAGACATGTTTATTATACAATGAATGTATACAGAATACAATTGAAGTTAAATATTTCACAAATTTTTCTTTATTATTACATCCCTCAATCGTTTTGTACACACGCATTCTACGCCCTACATCCAATGACTTTATAAGAAATTCGACCGCGCAATATTGTAAATAAAGTTCTTAAAATACATTTTTATCGCAAGGCAGAGGCTTGCCAATATTTATATTTTTTTACAGATAAAAATAGCCCCTTTAACAGGGCACACAAAACAACACTCCGCCCGGACCACGAAACGCCGGTATACAATCAGACTTTATATATAGAGATTAAACAGTAAAGTCTGAAATATAATCGTA
>JAKSBV010000380.1 GCA_022360955.1 Bacillota bacterium
AAAGGGGAGACCATTGAGGAGATCACCGGGTGTGCAAAGGTGATGAGAAAAAGGGCGGAAAGCATTTCACCGCAGTCAGCGTATTATATAGATACCTGCGGGACGGGGGGAGACGGTGCAAACACCTTTAATATATCAACCGCAGTGGCCTTTGTAGCTGCGGCAGGGGGCGCGGTTGTTGCCAAGCACGGTAACCGGTCCGTATCGAGCAAAAGCGGCAGCGCCGACGTACTGGAAGCCTTAGGCGTCAATTTGAATCTGTCGCCGGTGCAGATCAAAGAATGCATTGAAAAAGTAAACATAGGGTTTATGTTTGCGCCCCAATTTCACAAATCCATGAAATATGCCGCTGCCCCGAGAAAAGAGCTGGGTATCCGAACCATCTTCAATATTTTGGGGCCGCTGGCCAACCCTGCTTCTGCAAAAGGCCAAATCCTCGGTGTCTTTGACGGCAAACTGACCCGCCCGCTTACGGCCGTCCTTCAAAACCTGGGCGTAGAGAGGGCGATGGTGGTGCACGGCGAGGATGGTCTTGACGAAATAACGCTTACAGGGAATACGACGGTTTGTGAGTTAAAGGACGATCACATGACGGAATATGTTGTCGATCCCGGACAATACGGCTTTACGTTATGTTTGGCGGAAGACCTTAAAGGCGGGGATGCCCGGGAGAATGCAGAGATGATATTGGATATCTTCTCCGGCAAACAGGGATTTCCGCTGGATATTGTGGTATTAAACAGTGCAGCAGCATTATACGTCGGAAAGAAGGCCGAAAGTCTGGGCGAAGGAGTTGTAAAAGCAAAGGAACTGATTAAAAGCGGGAAAGCGATGGAGAAATTGCAGGAATTTATCAGATTTACCAATCGTAAAGCAGCATAACGGTAAAAGGCAAGGGAATTTGGGACCATTCCCCAATATGTTGTCGGCAGGATGGCTCCATATCCCCTAAGAGGGAGTGAGATATAATGATTTTAGATAGAATTGTGGCCTATAAGAAAAAACAAATAGAGATGGAAAAGCAAGTGGTATCTATGGAGCAGTTAAAGGAGAAATTGAGACATCACCGGCCCGGCACGAGGGATTTTTACAATGCATTGAACAAACCGGGGGAGATTGCGGTGATAGCAGAGGTGAAGAAAGCTTCTCCTTCCAAGGGGATCATCTGCCATGATTTTAATCCCGTTCAAATCGCCCACACCTATTACAAAAATGAGGTTGAAGCGATTTCCGTATTGACGGAAAAACAGTTTTTTATGGGTGCTGACGAATATCTGCAAAGCATCCGTCAAAATGTGCCGACGCCTCTTTTGCGAAAGGATTTTATCATAGATTGCTGGCAGATTTACCAATCGAAGATGTTGGGAGCCGATGCCATTTTACTCATCGTTTCCATCCTGGATGACGAACAATTGAAGAAATTTCAAATTGTTGCAGGGATTCTCGGCATGGCCTGCTTGGTGGAAGTGCACAACGAGCAGGAGGTAGAAAGAGCGCTGTTGTCCGGTGCCAAGGTTATAGGCATTAATAACAGGAACCTTAAAACCTTTGAAGTATCTCTGCGGACAACGGAAAAGTTGATCGGCCTTATACCGGAAGACGTATTAGTGGTGAGTGAAAGCGGCATTAAGGACGGCAGGGATCTCAACTTTCTGAAACAGCAGGGTGTGGGCGCCGTATTAATCGGAGAGACATTGGTGAAGCATGGGCATATCTCTCAAACATTGAGGGAATTGCGTTGCGGAGTAGGGGTGTAGTAGACATGGCGAAGGTAAAAATATGCGGATTAACCGGAATGGAAGACATACACCTGATCAATAGGTTTCAGCCCGATTATGCGGGATTCGTTTTTGCAGACAGCCGGCGAAAGATAACCCCTTATCTTGCAAGGGAAATGATTCGGGTATTATCTCCGTCCGTCAAAAAGGTCGGTGTCTTTGTGAATGAACCTGCAGAGACGGTGAATGAAATCAGTGAGTTGTGCGAACTGGATATCGTGCAGCTGCATGGGGAGGAAACCCCCTATTATTGCACATTGATTAACAGGCCGATCTGGAAAGCAGTAAGAATGAAAAATATCGACAGCTTGAAAGAGGCTGATGACTACCCGGTGGCAGGTATCTTGCTCGATACTTTTTCAAAGAACGCCTATGGCGGAACCGGCAAGACCTTTGATTGGAATATGATAACCGCAGTAAAACACAAGATTATTTTGGCCGGCGGATTAAGTGACGCCAATGCTGCGAAAGCCATCAGCCGAGTTCGGCCCTATTGTGTAGATGTGAGCAGCAGTGTGGAGACGGACGGCGTCAAAGACGGTGTGAAAATAAAAGCTTTTATTGATATAGTGCGAATGGGGGAGAAGATGTATGGATAACGAAAGGGGCAGGTTCGGAACATTCGGCGGGCAATATGTAGCTGAGACATTGATGAACGCGCTGATAGCGCTGGAAAAAAGCTATTGCCGCTATAAAGATGATCCGGCCTTTCAAAAGGAGCTGACCTATTATTTGACGGAATACAGCGGCCGGGAAACACCTCTGTATTATGCCCAAAGACTCACGGAATACTTGGGCGGAGGCCGGATTTATCTTAAAAGAGAAGATTTGAATCATACGGGGGCCCATAAAATCAACAATGTCCTAGGACAGATTTTGCTGGCAAAAAAAATGGGCAAAACCAGGATAATTGCGGAAACAGGGGCAGGACAGCACGGTGTTGCGACGGCAACGGCAGCGGCCATGTTCGGTCTGCAGTGTGAAGTGTATATGGGAGAAGAGGATGTGCAACGGCAGGCCTTAAATGTTTTTAGAATGAACCTGCTGGGGGCCAAAGTAAATCCTGTCCGTTCCGGCACACGTACTTTAAAAGATGCAACCAATGAAGCCATAAGAGATTGGGTCGCCCATGCAGAAGATACGTTTTACGTTATCGGTTCGGTGGTGGGCCCGCACCCCTATCCGATGATGGTACGTGATTTTCAGCGTATCATCGGAGACGAAGTGAAAAAGCAGATACTTGCAATGGAGAACCGTTTACCCGATTATATTATTGCCTGTGTAGGGGGCGGCAGTAATGCGATGGGCATCTTTTATCCTTTTATGGAGGATAGGGATGTCAAGCTGGTCGGCGCGGAAGCGGCCGGATTAGGCATTGAAACCGGGGAGCATGCTGCAACGCTGGCTGAAGGAAAAATCGGGGTGCTTCACGGGATGATGTCCTATTTTTTACAGGATGAAGACGGGCAGATCAATCCGCCCTACTCTATTTCCGCCGGATTGGATTATCCCGGCATAGGCCCGGAACACGCTTTTTTGCGGGATAGCGGAAGGGCCGAATATGTGAGTGTCACCGATAAGGAGGCGTTGGCCGCTTTTAAGCTGCTGGCGGAACTGGAAGGGATTATTCCCGCGCTGGAAAGCGCTCACGCTATCGCTCATGCGGTAAAATGCTGCCCTGCGACCCGTAAAGACGAGATCATCGTTGTGAATTTATCCGGCAGAGGCGATAAGGATGTTTATACGGTATCACGAGCATTGGAGGGAAATCCGAATGAATAGAATAGATCAGAAGTTTGAAGATTTGAGAGAAAGCAGCCAAAAAGCGCTGATTACCTATGTAACTGCCGGAGACCCGGAATTGGAGAGTACAAAAGCATTGGTGCTGGAGATGGCACAAAAAGGAGCCGATCTCATTGAAATAGGGATTCCTTATTCCGATCCTGTGGCCGATGGGCCGGTGATTGAGAAAGCGGCACAACGAGCCCTCTCGCAAAAAATAAAAATCAAAGACATCATGGAGATAGTGAAAGAAATACGAAAAGCATCCCAAGTACCGCTGTTGTACCTGGTATATTTCAACTGCATACTGCAATATGGTGGGGAGGCCTTCGTATCCGACTGTAAAAATGTAGGGATTGACGGCCTCATTGTGCCCGATCTTCCATTTGAAGAAAGCGGTGAGCTCCGGGCCATGGGAGAACAATATGATATCCGTATGATCACGTTGATAGCCCCCACTTCCAAAGACAGAATTCAAAAAATAGTCCAGGGAGCCAAAGGATTTATTTACTGCATCTCATCTATGGGAGTCACCGGGACGCGGGATCGTTTCAGCACAAACTTTATGGACTTTATTGAAGAGATAGGGAAGTACAGTGACATTCCCAAGGCCATCGGATTCGGCATCTCTACTCCGGCACAAATCAGGCAGTTGAAAGACTATTGCGATGCAATGATTGTGGGCAGTGCCATTGTAAAGGTGATTGAGAAGTATGGCGATTCGGAGGGGCTGGTGCAGAAAGTAGGCGAATTTGTAGGGACGTTAAAAAAGGGCATGGCATAGGGAGCTCTCCCTTTGTCCCGTGCCCTTTTGTAATCTCGTCTATATGTCTTCTAGGCTTCTTGTCTGGAAGGATAAGGACATTCCCGGTTTAAGAAGCATTGGTCGCAGCGCGGTTTTTTTCGGCAGCACTGTTTGGAATGGATGACAATCAGCGCATGGTATTCATTAAAAAGCTGAAGGTCTTTATCCAGATTCTGTTCAAATATTTGCCGAAAGTCGTCGTATTCGTCCGGCACCGTCCGGCCTAGTCTTTTGAACAGTCTTCTTGTATATGCATCGATGACAAAGATAGGCTTATCCAATGCATATAACAGGATAGAGTCGGCCGTCTCTTTACCGATCCCGTTTACAGCGAGCAATTCATGCCGTAATGCGGCCATATCCATGCGTTTTAAGCGGGTTAACGAAAAGTCCTTTTGGTGAAACCAATTCAAAAAGTTTTTAATTCTTTTGGCTTTAATGTTGAAAAAGCCGCTTGGTTTGATAAGCTGGCTTAATTTTTCCGCATTCATTTCAAATATAAGCTCGGGTTTCAGAAAAGGTCTCAAGCCATTCAACGCTTTCTCTACATTTTCCCAGGCCGTATTTTGTGTCAGAATCGCACCGATCATGACTTCAAAGGCAGTATCCGCCGGCCACCAATTTTGAGGACCGTAATATTGATATAATTTCTCATAGACCGCTTTAATATTTAGGTCGCTCTGCTGCATCCCAATCCCCCCATTCTAGTGTGCACTATCTTTCTCATTAGCCCTATTATAAATGAAACATATAATGAAATGCAAGCACATTGCAGAAAGCTGAGGGATGAAAATGCTAAAACAGCGTATGAGCTATTCTTTATGCTAAAACAATTTGAATCCTCCAAAACTAATTATTCATTATTCACTATTCATTATTAATTTTCTCCGTCCATATTGCCATTTTAGGATTTTATGTTAGAATGATATAGAGTGATAAAAATTGGCAATTGAACAAATACGAGGTGTTTGAATGTGTATTTAAAGATGTTGGAAATTCAGGGATTTAAATCTTTTCCCGATAAAATAAAATTAGAATTCGGACAAGGCATTACTTCGATTGTGGGTCCCAATGGCAGCGGAAAAAGCAATATTTCCGATGCGGTACGATGGGTGATGGGCGAACAAAGTGTAAAGAATTTACGCGGAAGTAAAATGGAAGATATCATTTTTGCGGGCACGCAGGACAGAAAGGCGTTAGGCTTTGCAGAGGTATCTCTGACCTTGGATAACATAGATAAAATAGTGCCTATTGACTTCAATGAGGTGACGATCACGCGAAGGGTGTATCGGTCGGGAGAAAGCGAGTATTATATCAACAAGTCTTCCTGCCGTCTCAAAGACCTGCGCCAGCTCTTTATGGACACCGGATTGGGAAAAGAAGGCTATTCGATAGTCGGGCAGGGCCGAATAGATGAAATCCTCAGTACGAAATCGGAGGACCGAAGGCATGTGTTTGAAGAAGCGGCCGGTATTACAAAGTACAAATACCGGAAGCAAGAGGCCGAAAAGAAGCTTGAGCTCACCCGTCAGAATTTGGTTCGAATAAAAGATATTATTACGGAACTGGAATTGCAAATTGAACCGCTGCAGGAACAGTCGGAGAAAGCAAAAAAATTCCTCACTTTGAAGGAAGAATTAAAGGTGCTGGAAATCAATGTTTCATTGCATGCCATCGAAAAGTTAAAAAAAGACCTGACCGAATTGGAAGAAAATTATCATTTGCTGCAATCCCAGTTTGATGATAATCAATCGGCGTTAAAACAGCTGGAGACAGAGATTGAAAAGCTGTATCAACAGGTAAAATCCAAAGAGGAAGAAATAGCCCAAGCGCGCCAAGACTTGCATAACGACGAAAAGCTTCTTGAACGATATAAAAATGATATTGAATTATTAAAAAATAATATTTTGAATAATGATGCCAATATTCATAAAACGGATATGGAAGTACAACAGGTTGTGCTTAAAATTAAAAACTTGGAAACCGAATTGTCCGGTAAAAGCGGGTCCCTCGAAAAGCTGGTGCATTCAAAAGGAGAAATGCGGCATGCCCTTCATGCTTTGGAATCGGACAATGAAAAAGTGTTTGCGTTAATAGAAGCCGGCAACCAAGCCATTGATAGCTTGAAAAGCGAATTAATCGAAAAAATGAATGAAGGATCTGAAAAAAAAGGTAAGATCAATAGTGTGAAGGTCCTGGAGGGCAATTTCAATGAGCGAAAAAAAGGGATTGAAAAGGATGTGGGCCAAAAGAATATAGATATCGAACGGGTGCAGTCTTTACTGGAAAAGCTGGAAAAGGATTTTGCGGCGAACGAAGAGTCCCTGCGGAAAAATCAGGAGCTGCTCGCAGGATATCAGGCGAAACAGAGTGAGGAAAAGCAGCAATCGGAAAGATTGCGCGATGAGTATAACCGGCAGCTGGCACTGATGAATGGGAAAATTTCGAAGAAAAAATTACTAAAGGATATGGAAAACGATTATGAAGGCTATTATAAAAGTGTGAAAAGCGTGCTTTTGGAATGGCAGAAGGGTTGTTTAAAGCACCTTCATATACATGGTCCGTTAACCCAATTGATTAAAGTGCCGAAAAATTATGTTACGGCCATTGAAACCGCCTTAGGGGCCGCGATGCAGCATATCGTCGTTGACAATGAGCAAGATGCAAAGACGGCTATAGGGTTTTTGAAAGCCAGACGCCTGGGGAGAGCCACTTTCTTACCGGTTTCGTCCGTTAAAGGAACAGTACTGCATTATGGCGATCAAATCAAGGATTTTCCGGGAAGCTTGGGAATTGCATCCCAGCTTATTGCGTTTGACGACCGGTATACGAACATTGTCAATAACCTGCTCGGAAGAGTGGTTGTCGTTGAAAATATCGACCACGGTATCAAAATGGCACGGAAGTTTGGTTACAAATTCAGAATTGTGACCCTTGAAGGGGATATATTGAATCCGGGAGGTTCCATGACCGGAGGGAGTGTGAACAAATCAAGCGGTTTTTTAAGCCGGGCTAACGAGATTAAATCATTGGACGGGGAAATAGTAAGGCTGCGTTCTGCCCTAAATGAGATTGAGAATAAGATAAAAGCCAAAGATACGGAAATGCAACGCATACATGCAAAACTTTCGGAATCGGAGACAGGTATAAAAGAGTCGGAAAATGTTAAAATTAAGCTGGAATCGGAGCTTTTACACAATAACACCATTTATGACAATTTAATGACCAATCGGGCGGAATTGCTGAAAGAAAAAACGCAAGTGGAAGAGCAGATTGAGCATATCAGGAATGAAATGCTTGAGTTTTCAAACACTATTAAGGCATTGGAACAAGATATCCGGCAGATTGAGCATTCTATTTCCGAAAGACAGGCGTCTTATGCGGAAGAATTAGCGGAAAAAGAGCGTTTGGCCCAAGCCATTACAGAGCGCAAGATGGCGCTGCATTCTCTGGAAAAGGATATCGAATTAACGGAAGAGCGTATTCGCACAATACAATTGGAGCTAAATACCTGTCAGAAGGATCAAACCCGGAAAGAGCACGAATGTTTAATGTTAAAGAAAAACAACGAAACCATCCGGGAAGAAATCGAGGAAAGAAATAAACAGATTCTGATCTGTGATGAGAATAAGCGGGGGATTCAGGAAAAGATTGAGCAGGCCATATCCGACAAAGTGGAAAAAGAGGGGCTCATAGAGCGTACACAGGTTTCACTCAAGGAGAAGAGAGAAAATAGTGCCGTCCTCCAGGACGGATATCGTAAAATTGAAAATAAAAAAATAAGAATAGAACTGGAATTGGAGAATACGATTAATAAACTGTGGGATGAATATGAGCAGACTTTTACCACTGCTTTGGCGTATAAAAAAGAAATAGACAATTTGGCTCAGGTCAAAAAAACCATTGCTGTGCTGAAAGATGAGATAAGAGCATTGGGAAATATCAATGTCAATGCTATTGAAGAATATAAAAACGTAAAAGAAAGATATGAATTTTTGTCGGGCCAGAGGGATGACCTGGAGGAAGCGGAAAAATCTTTGGTCAAAATTATTGATGACATGGTAGTGTTGATGAATAAGCAGTTTTCGGAGAAATTTAAGATTATTAACCAGAATTTTAATTTGGTGTTTAATGAATTATTTGGGGGAGGCCGGGCAGCCTTGAAGCTCTCCGAACCCGATAATATTTTGGAGAGCGGCATAGAGATTGAAGTGCAGCCTCCGGGGAAAAAGCTGCAGAATTTAATGCTGCTCTCAGGCGGGGAAAGGGCCTTTACCGCTATTGCACTATTATTTGCAATTTTGAAAGTACGGCCTACGCCCTTTTGCATTCTGGATGAGATCGAAGCGGCATTGGACGATGCGAATGTTTATAGATTTGCGGAGTACTTGAAAAACTTTAGTCAGCAAACGCAATTTATTATTGTAACACATCGAAGGGGAACCATGGAAATGTCTGATGTTCTCTACGGTGTAACGATGCAGGAAAAAGGTGTGTCAAAGCTGCTGGCGCTGAAGATGGAAGAGATAGCTAGTTAGTTAGTGGGGAGTGGGGAGTTAGGAGTGGGGAGGAAAGCAGGATTCACCCGGTTTTCGGTGAAACGGGAACGACTTCCCTGTTCTGTATTCCGACCGGTAGAATAATATCTAAATAGATCAAGTATCGTACAACATACATACCGCATGAAGAGGAAGTCAATATAGAGAGATTGAAGAAATGGTTTGGATGTGGGGGGGGAATGAAAGTGTGAAGACTATCGACATATTTCTCTCCAACCCCCACGCCAAACGCCAAACTAAAAAAGGTGGGTATAAAGACTATGGCAGAACAAAAGAAACTAGGATTTTTTGAATCATTAAAAGCAGGATTGGAAAAAACAAGGAATACTATCACCGAGAAAATTGATGAAGCACTAAAGATGTTTCAAACAGTAGATGAGGAATTATTTGAGGAATTGGAAGAAATACTAATCACATCGGATATTGGTGTCAATACGGCGATGGAGATTATTGAGAAATTAAGAGAAACGGTGAAAGAAAGAAAAATTTCCGATAGCTCGGAAGTAAAGGCATTCTTAAAAGAAATCATCAGCACAATGCTGAAAGCTGATGTGCAGCACCTTCAGACCGAAGGGAATCCGGCCATTGTGATGGTGATTGGTGTCAATGGCGTGGGTAAAACCACGTCTATCGGTAAAATTGCTTATCAACTGAAACAACAGGGCAAAAGGGTACTGCTTGCCGCCGGTGATACGTTTAGGGCCGCTGCTATTGACCAGCTTCAAGTATGGGGTGACAGAGTGGGGGTAGAGGTTATCAAGCACCACGAAGGTGCCGATCCCGCGGCGGTTATATTTGATGCGGTGCAAGCAGCAAAATCCAGGAATGTCGATGTATTAATATGTGATACCGCCGGACGGCTGCATACAAAAAAGAATTTGATGGAAGAATTGAAAAAAATATTTAGAATCATCAATAACGAAATTCCCGATTCCAGTCGTGAAGTATTGCTGGTGTTAGATGCGACAACCGGACAGAATGCGGTGCAGCAGGCCAAAGTGTTCAGTGAAGCGGCGGAAATATCCGGGATTGTACTTACCAAACTGGACGGTACGGCCAAAGGTGGTATTGTCGTTGCGATTAAGGCCGAACAAAATATTCCTGTCAAATTAATCGGTGTCGGAGAGGGTATAGAGGACTTGCAAGCGTTTAACCCTAATGATTTTGTAGATGCGTTGTTTGATGCATAATTTGAAGTTGGGCGTTAAAGGTTCGGGGCCGGGCGGTTGAATTTCGATGCTCCGAAGGTTCCACCCGGGATGCCTAACTAATAAATGGAGGGTGATAAAGGATGTATGATTATTACAACGAGAAAAAGAAAAGGAACTATACGGGCCTCTTTGTGACCATACTCACCATTATATCGTTGCTGCTTGTCGCAGGACTGCTGTTCGGTATATTTACAGAGTATCTCCAAGTGAAAGAGATCGGCGAAAACTACACCGATGTCTTTTGGATTAATTTTAATGTTAAAATTGCAACACAGCTGGCTAGTTTTATCTTCGTATTTGTCATCTTTGTTGTATCTACACTGGTGATACGTAAAAATATTCTTGTCAAAAACAACACATTGGAGTTTTTAAAAAAGACGACGCCCATATTGTTGTTAAGCTTTATTATATCCTTTTTTGCCAGTACATTTATACGAGACACGGTTTACACCCGCTATCTCTTGTTTGCCAACAGCATACCCTTTGAACAGACAGACCCTATCTTCGGGCAGAACATCGGCTATTATATCTTCGAAAGACCGTTCTTGATTTCACTCATTGAGAGTGTGTCCGGGATATGGTTGTTTCAGACGATTTATACCCTTGTATTGTACGTTGTCTTATATTTGAGCAACGGCTATCGTACGGTTACGGAGATCATATATGAGAAAAGAATCATGATACACAATGTGATTAATATTGTGGTGTACTTTTTGATGAACGCAGCGACCTATAAGTTTAAAGCGGAGGATGTCTTGTATTCGACGATCGGGGAAGTGCTGGGAGCCGGATATACGGATATCATGGTATGGTTAAAGTATTATAGAGTTGCGCCCATCCTTTTGCTTGTCATTGTAGTTGCTACGATTGTACTCCTATTTAAGGGGAAAATCAAACATTCGCTGGCGGCTGTTGCCGTATTTCCGATTGTATGGGTTGTCGTAGGGCTTATATCCCTTGTTGTACAAATGCTTATCGTACAGCCGAACGAACAGGTGGTTGAACGACCTTACTTAAAGCATAATATCAATTTTACGCGTACTGCCTACAATTTAAACAATATTATTGAAAGAGAATTTCCGGTAAAAAATGATTTAACCTTAGAGGATATAGCGGCTAATGAAAAAACCATCAATAATATCCGTATTACCGATTTTCCGGCAACGCTGACAGTATTGAACCAATTGCAGGGGATTCAAAACTACTATCGTTTTAAAGATACGGATATTGCGACCTATGATATCAACGGCACCCCGACAGCAGTATTTACGGGTGTGCGAGAATTGTATCAGCCTAATCTCCCCCCTGAGGCGAAAACATATATTAATACAAAATTCAGATTTACCCATGGTTTCGGTGTGGCCATGAATCCGGTGAATAGAGTAACGACACAAGGACAGCCGGTTTTTAAAATCAAAAATATTCCCCCGGAATCCATAGAGGGGGCACCGGAAATCACGCAGCCTCGAATATATTTTGGAGAATTGACAAATGATTATGTCATTGTGAATTCCAAACAAAAAGAGTTGGACTATTTGGAAGGACAGAAGGAAATAGAATTCAGCTATGACGGAAAAGCGGGCATCAAGCTGGGCATGTTGAACAGGTTAATTTTTGCTATTAACTATGGGGACATCAGAATGCTGGTTTCAGGGACTATTACCCCCGAAAGCAAATTGCTGCTCAATCGGAATGTACTCCAGCGTGTTGAAAGGGCGGCGCCGTTCTTGACTTATGATGATGATCCCTATATTGTCATTACAGAAGAAGGACGACTGAAATGGGTCGTAGATGTCTATACGACATCCACATTTTATCCCTATTCCCAGCCTACCGTCGGAAATATCAATTATATACGCAATGCTGCAAAGGCGGTCGTAGATGCTTATGACGGAAGTGTAACATTCTATATTACCGATACGACCGATCCGATTATTAATGTGTATAATCGCATATATCCCACATTGTTCGACAAGGAACCGCTGCCGGCGGATATTGAGGAACATGTTCGTTACCCGGAAAGGCTGTTTAATATTCAGGCTGAAATTTTCAGACGTTACCACATGACCAACCCCACAGCCTTTTATACGAATGCTGATTTTTGGAATATTTCAAAAGAGATGTACAGAGGGGAAGAAAAGACCGTTGACCCCTATTACAACCTGATGAAACTGCCGGGTATTGAGGAGGAAGAAGAGCTGGTGCTGATGATTCCCTATACCCCCTTAAAGAAAAACAATATGGTTTCATGGCTTGCGGTGAGGTCAAAGGGTGAGCACTACGGTCAAATGGTGCTTTACAGATTTCCCAAAGGCATTAATGTTTACGGTACGAAGCAGATAGAGGACAGAATCGATAATACCCCGGATATTTCCCGTGAAATGACCCTGTGGGGACAGGGGGGATCGTCGGTCATCCGCGGGAATCTGTTGGTTATCCCCATTGAAGACTCGATCTTATATGTAGAGCCCGTTTATATCACCGCAGAAAGCGGAACCTCGCTGCCGGAAATGAAGCGAGTCATTGTGGCCTATGCCGATAGAATTGTAATGGAACCGACGCTGCAGGAAGCGCTGACTGTACTGTTCGGTACGGAGCAGCCTGTCGTTACGGATACGGGGGAAAATATACAAGATATTGTGGATAGAACGATAAAAGCCTTTCAGGATATGAAGGATTCATCACAAAGGAGCGATTGGGAAAACTTCGGTAAGTATCTTAAACGCTTGGATGATATGATGAATTTGTTAGAAGAGAGAAAAACTGAAATTGCCCCTTGACAAATGTCTCGAAATCAACTAAAATGCTTGTGTAAAGGTTTTTGCCTTTACACAAGCATTTTTAACGGAGAATCGACTCAAAAAATTTATTTTGAAGTGTGATGAGATGGAAAAAAATTTAGCGGTCAGTATCCTTTTGGATTTTTATAAAGAATTTCTTACGGATAAGCAGGCCGACACGATTGAACTTTATTATAATCAGGATTTGTCCTTAAGTGAGATTAGCGAACATTTACATATTACGCGCCAAGGTGTAAGAGACAGCATTAAAAGAGGTGAAAAGCTTCTTTTTGAATTGGAAGCAAAGCTGGGACTGGAGAAAAAATTTCACTTGATACGGGACAAAATATATCTCATTGAAGAAACCGTACAAGAAATGGATGAAATAAACAATAAAGCATTGTTTTCGCCGGAATTGAAAGATAAAATCCGTACAATCACGGAAGCACTTGATGATATCAAAAACAAGTGATAGAGATAGCCAACAACGATGGTTTTACGTTTTTTTATGTACATATAAATGCCATTTTAAAGTTGGATATCTATATAGACAACGCACACTAGCATTAGAAATATACTATTATATTTCAGACCGTACAGTGCGGTACCTATATTAAAATAACGAACCTATTGAATAAATATTTGTCTGGAGACGGAAGGGCGGAATCCGGAGCTGTGAATTGTTGATAAAATGCCGGGTCCCGAACGCCGAACAGGATTGGAGTTTTTAAAATGATTTTTGAAAGTTTGGCATCAAAATTACAGGAAACTTTTAAAAAATTAAAGGGAAAAGGTAAACTCACAGAAAAAGATATTAAGGCAGCGATGAGAGAAGTGAGGCTGGCGCTGCTTGAGGCCGATGTTAACTTTAAGGTGGTAAAAGATTTTGTGAAAACGGTGTCTGAAAAGGCAGTGGGTGCCGAGGTGCTTGAAAGCCTTACACCGGGGCAGCATGTTATTAAGATCGTAAATGATGAGCTTACCGCTTTGATGGGGAGTACGCAAAGCAAGATCGCATTTGCGCCCAAACCGCCTACCGTGCTGATGCTTGTAGGTTTGCAAGGGGCCGGAAAAACGACTGCGGCGGGTAAATTGTCGGGATTGCTGAGAAAACAGGGCAAAAAGCCTTTATTGGTTGCTTGTGATATCTATAGACCTGCTGCGATTAAACAGTTGCAGGTTGTAGGGGGACAGCTAGATGTACCTGTTTTTACCATGGGCGACAAGAAAAATCCCGTAGACATTGCGAAGGCTGCTCTCGAGCACGCGGATGCCGCCGGTCACGATTTAATCATCATTGATACGGCCGGCAGACTTCATATCAATGAAGAGCTCATGGATGAATTGAAAAATGTCAAAAATGCGGTTAGACCCAGTGAAATCCTTCTGGTAGTGGATGCCATGACCGGTCAGGATGCGGTGAATGTGGCAGAGAGCTTTAACGAAAAGCTAGGGATCGACGGTGTCATTGTTACTAAGCTGGACGGGGATACCAGAGGGGGGGCGGCTCTTTCCGTAAGAGCGGTCACCGGAAAGCCGATCAAATTTGCCGGTATGGGTGAAAAGCTAAGTGATATGGAGCCCTTTTATCCCGATAGAATGGCTTCGAGGATATTAGGGATGGGGGACGTTTTAAGCCTTATCGACAAAGCCCAAGAGGCCTTTGATGAAAAGAAAGCGCTTGAAATGGAGAGGAAGCTTCGTACGCAGCAATTTACCTTTGATGACTTTTTGGACCAACTGGAGCAGATGAAAAATATGGGCCCTTTAAGCCAGGTTTTGGACATGATGCCCGGTGTAAATGCGAAAATGCTAAAGAATGTTGACATTGATGATAAACAGCTGGATCATGTAGAAGCGATTATAAAGTCCATGACAAAAGTAGAGCGGGTGAATCCCTCCATCATCAATTCAAGTCGTAAGAGAAGAATAGCCAATGGCAGCGGTACAAGAGTCCAGGATGTGAATAATCTGTTAAAACAGTTTGAGCAGATGAAAAGGACGATGAAGCAGTTTAGTAACCCTAAAAAGATGAAAAAGGGTAAAATGAAGTTTCCTTTTATGTAGTATATCATTGCCTATCAAAGTATTGCAGACAGAAGAAAGAAGCATAGGGGGATTCTTGCTGCTGCGTGTGGTTTTTTGAATGAAGCAGAAGAAAAGTCCTATGCTTCGTTATGCTTTATACTGTAAAGGAGGTGAAAGTGAATGGCGGTAAAAATAAGATTGAGAAGAATGGGTGCAAAAAAAGCGCCTTTTTACAGAGTTGTGGTTGCCGATTCCAGATTTCCTAGAGATGGAAGGTTTATTGAAGAAATAGGAACATACAATCCTTTAACCGATCCTGCCGAAGTAAAGATTAATGATGAAAAGGCGGTAAAATGGTTAAAAAATGGTGCGCAGCCTACCGATACGGTAAAATCTTTATTTAAAAACAATGGCATTATGGACAAGTTTGAAGAAGCCAAGAAAAATGCTTAAACCTTTTGGAGGTGTATGACAGTTGAAGGAATTATTAGAGACTATTGCAAAGTCATTGGTAGATAACCCCGAAGATGTAAGTGTAAGTGAAGTAGAAGGTGAACAGTCCGTTATTCTTGAGCTAAGAGTATCACAAGAAGATATGGGAAAAGTGATAGGAAAACAGGGTAGAATCGCAAAAGCGATCCGAACTGTAATAAAAGCAGCTGCCACTAGAGAAAATAAGAGGGTAGTAGTCGAAATTCTTCAATAAACTGAGTGGGGAACTTGGCGTGGGGAGTGGGGGATATTTCCCCATTCCTCTTTTACTGTCCGCTCTTCATAAATCCGGAGGTTTTTTATGAAAAAGAATCAATTGGAGATCGGTAGGATCATCAATACCCACGGGATACGGGGTGAAGTAAAAGTGATGCCTTTGACCGATGACCCAAGGCGTTTTGAACGGTTGGCGTGGGTATATATCAATTATAATCATACTTTGAAAAAGTTTTATATACAGCGGGTGAAATACCAGAAAAATAATGTGATTGTCAAGTTCAAAGAACTCGATTCCATAAACGATGCAGAGCCATTCAGAAACTGTATGCTAGTGATCGATAGGGAGATGGCAGTGGATTTACCGCCGGATACCTATTTTATTTGCGATCTGATCGGATTGCAGGTCAAGACGGATCAAGGGCAGGAACTTGGAGAGATTATCGATGTGATGTCTGCCGGGGGAAATGATGTCTATGTAGTGAAGGGGAGTTCCGAAAAGGAAATACTCATCCCTGCCATAAAGCAAGTGGTTTTAAAGGTGGATATTGAACAGGGCTTTGTGATTGTAAAGCTTCTTGAAGGACTGATTGACGAATGAGAATTGATGTATTGACGCTTTTTCCGGAAATGTTCGAAGCAGTTTTAGGACAAAGCATCATAGGACGGGCAAGAAATAAAAATGTAATTGAACTCCGTTTTATCAATATAAGAGACTTTTCGGAAGACAAGCACCGGAGGGTAGACGATTATCCCTATGGAGGCGGCACCGGCATGGTGATGCAGCCGATGCCCATATATAATGCCTATAAACACATTATAAACGGGTTAAGCTATAAGCCTCAGGTCATCTATCTCACGCCCAAGGGAACAGTTTTTAACCAGTCCCTTGCCAAGGGTTTGGTACAAGAAAAACATTTGATTTTATTATGCGGACATTATGAGGGTGTGGATGAAAGGATTATCGAGGAAATTGTTGATCTTGAAATATCCGTGGGAGACTTTGTATTAACCGGCGGAGAAATTCCGGCTATGGCAGTCATTGATGCGGTCTGCCGATTGATTCCCGGTGTTTTGAGTACCGAAGAAGCCTTTAAAGATGAGTCCCACTACGGGGGCCTGCTGGAGTATCCCCAATATACGCGTCCGCCTGAATTTAGGGGAAGAAAGGTGCCGGAAGTACTGGTATCGGGGCACCATGCCAAAATAGAACGATGGCAAAGAGAAGAATCATTGCGAACCACCTATTGCAAACGGCCTGATTTACTTGAGAAAGCTGCATTAAATCAAGAAGACAGGGATTTTCTCAAAGAGATTGAAAAAGATGAAAATAGTTCGGAATAACCAAGTCAAATGCACCCTTGCTACAATACTTTTAAAGTTTTAAAAAGGGTGTTGTATTATAAATTATCCTATGATATACTATTCCAGTATGTATTACGGACGGTCCTCTGTTGAAGGTTGTGAAAGCTGTCGATATGAACGTCTATGAAGGAAAGGAGGACTAATGATGAGTAACATTATAAGCGCAATTGAAAAAGAACAGCTTAGAAGCGATTTTCCGGCTCTTTTGATTGGAGATACCGTTAAAGTGTATGTAAAAGTTAAAGAAGGTAATAGAGAAAGACTTCAGATGTTCGAAGGAACCATTATTCGTAAAAAGAATGGCGGCGTTCGTGAGACATTTACCGTAAGGCGTGTTTCTTATGGTGTTGGAGTAGAAAGAACTTTTCCTGTTCATTCTCCTAAGATTGACAGAATCGAAGTTGTTCGAAAAGGTAAAGTTCGAAGGGCTAAACTTTATTATTTAAGAGATAGAGTTGGTAAAGCTGCGAAAGTAAAAGAAAAAATCAGATAAGCAATATTTGTAGGAAGGGACTTAAATGTCCCTTTTTACTTATGATTTTGTACAAATTGTAGCAAGATATATATAAGGGGACCGAAATATTAGCGAAAGACTCTATGGCATGGAGGTAACAATGGAAAAAGAAACTTTTGAAAAAGAATCCGGTGAGAATCGAAATGAAGAAGGGACATTGGTTCAATCTGAGCAATCGCAGAAAACGAGTATGAAACAAGAGTTGTTTGAATGGGTGCAGGCAATTGTCATTGCACTGGTTATTGCTTTAGTGATTAGAACATTTGTATTTTCTCTAATCAAAGTAAATGGTCAGTCCATGCTTCCTACGCTGCATCATGATGACCGTTTAGTGGTAGTTAAGTTAATGTATGAGCCTAAACAAGGAGATATTATTATTCTCAATCCTCCCGACAAACAGAAAGGGCCCTTTGTAAAAAGAATTATTGCCACATCGGGACAAAACGTGGATATTGATTATGAGAAGCACAAAGTGTATGTAGACGGAGAAGTGTTGCAAGAAGATTATGTCAATGAACTTGTGATGCAAAGGGGTGACATACAATTTCCCGTAACGGTTCCCGAGGATCATGTGTTTGTTTTAGGCGATAATAGAAATAACAGTCGTGACAGCCGTTACAGCGATGTCGGAATGATACCTTATCAATTTATTATTGGGAAAGTGACCCTTAAAATATGGCCGTTACATAAATTTGGTTCGGTTTATGAATAAGCGTGGGCCGTATAAAGACCGTCACGTTGATTCGCCGGAAAGTGGGTGAAATATGTGAATATACAATGGTATCCAGGGCATATGGCCAAAACAAAACGATTGATTCAGGAGAATCTCAAGCTTACAGATATGGTGATTGAGCTGGTAGATGCCCGTTTGCCTTTAAGCAGCCGTAATCCGGATATTGACGATATCATAAAAGAAAAACCCAGATTGCTTTTGATGAATAAAAGTGATCTTGCCGATCCTTTAGTCAATAACGCTTGGGTAAAATGGTTTAAAGAGCAGCAAAAAACAGTGATTTTGATAGATTCAATCACCGGCAAAGGACTAAACCAAATACCAAATGTTTCTAATGACCTGCTAAAAGAAAAGCGTCAAAGAGAAAAAGCAAAAGGAATGGTCAACCGAGCTATTAAAATAATGGTAATCGGTATCCCGAATGTGGGCAAGTCTTCCTTTATCAATAAACTGGCCGGAAAGGCCAGCACGAAGACCGGAGATCGACCCGGCGTAACCAAAGGCAAACAATGGATTAGATTGAAAGACGGCTATGAACTGCTTGACACACCGGGTATTCTCTGGCCAAAATTTGAAGACCCGGAAGTGGGCAAAAAGCTTGCCTATACCGGAGCCATTAAAGATGAAATTATTCAAGATCCGGAAACACTGACATGTATGTTGTTAGAGTTTTTAAGAGATCATTATCCTCAAAATGTAAAAGAGAGATATAAACTGGATGATATTGCAAATCTTAAAGGATTTGAACTGCTTTATGTAATCGGACGAAAGAGAGGCTGTGTCATCTCAGGCGGTGAAATCGATACGTTCCGTGCCTCAAGTATTATTCTTGACGAATTTAGAGGCGCAAAAATCGGAAAGGTATCCTTGGAAAAACCCGAATAACATGCGGTTCGTTTGATTATGTCAAATGTGCCAAATCAAAAAAAAGAGAAGACGAAACAAGCTTCTCTTTTATTTTTTTGCCGTTCCGTGTCTTGCCGGATAACATTTGATCTCTGCGGCAACGTATATCATAATAGGTATAAAAATTTGAAAGGGGGCGGCAAAATATCCCCATACATCCTCAGCCCATTGAAGCATTCTGATTGAGCTTGGATACGTAACATACGAAAATATACCAATAAGTAAAGCCATGGGCGTTACAATAAATCTGTATTCACTGATATTAAATACCTTTGTAAATCCTTTGGTAACGGCTAAGAGCAATATACTTATTTTGATAAATCCCCCTAATAAATAGGAGGCAGATGATACGATTTCTATACGCTGTAAAATAGTGCCGATATTTATTCTTGTGCTCATCAAATGTCCCGGAAAAAAATATGTAGTATATGCTTCTATGCCAACCACCAATACTTGGGAAAATAAAAGCACCAGCATTACAAATCCTCCGACCAGCAGTCCTAATAAATAGATTCTATAGGGTGCATGATGTTGATCTAATGACAAAAGCATGGGAAATACAACTGTTTCCGATAATGGAAACAACACCGTTGCAAGACTGCCGATAATAACCGGTTCTATGCCGTTATGCAATATTGGTAAAATATGTGCGATCTGCATTTCCGGGATTAATGCGAATACCGTCAAGAAGATCATGGCAAAAATAATAGGCGTAAAAAGCGCTGCCCATCTTCCCATTACTTCAAGGCCTTCCCGAACCATCCAAATGCATAGTAGAATAAATATATACGTTAACACGGCCCTAGATGTTTGGGGGAAGGAAACAGTAACGATAAATTGTGTGAAAACATTTAACACAGACATAAAGTTAAAAGCTACATAAGCAATCAAAGCAAAATTCAATAGTTTTCCTAAAAATCTTCCAAAGATATTTTCATTGATATCAAATAGGTCTTTTTGGGGAAAAAGGATGTGGAGTCTGGCAAATATCAGCATAAACGGTACGGTGATTGCAATGGCCAAGATAATGGACAGCCAAAAATCATTTTTTGCCTCTACGGCTCTTGCAAGCGCAAAGGTTTCACTAATAATAAATAATGAGATCAAGTATATGCTTTGTATATTGGAAACAACTTCTCTGTTCTGCATCTATATTCTCCCGAGAGCAATATTTAAAAATCGAATTTATATTTAAACAAAGAGTGTAGAATCATCGGTGTTTTGAGTACAATCCAACAAATAAGCAGCCAAAGGTTGTTTTAAAAAGATAGCATTACTCAGTTTCTAGTATTGTCAATATGCGGAAAGGATATGCACGGATATAAAAGCGTTTTGGAAAATCGAAGAAACGAAAAAGGAGATAAAAATATTACCTTTAAAGTTGGAGGCAGATGGTATATAATAAAAAATAAACCTTAGAAAAGATAGCCAGCCTTAAACCTAAAAATACATTTACATAAGGTGTTTTGAAAAATAGATTAGGAGGCACTTATGGATTATGCAAAGATGAAAGTAAAAGAAATAGATGCATATTTCGACAGTCTGGAAATAGGTGAATTATCCGGCGTATTGGATGATGCGCACAGAGATGCCCGTTCATCGGTTCAAAAGCTTGTCGTAAAATACAGAAAGCGTATCCAAAAGCATTTTGATGAAATAGAAAGGATACGATGTCTTTCAAAATATGAGAATACTTTGTATCAAAGGGGCATATCGTATATTGCCGGCGTAGATGAAGCGGGTCGGGGGCCATTGGCAGGACCTGTTTTTGCTGCTGCGGTGGTCCTGCCTCCCCACACTTTTATTGAAGGGATTAACGATTCAAAAAAATTAAGTGAAAAGAAAAGAGAAGAATTGTACGATATAATTATTGAGAAGGCAGTTAGTTACGGAATAGCTTCCGTGTCGGAACGGGAAATCGATAGCATGAATATTAGAAATGCAGCCCATAAAGCTATGATAGAGGCTGTTCGGGCATTAAAGGTTCAGCCGAACCATGTGCTGGTAGATGGGGATGCCGTAAAAGGCTTGACCATGCCATACACCGCAATTGTCAATGGAGATGGCTTAAGTATCTCGATTGCGGCCGCATCCATTTTGGCCAAGGTAGCAAGAGACAGAGTCGTTAAAAAATTGGACGAGGTTTATCCCCAATACGGTTTTGGAAAGCATAAAGGGTACGGTACCCAAGCACATGTAGAGGCAATCAGGACCTATGGTATTTGTCCGGTCCATCGAAGAAGCTTTATGACAAAAATACTGGGACACAGATAGAAAACCAGTGTACGGCTGACAAGGTAAAAGCAATATCGAAAACATTTATGATTGCCATGTGTTCCTAAATGATTTTAACTGTCAACTAAATGATGGGGTGTTTTTATGAAAATAGATGTGGTGAGGTCATTAAATCAGTTAAATATTTCCAATAAAAATGATATACTTTCGAGATTGAATGTTGGGGATGCAATACGTGTTCAAGTAGTTGAAGCATCTGCAGAGACACTTACGTTACGCTTGCCGGACGGTAGCTTGATCAATGCTTCGAGTTTATTGCAGCTCAATATAAGTATCGGCGATTTTTTGGATTTATCGGTGAATCATAAAACGGATTCGCAAATTTTTGTAGAAATTGTCAAGGAAGCGGGAAGCAATAGTGTGAAAAGCGCTGAAATAAAGAATATGCTTTTGGCTTTAAGTATTCCGGTGAACGATCAAAACATGGAAATCGCCCAAGAGATGATCAGAAATAATGTCGCTTTGACCAAAGAAAATTTTCAATGGATCTCCAAACTTTTGAATCAATACAAGCAGATGACACCGGAAAAGGCCTTATTCATGGTAGGAAACGACATCCCTGTCGATGAAAAGAATATGATGCTGCTGGATCAGTTTGTACAACATAAACAACAGATCGGAGATCAGCTGAAAACGTTGATGGCACAGCTCAATAAATTGAGTGAAGGGGCCGGACGATCGCAAGATCCTTCTTTGACCAATGTTCCCAATAACGCCGATCATACAGGACAATTACAGCGTGTACCGAATAACGAAGAGACGTATATACCCCGTCAACCCGGTGTACAAACCTCTGAGGCCACCGAGGCCGGACGACAAAATGTTCTAATGCAAAGGGACACCGGAGCAAGCGGTCAAATGCCTGCTGAGGGAAAAATTGAATCCTCAAATACCGATCAAAAACCTGTAATCCCGTCCGATACGGGAAATGGATCGGTCCAGGGCAAAGAAGCAGCTATTCGGGAGATCAGTCAAAAACTTGCGAATGTACAAAATATGACCGATCATTTGATACAGGGCAAGGATACAAATATTTTAGAGCCGGGACGGCTTGATACGGTTTTATCTCGTGAGGCCGTTGCACAGGAAGCAAAAGACTTAGGGGCGTTGATAAAAACCCTATTCAAGGTTGTGGATGCTTCCGGGACGGATCGTTTGCCCCAGGACATTCAAGCAGAAAAAACGATCAAAGATATTGCGGAGATAGTGGGAAGGATTAGAACAGAAATAGAACCCTTAAACATTGCCGAAAAACAGAATATTTTAAGCACAATCAATCATATTGAGGAAAGCCTTAAATTCATAGAGCATTTAAACAGGGATACGACCTTTGTGCAAATACCCCTGCATATCAACGGACAAGATACTACTGCCGAGTTATATGTATTTAAAGATGCACGCAAAAAAAAGAAAGTGGACCCTTCCGACGCTACGGTATTGCTATCGCTTTTCACCATCAATCTCGGGCAGGTAGAAGCGATGATCCATATTGTAAACAAGAATGTGGAATGTCTTTTTAGACTGGAAGATAAAAGGATTTTGGAATTTATAAGAAAAAATAGTACGCCGTTATACAGTCTTTTGGACGCACAAGGATATAACTTGACCAAAGTTTCTTATAAACACATTACACGACAGCAGCAAGCCAATATTGTGAATGTGCAAAAAATTAAAGAAGGCCTAAACAGAAAATACTCTTTTGATATGAGGGTGTGAGGGATGAAGAAAAAAAATGAAAAAATAAAAGAAGCCGCTGCGTTAAAATATGAGTACGGAGATAGGGCACCAAAAGTAGTCGCAGCAGGAAAAGGAAAAGTGGCTGAAAATATTATAAAAACTGCAGACGAACACGATGTTCCCGTCCATACAGACCCTGAACTGGCCCATATGCTCAATTTGCTTGAGCTTGGAGACGAGATTCCGCCCGAATTGTATGAGGTCGTCGCCCAAATACTTATTTTTGTGAGTGACCTTGATAAATTAAAGCATGAAGTGGGAAGAGAAGATGGGGTATTATAAAAAAGAGATCGGTGCTTTAGGGGAAAAGGAAGCAGAAAAGTACCTGATCCAACATCATTACAAAATTTTAGAAAAAAATTACCGTTGTAAATGCGGAGAAATAGATATTATCGCAAAGGATGGCGAATATATTGTTTTTATAGAAGTCAAGACCCGCAGGGATACCCGTTTCGGTATGCCTTCGGAAGCGGTTCATTATCATAAACGCCGCAAAATCATTCAGACGGCCCAACAATATCTCACATGGCAGAACGCATATCATGCAAATGTCCGCTTTGATGTTGTGGAAGTGATCGCCGAAATAAAAGATGACAAACCACTTGTAAAATCCCGGCAACTGATTAAAAACGCTTTTCAAGTTTAAAACAGGGGACGGTTCTCTGTTTTATTTGATGTTAAATGAAACAGAGAACCGTCCCCTGTTCTAAAGGGGGAAGAAGGATTATGATTATTTATGATGCCCATTGTGATACGATTACGAGGCTGACGGACAGCAATCAAAATCTCTATCGGAATGACGGTCATGTTGATATACAAAGAATGGATGGACAGAAAGGACATGTGCAGGTTTTTGCAGCGTGGATAGATCCCGCCTATAAAATGTATCCTTTAAAGAGATGTCTGCAGATGATGGATGTGTTTTTTGATCAAATGGCGAAATATAAACCATACATCGTTTTCGCTGCAGACTATGAGCAAGTCATGCAGGCCGTTGATAAGGGTAAAGTGGCCGCGCTCTTATCCATCGAAGGCGGAGAAGCAATACAGGGAGATTTAGGGGTGCTTAGAATGTTGTATAGACTGGGCGTTCGCAGCATAGGGCTGACCTGGAACGGAAAAAACGAAATCGGTACGGGGGTAGGTGCGGGAGACGAAGGGTTAACGCCATTTGGCCTGGAGGTTATACAAGAAATGAATACATTGGGAATGTTGATTGATGTATCACATCTTTCACCAAAGGGGTTTTGGGACGTCATCGGACATAGTTCCCAACCGGTTATTGCATCCCACTCCAATGCAAAAGCAATTTGCAATCACAAAAGAAATCTTACGGATGCGCAATTCCAAGCAATGGCTGAAAAGGGCGGGGTAGTCGGTATTAATTTATATGCCGATTTTATCAAGACCGGCGGAAAAGCCGATATCAATGATGTTATCCGGCACATCGAGCACTTTATGGGGCTGGGAGGAGAGAATCATGTAGGCTTAGGCGCGGATTTTGACGGTATGGATAGGACACCTGAAGGCATCAACGGCGTACAGGATTTAAATAAAATTTTTGACGGACTTCTGAAACTGAATTATACGCAGGAGCAAGTAGAAAAAATTGCAGGGAAAAATTTTTTGGAATTATTAAAAAAAGTACTCAAAAAACAGGCGTACCAATAACTTTTTAATAAAATGGATTGCATTGTATTTTTACAAGGCTCCGGGTAAGACAAAAGCATTTTGAATAATTGATATAAAAATCTTGCATTTTTCAAGTAGATAGTGTAATATGAACCTATAAATACTTGGTATATTCATTTTTGAAACAATCATTATTGCAGGGAAGATGTGATGATTATTCAATTTAGCATACGAGACATTTAAAATGCTAAAAATTACAAGTCGAATGATACTATAATGGGGGTATGAAATTGTGAGTTTGTTTATATCAAAGAAAGCGTCGTCTATTAGTCCTTCGCCTACGCTGGCGATTAGTGCGAAAGCGAAAAGCATGAAAGCGCAGGGTATCGATGTCATTGGGTTTGGTGCGGGAGAACCGGATTTTGATACACCTGCCCATATAAAGGAAGCCGCTGTTAAAGCATTAAATGAAGGCTTTACGAAGTATACGCCGGCCTCCGGTACACTTGCATTAAAAGAAGCGGTGTGCAGAAAATTTAAAAGGGAAAACAATTTGGATTACACAGCCAACCAGATTGTTGTAAGCAATGGTGCCAAGCATTCCTTGGTAAATGCTTTTACGGCAATATGTAATCCACGTGATGAAGTGATTATTCCCGCGCCTTTTTGGGTAAGCTATCCTGAAATGGTCAAACTGGCTGATGGCGTGCCAGTCTTTATCGAAACGACGGAGGAAAACAGATTTAAGTTTACGGTAGAACAGTTGGAAAAAGCGATTACCCCTAAAACAAGGGCCCTTGTACTGAACAGCCCGAGTAATCCCACAGGGATGTTGTATACGAAGGAAGAATTAAGCGCAATTGCCGAAGTGGTTGTTAAAAATAATATTTATGTTATTTCCGATGAAATATATGAACGTCTTATATACGACGGATTGGAACATACCGGTATCGCATCATTAGGGGAAGCGGTGAAAAACCTGACGATCATCGTCAACGGGGTGTCAAAAACTTATTCCATGACCGGCTGGAGAATCGGTTTCACTGCCTCAAATGCACAAATAGCGAAGGTCATGGGCAATGTACAAAGCCATGGAACCTCTAATCCCAATTCTATCGCACAGGTTGCGGCTGTCGCTGCATTGGACGGTCCTCAACAAGATGTGGAAATGATGAAGCAGGCCTTTGTTGAACGAAGAAACTATATGGTAGAAAGAATCAACAGTATCGCAGGTGTATCTTGTTCAAAACCGCAAGGGGCCTTTTATGTGATGATGAACATTAAGAATATTTTAGGCAAATCCTTTTACGGCAAAGTCGTCACAAATGCCGATGAATTTGCCGAGATGCTTTTAGAAAAAGCCAATGTAGCGCTGGTACCCGGGGCAGGATTTGGCGCAGAGGGCTATGTCAGGCTATCCTATGCCATATCTATGGAAAATATAAAAGAAGGCTTGGATAGAATTGAGAAATTTTTAAGTGTAGATACCCAGCTTTAAAATGGTATTTATATTTACACAAAAAACGTAGAAGTATCGTTTTTGGCGAATAATATGGGCTTGCATTTTGGTAATTTACTAAAATGCAAGCCTATTCTAATGCGCATGGGGTATTTCATTCAGTTGAAGAATATTATGGAAATAGCCTTATAAAGCGGAAGTCAGGATGTGACGAACAGGAGAATAAAGCAAGCAACAAGATATTGTCAACGTTAAGTAATCCATTCTCAACCCTCAGCACTCAACTCTCAACTATTTTTCAGCCTTGGAATATCAGTTATTGGAATAATTTTCTTCAACCAAAATTTATACACCCAAAAACTAAAATAACATTGCATTACTTTCCGATATTGAGGTATAATGTCAGTGGTAGTGAATACTGAGGCGTGAGGACATCATCCTCCTCACTCCCCACTCTCCACTCCCCACTATCCTATGAAAGGAAGATCACATTGAAAAATACCTATGAAAGTCCTTTGAATACCAGATATGCCAGCAAGGAAATGAAGGCCCTTTTTTCGCCGGATATGAAGTTTAAGACCTGGCGGAAGCTTTGGATTGCCCTTGCGGAAGCAGAAAAGGCATTGGGATTGAAGATAACCGATGAGCAAATAGAGGAGCTTAAAAAATTTCAGGACAATATTAACTACGATGCGGCGGAAAAACGAGAAGCTGAGGTACGGCACGATGTGATGGCCCATGTATTTGCTTACGGAGAGCAATGCCCCAAGGCAAAGCCTATCATTCATTTGGGTGCCACATCCTGCTATGTAGGTGATAATACGGATATTATTATTATGACGGAAGCCTTAAAGCTGGTGAAGCAGAAGCTGATCAATGTCATGCATTTGCTTTCCCTGTTTGCGATGGAATACAAGGATTTGCCCACGCTTGGTTTTACCCATTACCAGCCTGCACAGCTTACAACGGTTGGGAAACGAGCGTGTCTGTGGCTGCAAGAGCTGCTGATGGATTTGGAAGATGTAGAATTCCAGCTTTCAAAGGCAAAATTGCGAGGGGTAAAAGGAACAACAGGAACCCAAGCCAGCTTCTTAGCATTATTTGAAGGTGACCATGAAAAAGTGGAGAAATTGGATAAGCTGGTAGCGGAAAAAATAGGGTATGACAATGTATTTCCTGTTTCCGGCCAGACCTACTCAAGGAAACTGGACAGCCAGATGCTCAATGTGCTTAGCGGTATTGCACAAAGTGCATATAAATTTAGCAATGATATCCGGCTGCTCCAAAATCTAAAGGAAATCGAAGAACCGTTCGAGAAAAAGCAAATCGGTTCGTCGGCTATGGCCTATAAAAGAAATCCGATGAGAACCGAAAGGATTTCATCTCTTGCCCGATATGTGATTGTGGCGGCTCTAAATCCTGCCATTACCGCTTCTACCCAGTGGTTTGAAAGAACTCTTGACGATTCGGCAAATAAACGTATTAGTATTCCGGAAGCATTTTTAGCAATAGATGCTATTTTGAGTATTTATATGAATGTCGTAGACGGTCTGGTGGTATATCCAAAAGTGATTGAACAGCATGTCCAAAAGGAATTGCCCTTTATGGCCACGGAAAACATCATGATGAATGCGGTGAAAAAAGGCGGGGACCGTCAGGAACTTCACGAAAGAATAAGAGTGCATTCGATAGAAGCGGGAAAACAGGTTAAAATAGAAGGAAAAGACAATGATCTGATCGAAAGAATTGTCAATGATGAAATGTTCAATCTAAGCTTAGAAGAAGTTCATACAATATTAGAGCCTAAAAACTTTATAGGAAGATCCCCGGAACAGGTGGAAACGTTTATGATAGAAGATGTGAAGCCGATTTTGGAAGAAAACAAAGGGTTGCTGGGTATCGATATTGAATTAAAAGTATAATCACTTTTACATACTCCTAAGTGACTTCTTTATCCGAAAACCTCTGAGAAAATTCTCAGAGGTTTTCGGATAAAGAATAGCTGTATAATATTGCTAGTGAATAGATAAAATATTAAAATGCGGTGAGATGAAGGAATGATTGCTTGATCATTTCTAAAGTATAATGAGGGGGGACAATCATGGGTGTAAGTGAAATGAAAATAGGCTTTATTGGTGCGGGGAATATGGCTTCGGCAATAATAAAGGGTATGGTGAAGGCGAAAACGACGGCACCGTGCAATATATATGTAACCGATTTGGAAGAAGATAAAGTACAATCATTGCAAAAGATAGGAATTCAAGCCGCGAAGGACAATATTGCCGTTGTCGAACAGAGTGATATTGTTGTTATTGGGGTAAAGCCCCATATTTATCCGGCCGTACTGCAAGAGATTTCAGCTGTTTCCGGGATTGAAAGCAAAGTATTTGTATCCATTGCGCCGGGACTTTCCATTCAATATATCAAAAGCTTTTTTAAAGCTGAGGTTAAAATTGTGCGCACCATGCCCAATACCCCGGCATTGATAGGGGAAGGGATGACCGTGACCAGTTATGCACATCCCGTCACTGCCGGAGAATTTGAAGCGGTCAATGAGATGTTTAAAAGTGTGGGTGAAGTTCAAGCCATAAGTGAACAATATATGAATGAGGTGGTGGCAGTCAATGGGAGCAGCCCTGCCTATGTATATATGATGATCGAAGCCATGGCCGATGCGGCAGTCATGAGAGGAATTGCAAGAGATATGGCCTATAAGATGGCATCCCAAGCAGTTGCAGGTGCTGCTAAAATGGTATTGGAGACCGGCATGCATCCGGGACAATTAAAGGATATGGTCTGTTCTCCCGGAGGTACAACGATTCAAGCGGTATACCGGCTTGAAAAAAACGGTTTTCGTTCTTCATTAATGGAAGCGATGGAACAATGTACGGAAAGAGCAATAGAATTGGGAAAGAAATTGAACGAGTAGTCAGTTGACCATGGGTGGTGGGTAATCTTGATCAGGAAAAGGCAAGGGGTTGTGCAGGAGATCCTTGATGTTGACGACGCTGTCACTGAGATTTTGGTTGAAGTGGAAAACAAATTCCAAAAGGCCGTCAATTATACTCAGCTTACAGGGCCGGTCTCTGTCGGCGATAAAATCATAGTGAATACGAGTGCCGTCTATTTAAACCTCGGAACAGGCGGCTATCATTTTGTCATCCATAATTACAATAACGATCACAGCGATTTTTCAAATTTAGACGGACATATTATGAAATTAAGATATACACCGATGCAATTAAAATGTCTGGCGGTGGAAGAACCGCAAAGCCCGTATCATAAGACGCTTCAAAAGCTTGATCGGATTGACGGAATGCATGTATTAATCGGTTCGCTCCACAGCATGCTGTCACCGGCAGCCCATATCTTAAAGCATCACCGGCCGCATTTAAAAATTGCCTATATCATGACAGACAGCGCCTGTTTGGCCATGCCCTATAGTAAAACGGTGAAGAGATTGAAAAGACAAGATTGTCTGACCTGTACCATTACTTGCGGGCAAGCCTTTGGAGGTGACTATGAAGCAATCAATATCTATACGGCCTTACTCACTGCCAGGCATGTATGCCAATGTGACGTCGCCCTTATAACGCCCGGTCCCGGTGTCGTAGGGACCCAGTCTTTATTGGGTTTCTCCGGTGTTGAAGAAGGGCATATTATCGATGCGGTCAACACACTCAAGGGCGTACCTATTTTTATTCCGAGGGTAAGCTTTGCCGACCCCAGAGAGCGGCATAGAGGCATGAGTCATCATACGTTAACCATATTAAGCAAAATTGCGTATTCTAAAGCCTATATTGCTGTTCCTGTTCTGGAAGGCAAAAAGCACGAGGTCATTTTAGATCAAATAAAAAACCATGGGATCGATCAAAAGCATAGGATTCGGTATATCCGGGAGGAAAGCATATCTGTTTTGGAAGAAAGAAACGTCAATGCAAAGACAATGGGCAGAAATATCCGTCAGGACCCGGATTTTTTCAGCACTGTCGGTGCAGCTGCCGCACTATGTTTGAAAATAAAAACGGATTTTGAAATGTCTTTATGAATCCATTTGTTAACTTAATTTTGTCGCTGATAATAACCGATCGTTGCCAATATGTTATTTTATAAGGAGTTAGGCTTTAAATCCGAAGACCAAAGGCTGAACTTTTTCAAAATTTATGTAATTTTTATCTTTCCTTATGCATACAATTTATCAAAGGTGTTGGAGGGATAAAGGGTGTCAATCACTTTAAATGATGGGATAAAAAATCACTTTATGAAAAACGTTGTTTTATATATTATTGTCATTTTGTCATTTACCGTAGGGATCTGTACCGGTGCTTTCACAGTAAATGCTTTGGATTATACTCAATATGAAGAACTTTCGGTTTATGTTCAGGAGTTTTTAAATGTGGTTAACATGCAGGATATCGATCATTTGGAATTGTTTAAAGTTTCAATGTTTAATAATATTAAGACGGTAGTGTTATTATGGATACTGGGTATTACGGTCATCGGAATCCCTTTTATTTTAATTATCATCGGCATCAAAGGGTTTGTCATAGGGTTTACGGTTGGGGTGATGATGAAAGTGCTCAGCACCCGAGGCATTTTTTTCTCGCTGGTAGGTATATTACCTCAAAATTTAATCATGATTCCTTGCTATATTGTTTTAGGCATCGTTTGTATTAACTTTTCACTTTCGCTGGTAAGAAGTCAGGTAAAAAAACGATATCGGAAGGAAAATATTAAATCACAATTTATAGCCTATAGTACCTGTGTGTTCCTAGCATTTTTCTTTTTAACCATAGGCAGTGTAATAGAGGCCTATGTCACACCGGTATTTGTAAAATTAATTTTATTAACATTTATTGTATAACTCTAAAAAAAAAGGTAATAATCCATATGATGAGTTAAATACTAGCAATTATATTAAAATGGTCAAAATGTACAAAATAATCGTTAAGGTTTTATGAATTCTAAAAAAAATGCAAATATATGCAGGAATTTAAAAATTTTTGTAGAATACTAAGTAATGTTGCTAAATTTTTCTGAGTAATATTCCTAGTACCCTTGAATATAGATTGAACGCAGAAGGGAATGTACATTCACGAGGCTGGATGTCCTGCGTTGAACACGAAGGTATACATTTCGCAATGTAAGGGAATAAAGCCCATGTAAAAGGTTGATCGCGAAATTTATAGCTCGGTTTTATTGAGTTTATTTAGGTCATTTTGACATGATAAAAACATGGTAAAATCTGACTGAAATCACAAGGGTTCAATACCATTGGGATTGTATTCTACTAAACGATAATAAGTACAAAAAGTATTTGCCGGAAAGCGGAAAAGATGTGTTTTCCAGGATACCATAACAAAATTGTAGAGGAGATTGTTTTAAATGGAAGTTCTTGTTCAAAGATTTGTTGATTTTCTTGAAAATGAGAAAGGGTTGTCTGATAATACCTTACAATCGTATAGTAGAGATATCCAACAGTATATGGCGTATCTTAAAGACAATAATATTTCGAATATTGCAGGTGTAAATAAAACAACCGTCATTGCCTATCTTTTGTACTTACAGAAAAAGGGGAGGGCTACTTCAACAATTTCAAGAAATTTGGCATCTATTCGCTCTTTTTATCAGTATTTACATAAAATGAATATGATCGAACAAGATCCTACTCAAAATCTCGAATCTCCTAAAGTGGAAAAGAAGCTTCCGCAGATTTTATCCACCCAAGAGGTTGAACTGCTGTTGGAACAGCCCAAATGTGTGGATTTAAAGGGCTATAGAGATAAGGCGATGCTGGAGCTGCTCTATGCAACGGGTATTCGTGTCTCTGAATTGATTTCCTTGGATTTAGAAGATTTGAATATTGCAATGGGGTTTATAAAGTGTCATAAGGGGAATAAAGAAAGGGTTATCCCTCTCGGGTCGATGGCCATTAGTTCCTTAAAGGAATACACAAGTAAAGCTAGAAACATGATGATCCAGAGCCCTAATGAAATGGCCCTGTTTGTGAATTGTAACGGGCGGCGATTGACACGTCAAGGATTCTGGAAAATTATAAAATTATATAAAAATCAGGCAAAAATCAATAAAGAGATTACGCCCCATACGTTAAGGCATTCCTTTGCGGCACACCTTTTGGAAAATGGTGCGGATCTGAAATCAATCCAGGAAATGCTTGGACATTCGGATATATCGTCAACCCAGATTTACGCACAACTGGCCAAAAATAAAATCAAAGAAGTGTATAAAAAGACGCATCCAAGGGCTTAGTATAGAAAGTGCAGGAAAAGCCAACGTTTTTTCAATTATCAGTCATGAAAAATTAAAAGCTATGGATTTTTGGTTGTAATTTACTAAAAATTTATGGCTTTATATTATTCTGAAATTGACCATAAAGATGATAAAATAGTAGAAAATACATAAAGGAGTAAAGTGGTATGATAATAAAATGATTAAACTGGATGATAAAAACGAACTGATTATTGATGAACAATACCATAATAAAGTGAAACAGTATAAATGGCATATCCATACCGGGCATACCGGCAATAAGTATCTATATACCTTCATTAAGGGATATAAATGCGGGTTTTATAACGTCATTCTTGACATTGATAAATCCATGGCGGTCATTCACAAGAATGGAAATTGGCTGGATTTTAGAAAAGCAAATCTTATTATTTGTCAAAAAGCAGAATACCGGTATATCACCGGTGGTTCCGTCGACAAGTGTTCCAAGTACATAGGCGTATACAAGAAAGACGGGCAAAAGCAATGGTGGGTATTCAAACCGGACAAGCATTATAAAAACGTTTACGAAGGGAAGTATGAAACGGAAGAAGAAGCAGCCATTGTTGTAGATCATTTTTTGTATAACAAATATGGTGACATTGCATTGCGGAATTTTCCCGCATTGAGTGGTGAAGAATTGCAAGCGCGTTTTGAACAAGTCAGACAAAAATACGGGCACAACCATAAGGAACGAAGCTCCAAAGGCAGGCAAAAAGCGAAGCGAGATACTAAAGCTAACACTTCCAAGTATACAGGGGTGTACTATTTTAAACGAACAGGGAAGTGGCAGGCCTATATTAATTACATGAAGAAAAGAAGCCATTTAGGCTACTACGATACGGAAGAAAGCGCAGCTAAGGCTTATGATAAGAAAGCGCTGGAACTTTACGGGAAAGATGCTAAGCTTAACTTTCCCATCACATAAAAGGAATATCTTATCTGCGAGGTGCGGTTTGAACCGCTGAAAAGCACCAAATCCTTTTTATTTCATATAGTGAAATAAAAAGGAGATATTCTGTTATGTCCGTAAGAGAACTCAGAACAAAACGTTTTAAGATCATGACATGGAACATTTATTTTGGAGCTGATCTCACCCCGCTCATTAATACGACTCCTGAACAAGTGCCTGGGGTGGTGACAGATATATTTAACCAGGTTGAGCAGACAGACTTTCCGGCAAGGTCCAAGTCTATTGCAGCACAGATCTGTAAGACAAAGCCGGATCTCATTGGACTCCAGGAAGTGGCGTTATGGACGGTTCGGTCACCCACCACGAAAAGGGTGATCAATTTTTTGAACATTCTTCTGAAAGATCTGAAAAAACTGGGGTTGAACTACTATGTGGCCGCAGTCAATAAAAATTTTAGAAGTACATTGCCAAGCAGTACAGGGGATATCGTCGGATTGTTGGATCGAGATGTGATCCTCGCAAGAAAAAAATTAGCATTGAGAGCGTCTAATATTCAAAGCAAGAACTTTCGAACCAATTTAGTGGTCCCCGTCGGAAACCGGCCTTTTACGGTTCTAAGGGGTTGGTCCTCCATTGACCTGTGTCTGGCCGGCAAAAAGCTGCGGCTGGTTAATACGCATTTAGAGGGGGACTCAGTTGAAGTTCAAATGGCTCAAGCCAGAGAATTATTAAGGGGTCCTGCAGCGACTAACCTTCCTCTCATCTTGATCGGTGATTTTAACGCCGATGCGGAGGGAAGCAGGTCGGCAACCTATAACATGCTGATTAATGCCGGATTTACGGATGCTTGGACCGTCGCCGGCGAAGGGCCTGGGTTTACAGCTTTTCAAGCCAGGGATTTGTTGAATCCCGTTTCTACCTTAAGTGAAAGAATCGATCTTATTCTTTTTCGCAATCATTTTAACGTGAAGAAAATCCGTACTGTGGGAGATCAACAAAGCGATCGTACGCCTTCCGGACTTTGGCCGTCCGATCACGCGGGCGTTGAAGCCCTTCTGGCGTTTGAATTGCTTTTTTGTAGGAGGGAAAATGAGTTTTAGAGAGTGTATATTAATATTAATACTATCAATTATTTTGGTGGGGTGTACTAAAACTGGCTCAAATAATATATCTAATAATGAATCTACAAAAATAGGTAAAACTATAGAAGTAGATAGGGAACAAATTTTAGATTACAATAAGATTATTAATACAACATGGGTTGATTCAAATAGTACTAGCAGAGCCGGTTATTTTTCAATTTATAAAATGGAGGAAGGTATTCTTGCCGGAAGGTATAGTGTTTTGCCAATTGTTACCCCATCACGCTATTGCAAGACTGAAAATTTTACCGGAACCATCGACAATGGTGCAGCACTATGTCATTTTAATGATTCTTATGGTAATAGCGGTACAATTAAAATGCTATTGCTGAACAATGAAGAAATAGAAGCAACCGTTAAGTTAGAAGAAAAATCTTTAGATGAAGAAGTTGTTCCACTTGAAGGCACTTATAAATTTGTGCCCCTGAATATCCATAATGTTAAAGAATACCGTATTATAAAGGATAAATCATTTGCTGTTAATTTATCATTATGGGGTAATGTAAATTTGACTTGTATAGAAATAATGGGAAGTATTCACGAAGCACCACTTGTCATTTTATTGACTGATGAAAAGGGAAATATACTTTTTGATTTTTTGCCAGATGCACCTTATGCGGCAAAACCTCAAGAAATAGTAGTCGAAGATATTAATGAAGACGGGTTAAAAGACGTCATTTTTCTTATTTATGTTCCTGATAGAGAAGGAAATATGAATTACTTTTCAACGCTTGTTTACTTGCAACAGGACAATGGGTGTTTTGTTACAGCAGATAAGATCATGCGTAATATTAATGAATCAGAGGAATTTGAGAATGTTGAAAGGATAGAAGACGTTATAGAATTTATTAGAGAAAGTATTAAGGAATAAATGATTGTTCGCACTGCAAGAGTCTGTAAGAAATTTTGTGTAAAGTAAATAAAAACAACTTCTTCTTGTCAATATTTAAGATAGGTAAAAATTACAAGAAGGAGTTGTTTTTATGTCTAATCTATCAAAAAAAATAAGGCAAACTGATGCTTGAACAAGACACATTTGAGGATGTCCTTGTTACATGAAGTGACCAAGGGGGTGTGATTCTAATAACCAAATCAGCTGTTAAAGTCACATGAATTGTTGCCGTAGGTTGTTAAGGCTTGCGGCTCTATCCACATTGTGTGCATCGCTTTCTAATAATTCGATTTCTTCCCATATATCAATTAATACACGCCGTAAACGATAAAATTCCATCAACTGTTCATTCACCTTATAATCGGGATGTGTTTTCCGGTAGCAACTCAATAATGACTCCCATTGAGGTTTTTGATAAAAAGCGAATAAATCTGCTTCAACAGGTGCTAACAATAAATTATCGAAATCCAATAAGTGTACGCTGTCACTAATAATAATATTCCCTCCGTGTATATCTGTATGGCATAATCTATAGTCTATAGTTTCTTTATCAATATTTTTCTGTATATGCATTAATTCTTCCAATTGGTTTACAATGATGTTTAGATAATCTGATAATACTTCTTTTAAGTCTTCACTACAACTGCTATATTGCTTCGTTACAAAGTGCAATAAATCGTCATAAAAGAATATGTTGAAGTCTTCTGTAATATCTGTTAAATCAAAAGGCATTGTATTACCATAGGTATGTAGCTTTGCTATTATGTTACTTAACATATTGAAGTGGGTATTTGATAGCTTTTCATCCATGGGTGTTTTGCCATGTATATATTTATAAAGTATATATATGTTTTCTTCATCCTCATGGATACATTGATGATCTACTGTATTTATCAACGCTACAATATCATTTGTTAATGATGAATATGAATTTAGCCAACTCAGTATTTGTGAGGATACATGTAAAGATTTATACATGTTTTGAGTTGAAGGTCTCAT
>JAKSBV010000391.1 GCA_022360955.1 Bacillota bacterium
CCTCATCAGTTTTTTATTCATTACAATTCTCCTTTTACTTTATTCTGTTGGCTTTAATTCTAGATTATAGCTTTATTTCCTTTAAATAAGTCATAAGCTGTCTAAGGTGCTTATTATCCTTATCACAAAAAAAAGCTCATAAACTCGGTCAAATGATATAATATAATGAGAAGAGAATTAAATGTTTCTTTCTAAAAGTTTTTTTGGAGGATAATTATGAATAAGGAGATATTATTATCAAAGGCTAATCAGCATTACTTAGAACTTATGAAAGACATCTACGAAGTATCTAATCTATGCTCTACAAAAACTTATGTATGGGGTGGCTTTACATTAGATATTTTTGAAGAGAGATTTTTGCAAGAACATGAAGACTTAGACTGCTTTGTTCTAGATTTAATGGATGTATTAAACAAACTAGTCTTAGAGTATAAAAAGAGAGGTTACAAAACTGAATTCAAGGGTGACTATAATAGGTTAGTAATTAGAAAAGAAGAACAACATGCAAGCTTTAATCCTCTAAATGTTGATAAAGATGTGGCAATGTGGAGACATATCGGTGATCAGGGAACAGTTTATTTTCCTTATAGCTGGCTAGATGATTCACCTCGTAGTTTTTATGGTGTTAATGTTTATACTTCTGGTCTGTATTTTGAATATGCCTTTAAGAGTATCGCACGTTTAGCCAATCCCAAGTGGAAAGTGCGAAAAAAAGACCAGGATGCTTTAGCCTACTTAACTAAGAAAATCGCTGAGCAAGGCTTAGCTCCTAACGAGCTATTAAAAAATATCTGGTGCTATAATCCGTTTTGGATGAAACAGGGATACAGCCCATTTAGTGAACCAGTACTTGTTTGTCCTAAGCAATAATAACTTGTTTTAATGAGAGGGAGAATGAAGTGACACTTTTTGACATGAAGTAAAGTTTTGCACCACAGTCTAAGCAAAAAAAGCGGCTTAAAAAGCGGCTCTCTACATCTATTTACTGATTATTCACATACTCCATAACCTCAAAGCAAATAATCTTACCCTTAACCAAATAGTCTTTCCTGCTTAGAAACGGCCCAATATTAGCGAACTTTTCTACTGTATACAGCTCACTTCCGGTACTGCTGTTATACCAGTCAATAAAGCTGTTTACCTGGTTCATTGACAGGTCATATTC
>JAKSBV010000310.1 GCA_022360955.1 Bacillota bacterium
AAAACTGTTCGGTAGCGGGACCGGGCAAGGTCCATGGCAATATTTATGTAGGAGGACTTATAGGTGAGATAGAGTCATCGACCATTACCGGTTGCTCTTCAGCAGTAAGCGTAGAAAGTACTCGTGGTATCAACGGGGGACTTATAGGTCAATTAATTGATTCCAATCTTGCCAGAAGTTATACAACAGGTGCCGTTTTAAGTCAATCAGGTGGGGCAGGCGGTCTCGTTGGAAGCCTATCGATTTATAGGACGGGAGAAGATTGTACTGTTGAAGAGAGTTATGCTACGGGGAAAGTAACGGGAAGCAATGGGGTAGGAGGACTAATAGGTTATGCCGGTATAAACATAATAAATACAAGGGTGATCAAGAACTGTTTTGCAATAGGCGATGTTGAAGTCACAAGCCCTACCGGAATGGGTGGAGGACTAATAGGTTATGTAGGCGGAAACAAAATTAACAGGTACTTGAAAATAATCAATTGTTATGCTGCAGGAAAAGTTGCAGCAGATGCCGGAAACGAACGTGCGAAAGGGCTGGCCCAAACGGGTAATTATGCCGAGATGATTAACTGTTATTATGATGGAATAACGAGTGGAGTTGGAGATAGTTATGATAGTCGATTGACAAGCGGCTTAAAAAAACAATCTACTTTTACGGATTGGGATTTCATGGATGTGTGGATGATACAAGAAGATAGTTCTTATCCATATTTAAGATCACTGCCGCAGCCAGATGGAGTGATCGGCGGACCGGCTGATGATGTTAAAGAAGGAAGCGGAACGATTGGCGATCCGTATTTAATCGGTACGGCAGAGCAGCTATATAATATAAGGTATGACTTAACGGCCCATTATAAGATAACAAATGACATAGATTTAAGAGACTATGTCGATTGGGAGCCTATCGGCAGCAGGAGCGTTCCTTTTGCAGGGGCGCTGGATGGAGACAACTATGTCATAAAGAATCTGAATATACATAGGGACGACGATTATACAGGACTGTTTTCATGTATAGAAAATGTGGTGCTGAAGAATATAAAAATAGAGTTAGGTGAAAAGGGTATAA
>JAKSBV010000121.1 GCA_022360955.1 Bacillota bacterium
ATTTTCTTCACTTAAAATTTATGTACCCTAAGATCAGGATGAATTGTATGCAAAAAATCCTTCAAGTCATCCAAGGTAAGTAAAGGCTTTTCCGGATAAGCACCGTATTCTGTTAATCCTTTTAACAGTCGAACGGATTTTTCAACTTGGTCCGCAGCACTTTCAAGATGAAAAGTCCGCTCCCATCACAGCCGCGTCTCCGATTTGCTTCCCATTCCTAAGTGCGGCTACAATCATCTCCGTTTCCATGTTAAAATGCCTGTAAATTTTCACGATCTCTTTGATGTAATCAATGGTGGTATCACCGCAATTCTCTTTCCATCCTACAAACGGAGAAACAAACTAAAAAATATTTCATGCTCTTATGCCCCCTCGTTTGAATAGCTCTTTTCTTCTATCATTTTCACTTCTGCATACGCATTCTTCAAAAATTCCTGTCTCCATGCTTCAAGGTCCTGTGTGAATGCCGTATTTAAAAATTTATCTACAATGGCACAACCCGCAATCTCTGCCGTAATCCATCCCCCCAGTGTCAAAATATTGGCATTGTTAATCGCTCTGGCCTTTTCTGCGCCATAGGTATTTTCAACCACAGCAGGCATAAACGCCTTTAAATTTATTTGCTACAATTGCCATTCCCATCCCTGTACCACAGATCAAAATACCTTTTTCGTATTGCCCCTTTTGTATTTTTCGGGCGGCAATCGGAGCCACCTCAAAAAAGGGCATAGCCTCTTCCACACGCCAGGTGCCGCAGTCTTCAATGTCATATCCCTGTTCTATCAAGTGCTTTTTGATTGCCTCTTTTAATATAAAACCCGATTTATCCGAACCTATAATAAGCTTTTTCATACCAATTCCCTTCCTTCCAATAAATTTAAAACTATGGATAACGCACTTTCATCATTATGTATTTAAAACTAAGATATCTTCTTGCAAATGCTTCTTTCCATCAATTTCAAATGTTATATGCTTATAATGGCCTGTATGGGTTAAATTCTCGTATCCATGCGCCGTAACCAATACGGTATTTTCTGCTTTTTGACTTGATATCTGCCACGGGTATTCTTTGACGATAATGTCCGGATTGGTCCCCAATTATTCATGATAGAGCCTAGCGGCTTCAATATTGTCGCCTGCCAAAAACACCCTGTCATGTGTAACCATTAGGACCCCGCAAGCAGCCGTTGCCGCTAATCCGATAAAACCTCTCCCGCCGGTTAACCAACTGAAATGGTTTTGATTATTGAGTACGAGTCCTTTCATATTTTTATCCCGAATAATGTCTCTTAACTTTTCTACTTTTTCATTTCAATTGCTTTTTCAGCTGCTTCTACAATATTGACGGCCTTGAGACCATATTTTTCTTTTAAAAATTCTGTCAGGCCCACTTCCCCAAAATGGTCCCTAACACCTACCCTTTTTATCACAGTCGGATAATTCTCACTTAAACATTCCGCAACTGCACCGCCAAGTCCGTTAAGGATAGAACCGTTTTCAGCCGTTACGACTGCATTTGTTTTTCGGGCACTTTGCAGTAAAAGCTCCGTATCTAACGGTTTAACGGTATGTATATTGATGATTTCCGCATCGATCCCCTTTTCTTTCAATCGTTCTCCGGCTTCAACTGCCTCCGAGGTCATAATACCGCTGGCCACAATGGTCACATCTTTTCCTTCCTTCAATACAATACCCTTCCCTAACTGAAATGCGCAATCATCATCAAAAATTCGAACGGCATTCCTTCGAAGCAAACGAATATAGACCGGCCCATCGTGATTTAAAATCTGCGGAAATGCCTTTCTAAACTGGGCACTATCCGTCGGCTCAAAAATAACCATATTGGGTATATTCCTCATAATGGCCACATCCTCCATGCTCATATGGGTGCCGCCGTTTAATTCCGCTGTTACACCGGGGTCGCTGCCTACTATCTTTACATTTAAACCTGCATAGGCAACGGATAGCGTTACCTGATCGCAAACACGCCTTGTTGAAAAAGGGGTAAACGTATGGGTAAACGGAATTTTTCCCATTGCAGACATCCCCGCTGCAATGCCAATCATATTGGCTTCCGCTACACCCACATTTACCGTACGATTGGGAAAAACCGCTTGAAAACGCTTGGTTCCGATTGCTGTCATCAAATCAGCTTCTACGATCACAATGCTTTCGTCTTTTTGTGCATATTCCAATAACAAATCCACATAGGTTTCTCTGAGCCATCTATCTTCCAATACCATGTTAGACCTCCTCCCTATCCAGCCATTCAACCGCTTGTTTCCATGCTTCTTCGGAAATGGGCATATTATGAGATGCAACGAGGTTCTCACAGAAATCGCATCCTTTGCCTTTAATCGTATCCAAAATAATCATGGATGGCTTTCCTTTGGTTGTTTTGGCATTATCGATTGCGTGTAAAATTGATTCTATCTCATGTCCGTTCACCGTTTGCACATGCCATCCAAAGGCTTTCCATTTCAAATCCAGCGGCTCTAAACCATTTATCTCTTCCGTATATCCGTCTATTTGCATTTTATTATAATCCGTAAATGCAATGACATTATCCAGTTTTCTGCTTCCTCCCAGCATTGCCGCTTCCCAGATTTGTCCTTCTTGCGTTTCTCCGTCTCCAATGATCGTATAAACATAGAAATTTTTATGATCTATTTTTCCGGCAACGGCCATGCCGATTGCAGCTGAGAAGCCTTGTCCTAAAGAACCCGTGGACATGTCAATGCCCTTGGTCAATCTCATATCACAATGACTTGGCAAGTTCGTATTAGAGCGATTGAGTGTCTGTAAATCCTTTATATCCAGAAAGCCTTTCAACGCAAGTGCCGCATACACGGCCGGTCCGCCATGCCCCTTGGATAAAACAAAGCGATCTCTATCCGCCATCTTTGAATCTTGCACATCCACCTCCATGACATCAAAATATAATGCGGCCAGTACTTCACATAAGGACAATGCCCCCCCAATATGTCCTACGCCAAGTTCACCAATTGATTGGATTGTCAATTTACGAATTGCGTTCGCTTTTTCGGTAAGCATACTGATTTTATCGGTCATGATGTGATAATCCTTTCTATAAAATAGATTTTAACAGCCTGCAAACGGTCTCTTCATTCATAACGGCCGGCGTCAATTGAATAATGCTTGCTTCCAACCCAACCTTTGCGATATGCTCAAGATCCGATGACTTGACACCGATTTGCCGAAGGCGGACCGGCATATTCATACTTTCCATGAGTCTTTCGATTGCGGCCGCAAATGATTCTACACAGTCATATCCTAAATAGGCCGTAAGCCGTTTCATTTTATCGGCCCGCTGTTCACAGCTGAGTTTCATAAAGGCCGGCAGCGTAATCGCACAGGCAATGCCGTGACTTGCCCCGAATTCTGACGTTAGCGGGAAGCTAATTGCATGTATCCCGGTAGTCCTGGTCTGGCTAAAAGCGACACCTGCCATCAAGCTTGCCTGAAGCATTGCACTTCTTGCTTCTGCATTGCAGGGCTCATCATAAGCGGTTTTAATATGGTTCAGAATCAAGCGCATTGCTTCCATGGCCAACATATCACACATCGGTTGACTTTCTTTATTCCAATACGCTTCTATTGCGTGGCAAAATGCGTCCATTCCCGTAGCAGCCGTTACCGCAGGGGGTAAAGTATAGGTTAGTTCCGGGTCAATCACCGCATAGTCGGCCCAAAACGCATCTGTCACAAACGGCATTTTGATGCCGGTTTGTTGATTTGTAAATACCCCTACATTGGTTACTTCACTTCCGGTTCCGGCCGTTGTCGGAATACATATTAAAGCCGCTTTTCTTTCACCAAGTACCCTTTTACCGCCTGCATAATAATCATAAATACTGCCCTCGTTTGTTACCAGGCAAGCTGTGATTTTTGAAACATCTAAAGCGCTTCCTCCCCCCATTCCTATAATACAATCAGCCTTTATCTGTCTTGCTGCATTTGCCGCCTTATCCACACTTTCACAACAGGGATTAGGTTCAATTTCACTAAAATAAGCCACATGTCTTCCTTCTAAACGGTCTCCGATTTTTTTTGCCGCCCCCGATTGGTACAAAAATGGGTCACATACAATCAGAACATTTTTCCCTTCAACATATTCTGTTATTTCGGCTGCAATCCCAACGCCAAAACATACCTTGGTCGGCATATAAAATTTAAAATACTCATTCATTTTCATATCTCCTTTCTTGACTTGAAATGATACTAAACCTGCTCTTCAATCCGCTGACTTTCCTTTTATCTTTGCTCCATCACAATGCCAAAAGCTCCTGTCAGGACAATAACAATACCTATATACTGCTGTATCACCATCTTTTCTTCAAATAAAATAAACGCTATGACTAATAACCGGGTTAAAACCCCCTTCACCTGCAATAAACTGCCCAGCTCTTTTTTCCAAATCATCTTAATAGTTAACAAAATCATTGTGATAAACCGTATTACAATCCCTGCCGTAAAGACTGACATGTGTTCTAATGCCTTATGGCTGGATACATAGTAACCTCCCCAAACAAATGCTAATAGCAATAATGGCATAAATGATTTCGCTTTCATGTATCCTCTCCTCTTTTATCGAAAACGATATATCTTGCCAAAAGAAAGGGGGCTAAGCTGTTCCCCTTTACTACCACAAGCCACTAATCCCATCATTACTAAGACGCATACAGCGCCCGCAATTACCTTGTTAACCTTCAGTTCATTACCCCTTTCAAATATTTTGTATTTTAAAGCTCTGTAATTTACTATAGTTTTTCACTCTCGAAGCGGTATACATCCCTTATAGGTCTGAACGCACAATAAAATAGGAGTTCCCCCCAGCCTTTACTGTCATTGTTTCTTTTTGAATCAAAAGTGTTTTAAGATGATCAGAGCAAAAAATAAACGGGGTCGGACGCAAGTATGATAAAGAAATAAGGAGTTATGATTTAGGAATCTGTATAAGTCAATAAGGTCGGCAATACGTAGTGTTCAATAACACCTAGGATTTGAAGATTCTCAACACTACAGTTTATCGCCGGTTCTGCATTGTTTGCATATAGATACCCAACTTTAAAATTGAATTTATATTTACACAAAAAACGCAGAATCACCGTTGTTTGTGTAAATAGTATTTTTAGGTTTAAAGTTGGGTATCTATACTGTATCTATTTCCTGCAATATTGATGAACTTATACTGTTGGGGTACCGGAACAAAATTGTATAGATATCGCTTTTGCTTCCTAAATGGCACCTTGTTCTTTATGGTAATACAGTGAATATATATTTTTCCGTGAAACTATAGTATCTACTTTTGATAGTGTAATTGTATCGTAAACGATTAATATCGTCAAGCAAATTTACCATGTTTTTTATTTCAAACATGCTTTGTATATGGTATTTGTTAAATACCCCTCCTTAATCCGGCATTTTTATATCTATTTCGATATATTTTATGCAAAAAAATAGATTGAATTACACAAATAATTCAACCTATTTTTTTTGCGTGTTTGGTTCAACCGTCGTATATTCCTTTTCCATTACCAGCATAGCTGCTCCAAAGGCCCCCATATTTCTCTCAACTTTAATGCATTTTACATTGAAATCCTTCAACAAAATCGGCGTAACATTTTGTTCAATGACTTCATAAACTTTGTCCGAAAATATTTTGCCGGCAAATCCGCTTTCACTGGCAAGAAAAATACGCTTCGGATTCAATGTTGCTATAACAGGGGTTAAGCACCTCCCTAAGTAACTCGCTGTTTCCTCCAGTAATTCTATAGCATCTTTGTTACCACGCAATACCGATTTAATAAACATATCCATGGTTATTTCATCTACATTACCGCAGATAGCTTCTTTAATATCTTTAAAATACCCGTACATCATCCGTTCTATCATTTTACTCTTTATGGCCATAAAAGAGACCTCCGTATCCACACATCCGATTTTCCCGCAAGAACAGAGCCGGTTACCGTTCATCAGCTTCATATGTGCAATTTCTCCTGCATTTCCTCCATTCCCTACAAACAATTTATTATCCATAATCATGCCCATTCTGGTGCCGTATTTTATGGATACCAAGACAAAATCATCGGATGTTTCACCGTACTGCTGCCATCGATAAGCTATCGCCATCGTATTGATATTATTTTCAATACAAATATCGTATTGAAATTCTTTTTCTAGAATTTCTTTTATATTAATGTTCTTCCAACGCTCAATGTGGGCATATTCTAATCCGATTCCCTTTGTACGATCGATATATCCGGGTAATCCGACACCGATCCCCAGCACCCTACGGCTTCTCTCTCCCAAAAAATCCAAAGCCTTTTTAATACTGTGTTTTATTTTATCTATAATGCCCTCTACATTCATTTCCTTCGTAATCTTGTATTGTTCCGAATATATAATTTTAAAAGCAAAATTTACAACAACGCAATGAATCCCCTTTGCATTGAATTCCACTCCAATAAAATATTGTCCTTCCGGATTAATACTAAGCCACGTTGGCTTTCTCCCGGGCCTTGTAATATCACATTTTTCTTCAATCAAAAATTCTTTTTCAACCAGTTCATTGATCACATTTAACACTGTAGTCATACTATAAGCTGTTATCTTCTTTACATCATGGCGAGAAATATCGCTTCTATATCGAATTGTACTTAAAATCTTGTTGCGTTTAAGATTTTTACGACTTTCAACCATTCCTTCCTCCATCGATAATATCCTCCAGTTCATTTTATCGTTTTTGTTTTATCTTTATTGTATTTTATTTTTTATCAAACGTCAATTCTACGAAACCAACCAAATCAAACAAGGGACGGTTCTTTGTTCCAGAACAAAGAACCGTCCCTTGTTTGATTTGGTTGGTTTTTTTATAATTTTTTATGGCAGAACCACCAGTCAAAACACTCATATTCGTTCATTCTTTTTTCTGCCGTTTCTATGTCTGAGGCCGGTGGTATAATGACATGGTCTTTTACCAGTTCATTTTCAGGCCATCCTGCGGGCATTGCAACCTTTTCTTTGTCAGCAACCTGCAAGCCTTTAACCATCCTAACAATCTCGTCCATATTTCTTCCCAGTTCTTGAGGATAATAAACGATTGCCCTGATAGCGCCTTCGGGATCTACGATAAATACTGCTCTTACCGTATTGGTTCCTTTTCCTGGATGGATTAAGCCTAATTTTTTAGATACCTTGCCGGTATCGTCGGCTATTACGGGAAATTGTATTTCTACCTTCAATTCTTCCTTAATCCA
>JAKSBV010000272.1 GCA_022360955.1 Bacillota bacterium
AAGCGCTTTATGAGAATACTCAAAAGAGATTCGCCTTAGGGCTGGTCACCCAAAAAGACGTTGCTTCCGCCGAATTGAATTATGAAAAAGCCCGGAAAGATTTGACGGATATAGGGCAAAAGCTGAAAACGGCCAAAATGAATCTAAATATCATGCTGGGATATGGTGTAACGGATGAGGTGATATTAGCAGACAACCCGGATCACAAGCCGCTCCCGGAAGTAGATATGGCAGAAGCATTGAAGCATGCGCAGGAAAACAGGACCGATCTGGTAAAGGCGCAATTGGCCCATGAAGTGGCTAAAATTGAAATGGACATTACGGCGAAAAAATATCCGCCATTGGTGTATGAATATCGAATAAAAGAAGTTGCATTGAAACAAGCGGAGCAAGCCTTGGAAAATGCCGCAAAGATGGTGGAAATGGACGTTCGCAACAAATATTCCACGGTATTGAATAAGAAAGAGGCAATCCGAATAGGTGAAAAATCTGTCGGACTTGCACAAAAGGTAGTGGATTTGACAACCATATCTCATGATGCGGGCGTAGCGGTGTTGACAGATGTACAGCAGGCCCAGATTGCCTTTAAAGCAGAACAATTGATGTTGGCTCAAAATATTTTGGATTATAATCTGGCAGTGCTCGGGTTTGAAAAAAGCTTAGGAAATGAATTGGAAATGGCGAAATAATGCAATATGGATTTATTATTTTGCCACTCTAAAGCAGGAGAAGCGGCTAGAGCTGCTTCTCCACCAGATGCCGCCAATAACGCATCGGCATATATTGCTTTTGGAGCCTGGGATTCTTTCTGCTTTCAATTGCGATCGTATTGAAGTATTGCTTCCACAGCTTTTGAAAATTTAATTCCCGATCACTCATGTCCAAAGGTGATTGCAGCCTCATATCCGTAAGAACCCATTGGTTTTGGTTATACACTGCGGCAATATTTCTTCGGAGATCATGGATCACCCAGTGCTGGTCCGCCAGACGCCGGGCAAAATGAGGTGCCACCAATCCCGTAATATTATAATCGGGCTCAAAAGAAGCGTAGTACACGTTTTCACGAAGCTGTTTGAATCGAATGAGCCCCAGCATACGATGGTTTTCCCAACCCACCTTCCGGCTGATTTCATGGATAGGGAATACCCGATCATCGGAGAGATAGCGGTCAATGTCCTTGCCCACCTGCCAGCCGAACCTCAGGTAGCGATAGATATATGTTCCAATGCCCTCCAGCTCGGATAGGAAGACGTAAAAAACATGTCGCAGCGCAGCCGGAGAGATTTTTTGTCTAATGCCTTTATATACCTTTTCAGCTTTCTCCGCTTCTGTTTCAATACGTACATTTTCACAAAGCAAGCTCTGTTGAACATGGCTGTCGGGCAAAATATGTTCAGGCACTTCACGCCGATAATAGGCTTCATATATCGCAGTCAGCAGCCCTTCAAAACTGCCGTCGTAAA
>JAKSBV010000425.1 GCA_022360955.1 Bacillota bacterium
AGTGGACAATAGCAATTTAACCGCAGCTATGACCAAGACCTACATCGGGCATTCGGACCCTGCCGCGAAGACCGGTCTTGCCATAATGTCGGAGGCTACGAATAACCCGGTGCACATACCGTCATACAGCGTAGTCAGGCTTGAATGGGATGCAGACACCGTACCCGCACCGCCGGCACCGAGAATCTATGATTTTAAGATCGGCAATGGTGAAGCTTCGCTTTCTTGGTGGAAGCGGGAGACAGCCGATTCCTATACCATAAAATACGGCACCGCGCCGGATCGTCTTTCCAATACAAGTCAGGCAGACGGGAGTGTACATAGTAAGACGATAACTGGTTTGGAGGCAGGCAGTACCTATTACTTTGCTGTGACGGCATCCAACAGTGCCGGTGAGAGCGAGCTTTCGAACATAGTCAGCGGGAAGATAGCCGTACCGGAGGCCCCTGAGATCGTAAGCGTTCACCCTCAGGACGGAAAGGTAACCGTTATATGGAACAGTGTTGCGGGAGCAGACACATACAACGTGCACTACGGTACTTCTTCAGGCAGCCATACAAGCCAGGCAGACGCTTCCAATGTATGTGGATTTACCGTAGAAGGCTTGACAAATGATGTCCCCTACTATTTTGTGGTAACAGCCGGAAACGGCAAAGGAGAGAGCGCCAAGTCGGCAGAATTGTCGGCAACGCCAAAAGAGAATGTGCCCGTAGCGCCCCATGCATTAAGAGCAGCCCTCAAAAGCGGCAATAAGGTGGAGCTCACATGGATTCCATATGCAGATAAGGTTCTGCCCGAAACCTATGAGGTGCGCAGGAGCACGCAGCCCTACGCCAATGATTATGTGGTTTTGGCAAGCGATGTGTCCGATACCGCCTATACGGATACTTTGCCGGAGCCTGGAGAATATTACTATACGGTTGTGACGAAAAATGAAAACGGCACGAGTTTTTATTATTCAAATGTTGCATCGGTATTAAACGAAACCTCCGCACCCGGTGAAGTAACGGATATATCGGTCATAGAGAGCAACGGCAGTCTCAGGATCAATTGGAGTGACCCTTCGGATGGCGATTTGGCATCCGTTAAGATATTCGATGGGGTACAGAAGGTTGCGGAAGTGGCAAAGGGAACACAGATGGTATTGCTTACAGGACTTACAAACGGTGTGGAATACACCCTTACACTAAAGACGGTGGACCGATATGCGAACACATCCCCGGGCGTGAACGTTACAGGAACACCAAAGAGCCATTAAAAGCGTATCCGAGCAAAAAGCCGGTGATGGGTCACCGGCTTTTTGTTAGCGCAGGTGAAGAAAATGATGGAGATGACCTTATGTACCGGAGGCCAGAGGGAGGAAGTCGGAATATAACGAAGCAGGAACGCAAAGTAATCAGCGACAACATGTC
>JAKSBV010000395.1 GCA_022360955.1 Bacillota bacterium
CTATATTTCTACAATATATTGTTACAAAGCGGTATTCAACGACGTCAACTATAGGCCGTTAGCGGTCCTGAGAATAGATATTGCTTCGGAAAATGTCTTTGAAGCAATTAATTCAGTAAGATTCGGTAAGTATGGTACGGTTTTTGTCGCTAAAGAAAATGGGAATCTGATTTTTTTTAATAAAGACAGCAAAATCAATTTAGGGAATTTTAAATCAAAGATAGCTAAAGTTGCTGCTCGCGAAGAAATAGAAGGCTCGTTTATTGCAGACATTGACGGTGTAAATGAATTTCTTGTATATAGCAAAAGAAATAAGCTGGGATGGTATATAATTGGTTCCATACCACAAAGCGAGCTTAAAGAAAAAGCTGACAGCATAAGGAATTTTATAACGGTATTATCCTTGGTGGTCTGCATTTTCGCACTTATAGTTGCTTTTTTATTCTCATCATTGTTGACAAGAAGGATGACAAAAATGTCTAAAGCAATATACAAGTTTGGAATGGGAAACTTTGATGTAGATGTACGTGTTTATGGAAATGATGAAATCGGCCAGGTGGCGTACCAGTTTAGAAATATGATGAAAAGAATGAAGGAATTGGTTATTGAGGTGGAGGAACAGCATAAGCGTGAGAAGGAGCTGCTTAATGAAAAGTACGAGCTTGAGATATTAAAAAAGGAAGCCGAACTATGTGCTTTACAAAACCAGATAAACCCCCACTTTTTATATAATACCCTTGAAATGATCAAAGGCCTGCTGTTCTCAGAAGACCCTAAGAGGAATATTATAAATGCAACTCAGGCGCTGTCAGATACATTTAAATATAATCTAAATAGTGGATATGTTGTTAAAGTAAAGGATGAAATTGAACATGTAGAAAATTATTTAACTATTCAAAACATGAGGTTTGATAAAACCATCCGTTTAATTGTGGCCGTGGACGAAAGCGGGCTTAACTGCAATATAGTGAGGTTTACATTTGAGCCTATCATAGAAAATGCGATAAAGCATGGGTTTAGCAAAACAAGATCTGATTACCAGATACGCATATCATCCAAAGTCACGAATGACAAATTAGTTATATTCATTGAAGATAACGGGATTGGAATAGATAAGGATAGACTGATTCAAATAAAAGATTTACTTTTAAAAGATGAATATAGTTTTAAATCAAAGATAACTGGAGGACTTGGAATATACAACGTTAATGAAAGGATAAAAAGACATTTTGGAAATGATTATGGTATTGATATAACAAGCACCAGAAATAAAGGCACAATTGTATTGATATATCTTCCAATTAACCTATAAGTGTATGATTACTTTTAATTAGGAGTGTATGGCTATGTATAGTGTTCTAATAGTGGATGACGAAAAATATGTTCGGCTATGGATCAAGAATTGTATAAACTGGTCTGAATACGGATTTAAAATAAGCGGTGAGGCGGCAAACGGGTTCGAAGCATTGCAGAAGATTAAAGAAATCAAGCCGCGGCTGGTAATTTCGGATATGGATATGCCTGAATTGGACGGATCAGAGCTTATTGAGAATGCAAACAAAATTTATCCCGACACACTATTCATTATTCTTAGTGGTTACAAAGAATTTGAATATATGCGAAGCGCTGTCAAAAATAATGCTGTAGATTATTTGCTAAAGCCTGTGAAAGCTGAAGAAATAATTTCCGTACTTAAGGTAGTAACAAATAAACTTGAAATTATGGACAAAAAGAAGGAGGAGAGCCGAAAGATAAAAATTATTACCAGGGAAAATTTTGACCTCCATAAGGAAAAGCTTTTTTCAAGCTTGTTAAACGGGCAAATTGCCAATTCGCAGGAAGTGTGTGATAAGCTTGGGAAGTTTGATATTCAAATTGACCGCGAGTTTTTCAGCGTTATATCGTTAAATATAGATGAAGATTGCCAAAATAGACGGGCAGAAAATAATATGGATACAGACAGGTGTGTATTTTCAATCATTAATATTTTAGAAGAGTCTTTTTCCCAGGCTGGTATTCAAAGCTATTTTATAAATGAAAAGGATGAGGTAATCGGCATATTTAATTTTGATGCCCATGGGGAAGAGTTGCCTCAATCGATTCTGAATGTATGTAAAGATGCACTGGATAAGATAATAAAGCTGCTTAATATAAATGTATCTATAGGTGTAGGAAGTATTGTAAACGATATTATGTGTATAGAAGCATCTTATAAAGAAGCTAAAAAGTCTTTGGAATTGAGGCTTTTATATGGAAGCAATCATGTGTTAACATTTTTAAGTACCCCGGAAAACGCTCATGTCGAAATACTGGATTTCTTGAGTGATAGCTGCTTTATGAATGCAATGGCGTCTTTAAACTACGAGGGCTGCAAAGAAATTATTACAAAAACTTTTGACCGGATAAAAGAACTGGATATGCCGGGTATTGACACAATCAAAATGATATATTATCGTTTAATTTCAATTATTTTAAAAGTCATTTACGATAAAGGTATCGTACCTTCATGTATGAACATAGAGGAAATAGAAATGTTTACTGCCATTAGCAGCCTTAGTTCAATTGACCATATTAAAGAAAAGCTGCTTTATTACGTTCAGAAGGTTATTAATACGGTTTCAACTAAACAAAACATAACAAATTCTGCGGTTGAAAAAGCAAAAGCGTATATTATCAAACATTTGCATGAAGATATAAGCTTGACAAGTATATCTAAACATGTTCATATAACGCCAAATTACTTTTGTACACTTTTTAAAGCGGAAACAAATCAAAAGCTTTTTGACTATATTATTTACCTTAGAATTGAAAAAGCAAAAATCCTTATGAAGGATGAAAGATTAAAGACATACAAAATTGGTGAGATGGTAGGGTATAAAGAACCAAAATATTTCTGCAGGGTTTTTAAAAAAATTACCGGACGCTCACCGTCAAATTTTAGGAAAAATTGTTAAAACATACAGTGGTTTCATACAGTCCATAATATAAGCTACCTTTTCTTAAGATATTAGGGTTTTATTTAAAATAATCAGGTGCTATAATTTTATTAAAGATATCTTGAAACGTTTTATTAATCACTCGACTTTCGCAGACAAAAAAGTGTTGTAAGACATGAAACCTCAAAAGCTTAGGACAAAATAAAAAAACAACAATCCATACTTTTAGGATAAAATAAAAGTGCTAAAATAAAGCATAAAAAGAAATTTTTGTATTATCATATTACAAAATGACGAAAAACAAAACCAATGTTAAACGACAGCTCATCGTTTTTTAAAACCTTTAAAATAAGCGAAATATTAAAGCAATCTAATTTTTATAAAGAAAAAGGTATACCTCGTATGGGTGGGTTTAAATTTTTATTCATACGTATTGTTACCGGAAAGAATCTTCATAGGTAATTTAGAAAGCCAACTACAGAAAATTCTTTTGGAAAGAATGTTGTTGATCGCTTTCTTAATGCCGCATGCTTTAATTAGTTGCGTTTTTCTTTTTCTCTAATCTTGCAAAAGAGTAAATTAACTGCTTACTTGACAGCTTTACCGCTTCGTTTACCATATTTCTCAAGGAAACATTCTCTTTATTGTCCTGCGAAAGTTGAGTTCATAAGATTCACATCGTATCAAACTATTTACCCGAATTTAGGAGGTGGAAGTCTGTGGCACCTGAGCAAAAGCCGTTCCAAATATTACAAAAACCGGAAAGAACTGAGCGAATCGAGTGTTTATACCGGCACATACATTCTTTTAAACCCGGTATTTGCACTGAAAGGGCATTCTATCTTACAGAATCCTATAGAAAAAATATGCACTTACCCGTAATGGTAAGGCGTGCAAAAGCAATTGCAAATGTACTCGATCATATGTCAATTTACATTCTTCCTCAAAGTCTTCTGGCAGGTAATCAATCCTGTAAACCCAGATGGGCACCTTTGTTCCCTGAATTTGACGTAGAATGGATGGATGAAGAAATAATCAATGGAAGTCCTTTCTTCCCATATGACAGACCGGCTGACAAATATGAATTTGATTGTAAAAAAACTGAAAAACTAAAAAATATAATTTACTGGTGGAAAGGTCATACTCATACCGACAGACTGATAGGCCGTTTACCCGTAGACGCACTGGCAACACATAGGGATATCAAAGCTGTCGATATTGGAGCGTATTTCCAGGGAGGAGACGGGCATTACAGTCCGGACCACAAGTGGTTGTTCGAGCATGGGGTGCAGTACATTATTGATAAATGCAAAAAAAATATTTCCAATCTGGATTGGTCCGCACCGGATAGTATCCGGAAAAAAGATTTTTATGAGTCCGCCATTATAAGCTGTGAAGCAGTTGTCCGATTTGCTGACAGGTATGCCGCTCTTGCAGAAGGACTAGCGGAAAAAGAAGAAAATAAGATCCGTTCCAGGGAACTGCTGGATATGGCCAACATTTGCCGTAGAGTGCCCCGGTACCCTGCCCGGACCTTTCATGAGGCGCTGCAGTTCATGTACTTTATACACCTATGTGTTCAAATAGAGGATAATGGAGCAGGCATCTCTATAGGTCGTTATGACCAGATTATGATTGATTTATATAAAGAAGGTCTTTCTCAGGGGAGCCTTACAAGGGAAAGCGCTCTTGAATTAACAGAAAATTTTTATCTGCAGATATACACATTAAATAAAGTAAGAAGCTGGTCTGACACCGACTATTTTCGTGGCGTGCCAATGTTCCAGAATTTAACTGTTGGCGGCCAGAATCCTAAAACTAAAAGTGATGCTACCAACGAATTAAGCTATATTGCTCTTGAGGCGACTGCAAACACAAGGGTACCTCAGCCATCTCTAACAGTGAGATTCCATAGAAAAACTCCTCAGAAATTCAAGATGAAAACGGCTGAGGTTATAAGACTTGGAATGGGGCTTCCGTCGATATTTAACGACGAAGTTTATATCCCGGCATTAATCAACCGTGGTTATGAAATAGAGGATGCCTATAATTACTGTATCATAGGCTGTGTAGAACCCGGAACATCCGGATTGTTAGGAGGAAGAACAGGAGGAGCCTGGCTTAACTTAACAAAGATTTTAGAGATGTCTCTTTATAATGGAATTGATCCGCGTACAGGTATAGCCCTCCATAAAAATAAGAGTGATAAGGATTTAACGTCGTTTCATTCATTTGATGAGGTAAAAGAGGCATACCTTGACCAGTTGGATTATTATCTCACCATGGAGGCCGTCCTGGAAAATACTATTGACCAATGCTGGGAGGAAAATTTGGATGAGCCGATGGCTGCTGTTTTCGGATGTCCTACAACGACTATTACCAGGGGCAGATCTCTCAAAGGTGGAGGTGCAAAATACGACTTTACAGGTCAGCAAACCATAGGTACCGCTAATATTGCGAACAGCCTCTATGCAATAAAAAAGCTCATATTTGACGATAAAATGCTCACAGGTTCACAGCTTATGCATGCATTAAAATCAAACTTCTCAGATTCTTTCACCGATCCGACCGGTCCGGAAATAAAAGCAATGTGCCTCAACGTTTCCAAATATGGTAATGATATAGACGAAGTTGACGAACTTTCCAGGGATATGTTGGCATATGTTGCAAATTCTTTGGTTAAATTTAGAAACACTCGATATAGAAGAGGACCTATTGGCTGTACTTTGCACTGTTCAACCAGTACGGTATCCAGCAACACACCTTTTGGTAAAGTATGCGGCGCCACACCGGATGGAAGAGAAGCATGGACACCTGTAGCTGACGGACAATCCCCAATGAGAGGGACTGATACAAAGGGGCCTACTGCTGCAATATCTTCAGTGTCTAAATTAAACAATATCCTGCTGTCATGCGGGTCCCTCTATAATTTAAAAGTTGTTCCTGAAGATTTGTGTTGAGAGGAGGTGGGGAGGATTTCCGGTTACAATGAAAATAAAGCATTTAACAACGGTATTCAACAGTTTTCAGGACTAAAAAGGTTTGTGAGTATGATTGATCAGTACTTTGCTGCCGGCGGTTCACAAATGCAGTTTAATGTAGTCAGCAGGAAAACACTTCTTGATGCTCAAAGGCATCCTGAGAATTATTCCGACTTAATCGTAAGAGTTGCGGGATACAGTGCATATTTCACCCAATTATCCAGTGATGATCAGCAGGATATTATTGAGAGGACGGAAGAA
>JAKSBV010000478.1 GCA_022360955.1 Bacillota bacterium
GAATAGGAATGAAACAGATGTTCCACCTTTATCATGCATAAAACCTCCTTAACGCTTAGGGTCTTTATAATGTTATTATTGGCTGCAATAAAATAAAACATACGATCGGCACTTTTTCTTTGTCGAGGGTATGTTTTCTCCATGCTCTAACGGCACTTCCACCAAAATAGGGCATAGCAAAGGGCGGCTCCCCCTTTTGGGGAACCGCCCTCTTGTCTCTATCCCTGCAATATGCGTCATTCCTCAGCGCTGAGGCCTGCAAGATTTAATAGATTCCACGGTTTATTAAAATGAGGCTGGAAGAAAAAGTCCACAAACGCCAATTCCTCAATAGTCATTTTGTTCTGTATGCATACGGACATTGTATTGACGGATTGGGTCAAATCTGCATTTGACATAATCTGCGCGCCTAGAATGATACGCGATTTCTTTTCATATACCACCTTTAAGGTTACAGTATTATAGGTAGGCATAAATTCCGGACGATCCGCATCGGTCACCGTCACCGTCCCAATCTCTATACCCGCTTCTTTGGCCCCTTCTTCGGTTAAACCGGTAGCAGCGATATTATGTTCATAAATTTTAATGCCCGAAGTACCCTGGGTCCCCATATATTTTACCGTTGGCTTAACCAGATTCCTGGCAACCAATGTACCCATACGAACCGCATTGGTAGCCAGCGGAATATAGGTGTATTGCCCTGTCGGATTATACCTGACCGCACAGCAATCCCCCGCCGCATATACATCTTCCGCACTTGTGCGCATATTTTCATCTACAACAATCGCGCCATTATCCAACATATCAAGTTGGCCTTCAAACAGGCGGGTATTCGGCTTAAAGCCTATGCACAATATGACCAAATCGGCTTTATAGCTGCCGGCCGTCGTAGTGACTGCCGAAACTTTTCCCTTCTGTCCTTCAAATCGGGTAACGGTTTCCCCTAATGCCAGCGTTACGGCATGATTGGAAAAGGCCTTTTCCGCAGGGTCCGTGAACTCCTTGTCAAGATATTTGCTGAGGATACGGTCCATGCTATCAATAAGCGTCACATTTTTTCCGTTTCTCTCGAAGGCTTCTACCAGTTCGGTGCCAATATATCCCGCACCTACGATTACAATATCCTTTGCCTCTTTTGCCTTTTCAATAATGGTGTTGGAATGATAGAAATTTTTGGCCAGCAAAATATTGTCCAGATCAATGCCCTCAATCTTTGGAACGATTGGCCACGACCCAACGGTCACAATTAATTTATCAAATATCTCTTCAAATTCTTCTTGTGTGTCAAGATTCCGCACCTTGAGTTTCTTTTGCGACAAATCGGCTTCTAAGACATCATGACTCATTTTAGTTTTTACGCCTATTGCTGCCAACGCTTCCGGCGAACTATAGAATAATCCTTTAGGATCTTTTACAATCCCCCCTACATACAGGGCTATGCCACAAGACAGAAATGATATATTATCATTCCGTTCATATACCGTTATTTCAGCCTCCGGATAAAGCTTGGCAGCATTTACAATGGCTGCCGTACCTGCGTGTGTACATCCGATCACTACAATCTTCATACCTGCTTTCCCCCTTCTGTATTGCTTAATAAATAAACGGCAATACTCCTTTTCAGCTTAAATAAAAAATTAACAAACTCTTTTATTACATATATACCCATTTACTTTTATCCATAAACAATATTTTTATACCATTTTTGATTAAAATAATTACACAAATTTAACATTAATTTAATCTAAATACATCATTTATAAATTATACTACAATTAAAAGTTACGCACTGTATAGGCAATGATGCTAATAAAGATTGGTATCTACGCAAAAGGATTTTCAAAAAAAGAAGGTGAATGAGTTGTTGATACAAACACATAGACTAATATCCAAGGTTATTTGCAGTGCAATTCAAGAAAAGCTCCATATACAGCTTGATATGAAAGGCTTTAAATACGGCTCCATAAAACCAGACATTAACCATATCTTGAGTTCCGTACCCCATTATAAAAAAGAAACCCAAGGATTTGTATATCATATGATCAACGATCTGCAAAACCGGTTAATTCCTAAAATGGGAAAAGAACTCCGGGATTTTTCAATTGACTTGGGCATCGTTACACATTATCTTGCAGATTATTTTTGCATGGCACACAACCACCCGAAATACCACAACATACTAAACCATGTTTTTTATGAATATACGCTGGATCGCAGGATCAGAAAGATCAATTTAAATCAGGCATGTATTGATGCAATCGACAATATATCTCAGACAATGAACAAATGCAACTTTTCGATTGAAGCCTATATTGAAAAAGAACATGCCCAATACATCGGACATGCCCACAAGATTTCCTTTGATATAAAGGCCTGTATGGACGTTTGTACAGCTGTTACCTGTATGATCCTTAACAAATGCCAACAAAATCTTTCTCATAAAGTTGCCTAATGTGGACACCGGAACGGATTTTTTGTCCGCTGCTTTGTTTTCGTTATCGTTGATTTGCCGGCCGGCCCGCAACCGGCCAGGGATACCCCTAACCGAACATACTTGTTTTTTTGATAGGGCGATTTATTCGCCGCCGCACGCCTATTTTCTACTCAATACACAGGCTTGCCAAGGTTTATATCCGTTCCTTTATATACGCTATATCCGATACCCCAGGGGGACCGGGGACGGTTCCATTGTTTCTCTTCGGCTCTTTTTACATTTCCGAATGCCTTGAACCGTCCCCATGATTCCACCGCTTTGTACGCATCTGTCGTGGTCAATCCATATATAGCGCTTCTAACTCTTCATCTGACAAAGGCACAGGCGCAACTTTAGATCTGTTTTCGTAAATCGCCTTTGCCAGTTTTTTAATCTGTAGGCTGATCTCTTCATCGGGATACTTTTCGATGACGGTTTTTCTTTCGATTTCCGCTTTGCTGATGTATGGGCTCATCGGAATTACACCGATTACCCGGGAACCTATCTTTTCAGCAAAGGCATCAATGACTAAGGAATTGTTCAAACTGCTTCTGCCATTGTAAATCAATCCCGATAAACCGATGCTGCCGGATTTTGCGTATTTTTCAATACCCTTGCAGATATTGTTGGCCGCATAAACGGACATATAGTCGGAAGTGGTTACCAAATATACATGATCCGCTACATTTTCCCTTAAAGGTGCGGAAAAACCTCCACAAACTACGTCGCCCAGCACATCGTAAATCGCTACATCGATTTCCTTCAAAAGATGATGGCTGTCTATTGTCTCCAAGGCCACCACTATGCCTCTTCCTGCACAACCGGTCCCCGGCTGCGGACCTCCCGACTCTATGCAAAGGATATTTTGGTAACCGTAAGCAGCAAATTCGGCATGTTCATCCCTGTTATGCAGCATGTCCAAAATAGAAGGGATTCTATATCCCATGATATTTCTTGTGGAATCTGCTTTGGGGTCACACCCTATCACGGCAACCTTTAAACCCATCTGCCCGAAAGCGGCAGCAAGATTTGCAACCGTAGTCGATTTACCAACCCCTCCCTTACCGTAAATACATATCTTTTTCATCATATAGCGCTCCTTTATTTTTGGGACCGTTCATGACCGCATTCAAGATATCTTCTACCAGATGAATCGTCCCCTTTGCTCCTATATACGGGCTGTCACTTATGCATACCCGGTGAAAAACGGGATAATCGTACTGAATCAAAGGTACATTCAGCCTGTCGGAAATATCTGCTTCAAATGAGCTGCCAAAAACGAGTGCGGTATCTGTTGCCAGCACGCTTTCAATAAAATCTTCCATACACAGATCGGCAGAAGCTGTTGCAGTGGAAACAATCTCCATCCCCAGTTCATCTCTTAAAAAGCTTTGCATCCCTTCCCTTCTCCCCTTTGAACCACAGAGGCAAACAGGCAGTCCGTAGAATGCCTGCAAATAGGAGTAAACCTTTTTTACAGCCTTTAACGTATCTCCTTCCATCCTTTTTATTTCTTGATGAAAGCTGAGGTTAAAAAAGTTCCCAAGAACAGAAAGAAATCTTTTGATGCCCTCCAGACCATAAGGATAATCAACCTCAATAAAAGGCTGTCCGTATTTTTCTTCCATATAAAGTGCAAGCTTTTTTCCCCTGCCAAAGACAATATTGATCTGTGAACCGGAAAGCTTCTCGAAGTCCTGAAAACGGCAGCCGGCGGTGACACAATTAATCCTCACCTTGCCCTTCAGCAAGTTCTTCAGTGCGTTGATGTCGGCTTCTTTTTTGTAATCGTCATAAAGCATACCCAGTATATTGATTGTAGGTTCATCGGCCCTTTTAGTCCTTTTACAAAATACCTTTGCGAATGTTAAAAGCGCTTCTTCATAGCCCTCTTCAAAATCACTTTGGAACCCTGCCCCCTGGATATGTATACACCTTACTTTATGCTTAAATTCCGAAACGACACCTTCCACATCATCTCCGATCATCTGGCTGACACAACCGGTTATTACCGTAATACACCCGGGGTTATAAAGCTCTAATATATACGCCAGCGCTTTCCTCAGTGAGTTTTCCCCGTTAAATATCACATCTTTGTCATTAATAATCGTGGAGGTCTGTCTCATATCCGACATATCTCCGGCCACATGGAAATTCATCGTTCCAAAATGACATCCTGTTACCGAGTGAAGGAGAACAATATTGTCTTCTATACCCGACAATGCCTGATAGGCCCCGAAAAGCCTGCAAGAGTTTCCGCATTTCATTCTATTTTTCCTTTCTGTTCAGCCACATTCTCAACCACATTTCCCTTGCTGCTGCAATATTTTTTTCAGGTAACAGGGGAAAATGCTCCGGGCTAAAGTCCATTTTATTCAATAACATATGGGGATGCTGCTGCCTGTCTTTCACCTTTTGGTATATCCTATTGACGCTTCTCACATAAGACTCAAAGGACAATGACATCTCCTCATGGCGGATATGAATAACAGGTATGCCCAATTTTTCAAAGAAATGATCCCCTGTGCCGAAAATCGCATCACATTCTTCTGCCATGGATTGCAGCATCTCCATCGAAGCATTAATCTGCACAATCATTTCTTTACTATACTTCTCTTTAGCATCCTCTATTCTTTTCATTAAATTATCAAAAATGGTTCCGGTGATATCGAAATTTTGTCTATCGCTTTCGGGCAATAGAACTACGCCATAGGATACCTGCAGTCCATAATCGACGGTGTATTTTTTTATTAGGTCGGGCATTGCCGAAATACTTCTTGTAATAAGCAGTATCCTGAAATGTTTTAGCTTATCTTTGACCGTTCGGACCTGCTCTAGAACCCTGCGCTTTTCTTCCTCTGCAAA
>JAKSBV010000414.1 GCA_022360955.1 Bacillota bacterium
AATTCAGGGGTAAGGTCTACATTTACTTCTCCCAGAATACCCTTTTCCCCAAACAACATTTTTGAGTACTTTGCCCCCCACACCAGATTCACATTTATTTCAGTGTCACTTTCCACGGTTTTGGAAGGCCATATTTTGATACCCGGCTTGACAACAGCCCTTTCTTTGACTACCGTATTGCCGCCGACAACCGCTTGTTCGAAAACCGAGCTGGCTTCTTTTACTTGAGCCTTGTTGCAAAGGGTACATCCCCGAAGCTGTACTTTTTGCCCTATATTGCATCCTTTCCATAGGATCGTACGCTTAAAAGAGCTGTATTCTCCAATGATATTGTCACTGCCAATGACCGTAAAATCAGAAATTGCGGCATAGTCCTTAATTTTAGTATGACTGCCGATCAAGACCGGACCTGTTATTTGTGCGGTGTCTGCAATTTCCACCGGATCTTCGACCCATACCTTTTCGGCTATTTCCCTTGCGTGGTTCGGAATATTTACTTTCCCATCCAAAATATCAAAATGGCATTGCTGATAAGCAGACAGATCTCCGATATCGCACCAATATCCCTCTGCTACATATCCGTACATGGGCTGTTCGTCTTCCATCAACAGCGGGAACAAATCCTTGCTGAAATCGAATTTTTCACCGGCATTAAAATACGCAAGCACCCTAGGGTTCAGTATATATATACCCGTATTCACCGTATCGCTGAAAACTTCACTCCAGCTTGGTTTTTCAAGAAACCTCGTGATTTTCCCATGGTTGTCCGTCACCACAACCCCATATTCAAGGGGCACATCCACACGGGCCAGCACCAATGTGGCAACGGCATTGTTATTTTGATGATAGGCAATGGCTTTGCTCAGATTAATATCCGTCAAAGCGTCTCCGCTAATGACAATAAAGGTATCGTCCAGAAATTCTTCTGCGTTTTTGACACTTCCGGCCGTACCTAAAGGAGACTCTTCCACATAATATCGTATGTTTACGCCCAGATCCGATCCGTCACCGAAATATTCTCGAATGATCTGAGGCATATATTGAAGTGTAACACCGATTTCCGTAATATTATGCTGTTTTAACAGCTGAATGATATGTTCCATGACCGGCTTATTCATCACCGGCACCATTGGTTTGGGTCTGTTACACGTAAGCGGTCTAAGTCTTGTTCCTTCCCCTCCGGCCATAATAAGTGCTTTCATGCAATTCTCCCTTTCTTATGTGATATTGAACGCGAAAAGCCTTTATATCCTGCATTTTGAATTTTTCGCGTTCCGTGTATCCAAAACTTTGATTGATTCCTGTTTTTGTACATTCAGCAATTGGACCCTGTTTTTTCACCACAGTATTTTGATCCTTATATTTCATTTTTATGTGTCCGTTTTATTTCTATGTGTTTCCCATTCACTATTTTCATGACTCTTGTGGGACCTATGGCCAAATGCCATGCCTTCAAAGCCATTGAACGCACAATGGACTGTCCGGCCTTACAGCGTCATTGGTGCGTTCAATATATACATACATTTCTTAGTATACACATAAGAAGTATCTTGTATTCTTTTTTTAAAATTTTATACATATTTCTCCAAATATCTTTCACATTGTCGCTTGCGCAACTATAAATGCCGTTTTAAATTCGATATCCGACAGCTGACGTTCTAAGGGAAAAATAGTCGAAGGCTGAGCGCTGAGGATTGATTACGAAATCTATGGCTATTTTTTTATGGTATAATAAGTAATAGGAGGTGAATATTAAAATATATTGAACGCAAAAAAGAAGTTGAACCATATAATAGGTACATATTTGAAAATAAAAGAATATTATACAGTATTAAAAACATCGTAAAGGAGTATCGTATAGAATGATGACCAAGACAATACTTGATATGATCGGTAACACGCCGATGATGCCTCTAAACAAGATGCAGGGAACAAATATATTTGCCAAAGCCGAGTTCCTTAACCCCGGCGGAAGTATCAAGGATCGTATCGCAAAATACATGATTGAACAAGCTGAGGCCCGGGGAGATTTACGGCCGGGTATGACGATTATGGAACCCACGTCCGGCAATACGGGGATCGGGCTATCGCTGATCGGCATACAAAAGGGCTATCCCGTTGTGATCGTAATGCCTGAAAACATGAGTGAAGAACGCAAAAAAATCATTGCCGCATTCGGTGCTGAAATTATTCTTACACCGGCCGATAAAAGCATTGCCGGTGCAGTTGAAGAAGTCAAAAAACGGGCCGGTGAAGATACCAACATCTTTGTTCCACAGCAATTTGAAAATCCGGATAATCCGGAAATTCATTATCTTACTACGGCAAAGGAAATCTGGAATCAGCTTGACGGCAAAGTAGATATATTTGTCTCAGGCCTGGGAAGCGGAGGCACGTTGTGCGGTGTCGGCAGATTTCTTAAAGAAAGGAATCCTCAATGCAGCATTGTAGCGGTAGAACCGAAAAACGTCTCCGCACTGCTGGGCCACGAACCCGGATTACATAAAATACAGGGGATCGGTGACGGCTTTATTCCCCCGGTACTGGACACTTCCCTCATTCATGAAGTAGTCGAAGTAACCGACGACGATGCAATCAGAACCGCCAGAGACTTGGCCCGCACGGTGGGCGCACTCGTAGGAACCTCTTCCGGTGCCAATGTTTGGGCGGCACAACAGATGGCGCAAAAATACGGCAGGGATAAAGTTATTGCAACCATCCTTGCAGATAGGGCGGAACGGTATTTCAGCACCTCACTGATTTAACCCCATAGGGGGTGTATTTAGTGGAAGTGAAGAAAATTATGGAAATAACCTTATGGAAAGGCTAATAAAAAAAATTCCCCATGTCTATCTGGGGAATTTTTTTGTTAGCTTGTGAAATGGTCTTTTTTCAACGCCATCAAAAAATACTTATCACCGAATTTTTGCTCCAGCTCTCTTATTTGCCGGAGTTCTTCCTCATTTAAATGTGCCAAAGGCACTTCGTTCAATCTATTTTTTGAGTCCATAACATTATCTCCTTATGGGTTATTCACCATTATAGATACCCAACTTTAAAAATGGCATTTATATTTACACAAAAAACGCAGAATCATCATTCTTTGTGTAAATAGTGTTTTTAGGTTTAACGTTGGCTATCTTTATTATGGACTAAAAAAACGGATTTATGCATCCATTGTTTCCGGCTCGTCATAGTTTTTGCCAAAAAGCTCTACCGTTACTTTTTTCATGACTTGAGGCTCCAGCGGCTTATCTCTAAGGTCCGTATCGGCGGATACAATTTTGTCCGCGGCCTCCATGCCTTCAACAACTTTGCCAAAAGCCGCATATTGCCCGTCAAGGTGCGAAGCATTCGCAACCATGATAAAAAATTGTGAACCGGCGGAATCAGGGGGCTGTGCCCTTGCCATCGACAATATCCCGCGGGTATGCTTAAGATCGTTGTCAAAACCATTGCCCTTAAATTCACCTTTAATATTGTAACCCGGTCCCCCGATGCCGGCCCCTTCCGGACATCCGCCCTGAACCATAAAGCCCGGAATAACCCTGTGAAAAATTAAACCGTCATAAAAACCGCTTCTCACCAATGAAATAAAATTGTTCACCGTATTCGGAGCTGCCTCCGGGTATAGTTCTGCCTTCATCGTTTCCCCATTTTCCATTTCAATGGTTACAATCGGATTTGTTGCGTCATTCATCAAATGCCTGCCTCCTTTTCAGTATCTGCGATAAACACTTACCGTTTGGGTATGATCTCAAGCCAATACCCGTCCGGGTCTGCTATAAAATAAATACCCATCGCTTTATTTTCATAACAAATGCATCCCATTTTTTTATGCAGCGCATAAGCGGCGTCAAAGTCATCCGCAATAAAAGCAAGATGAAATTCATTTTCTCCCAGGTTATAAGGTTCTTTTCGGTCCCTTAACCATGTTAGCTCCAGTTTATGCGCGGTTGTTCCATCTCCCAGAAATACAAGTATAAAGCTGTCGTCCCCGGCCTTCTTCCTCCTTGTTTCCACTAACCCCAGCGCTTCTTTGTAAAAAGCCAGGCTCTTCTCAAGGTCCAAAACATTCAGATTGTTATGGTTAAACGTAAACATGGTAATTGTCCTCCCCTTTCCTAATCTCCTTTCATTTCACTACCTTATTTGATGATTTTATCAAACCGGTCATCAAAAAGCAACCGTAAAATATGTCTTTTTTCCTACTGACAATACCATTGTTTTATGTTAAACTACCTATATTGAGCGCGAAAAAGAGATGACGTTCAATATATGGAGATGACCCTTTAAAACCGTATATGCATTTGAACAAAAAGCACAGCATCCCGGTTATTTGTTCAAAAGACATTGACAGGTCCAAAACGGGCTGTCTTTATTAAACTATTACCGATAAGATACAAGTTTATACGCTGACAGCATCCCGAATTTCAAGTCCGGAAAAAATGTTGAAATTGATGGGGCAATATAATACAGCTATATTAACTATATACAACACGATAAATAAATGACGTAAGTATAGGGGAAATCAAATATGAAAAGTATCATCAGTAAACTCAATCCGAAATTAATACGTTTTGCAAGCTTGGAATTCTTTTTTTGGGCAACATGTTCAACATACTATCCTTTTCTTGTCGTTTTTTTGATCGATAGGGGATACAACAATACTACAATCGGAACGTTACTGGCCATTAATTCATTTACCGTTATTTTTGCACAGCCCTTCTGGGGAATGGTAAGTGATTGGATACGGTCTGTCAAAAAAGTATTTATCTTCTGCATTGCCTTTTCAGCCTGCATCATTCTGTCTATGCCGCTTTATGAATCGGTTTTGCTGCTTGGCTTGATATTGGCAATTATTACTTTTTTCGAAAGCGCTATGGCACCTTTAATGGATAGCTGGGTGATTCAAGGCATCAAAACGGAACAAGATATCTCTTACGGCAACATCCGGTTATGGGGGTCGATAGGATTTTCCATTACCGCTTATATCCTTGGCGTCATTGTAGATCATACGTCCATATATATTATCTTTCCGGCCTATGCAATATTGGCAGCGCTGACCGTGCTGCGCGCCGTAAAGGTAAAAGTCGACAATCCGGCCGAACACCGTACCTCATTTGCCGACTTGAAAATCGAAAGACTCTTACATAACTATTACTATGTGGTTTTTCTTATTTTTGCAATTGTATTATTTGTTCCCCATCGCGGTTCTTTTATGTTTCTGGCACAACTCATGGAAGAAGTAGGGGGAACGGGGGAACAACTGGGATTATGTTTTTCCATTATGGCAATATCCGAAGTACCCATATTTTTATGCTCAAAGCATTTGATAAAAAAATTTAAACCTGTGTACCTGATTTTGGCATCAACTGTTTTTTTCATATTGCGGCAGGTATTGCTTTTGTTAGCCAGCACACCTACAGATGTAATTTTGTTGCAAGCCCTTCAAGGGCCTTCGTTTGCTCTTTTTCTGACCGGCGCCGTTTATTATGTGGACTCCCTGGCACCACAAGAATTAAAGTCCACCGCCCAGACGGTTGCCTCTGCCGTCTTTTTCGGGGGCAGCGGCGTGATCGGAAGCTTGGGCGGCGGATGGTTCCTCGACCATCTTAGTCTGACGCAGATGTATCAAACAGGTGTGATTATAAGCGTGGTTATTTCCGTCTTCTTTGTTATTTCTTTTCCTGTTGGGAAATGGCTGGTTCAAAAATCTCAACAGACCGTTAAGGACATTTGATATCTTAATAGCTTAACGCATTGTGCAAGTTAAATAGCATTGCAAGCACCAAAGCTCCAAGGTTATACATAGTTGAGGGTGGGTGTATTTAGTGTAGGTGAAGAAAAGTTGTTGGAATAATTTTCTTCAGCCAGCATTTATACACCCGTTGAGAGTTGGGGCTGCGAACGGATTAATGGCCGTTTCCAATATTTTGTTGCTGCTTTCTCCCTCTGCAGAAGATACCAATTCTGCAAAAACTGCAAAAAAAGACACTGCTTCTAAAAAACAGTGTCCCATTTAAGGAGCATTTACTCTTTCACATAACACGCCACAATTTCACCAAAATACAGCATATGATAATCCTTTTTGCCATACCATTTTCCATCATATTCAATATCCAGATGTTCCGGGTTCATTTCCTGCTTAAATACCACTTTGCATTCGTAATGCAGATCACATTGCCCGATAACCGGCGTGTTTATCACCGTTCCCTCTACAGCCTCTAAAGCACATTCCCGGAATTTATCAATATCCCTTCCCGACTTGCTGCCACACAAGGCCAGCTCTTTCTTGAGCCCGTCAAAAGGAATGCTCACGGTGAACTCATTGCTTTTTTCAATCAGGCCATAGGTAAATCTGGTTTTCCTGACCGGTACGAGAAAAATAGGTTTCCCCCACATGTGACCGATAAAACCCCAGCCTATGGTCATCGTATTTGGTTTTTCACCTTTTGCCGTTAGGAATATCCCGCCGCTTCTGAGCTTTTTGTTCACTTTTGTCATATACTCATCATATGCAACCTCTTTAAACATGGATAGGCCCCCTTTCATTAGATCAAGATTTATATATATTATACACTATTAATAGACCCTATTGTGTATTACCTCTTCATTTTCAGTTTTTTTTTGAAGAATCTTTATGATGTTTGTACAATCATAACCCTCCGGTATTTTAATCACTTTTTCGTATATCTGTCCTTTTGATTGAAAAACGTTATATCGGCATAGCCTGCATAGATTTTTCCCGAATGCTTTACACCTTCCGGGATAAAATATCTATCTCCCTTTTTGTATGTATGGGAAATACCGTCGACGATCAAATCAATTCTGCCCTCAAGCACTATCCCCCATTGACTTGCATGGGAATGTTCCGGTAAATTTACATCTTCACTAAATTCCATAAAAAGCATCTGTTCACTGTCCCCTTGCGATAAATAGGCCGTAACACCGCTTAATGGAATATCTGCCTGCGGCAGATTCAAGATTGGTTCCGGAAATACTTTAGACATTGGTATCATCCTTTCTTTATTACCCATTCCATTATGGGTATATACACTAAAGTTTACTTAATTCCTTTTCACTGCCAAGTGATGACGGCTTATTGGATTCCTCTGTACATTCTGCCTGATTTTGCAGATACGTGATGATCAGTTGGTCCAGTTCTCGGCTCACTTTCTCAATGTCTTCCGTTATCGTTAATCCTTCTGTATGATTAAAATTTTCGGCAACCAGCCAGTACAGCTTTGTTCTCAGCATATCAATAGACTTCTGGAGATTACAGATTTTTTTATTCTGACTGCCTTTATTCCCTTTCTTTCTCATGTGAACGCCTCCCATGCCCTTTGCCCTCATAAATTGATACTTCTATATTACCATATCTTGTTGGTAACCACCAAGATATTTTTTTAACATTCTCTAATTTCCGAACATCTCAATGTATTTTATACAAAAAAACGCCTAATCCTCACGGATTAAGCAGCTTTTTGTTTTTTACCGGCATTCTCGGAAAAGGAACATATCCCTCTATTTTATATGTCTTAGGCGTCAATCCTATTCTTTTTGATTCGTTTGCTCTTCTTGAAGCCGTAAATATGTACTGATCAGTTCGTCAAGCTCCTTGCTCAAATGCTGTATCTCTTCCGATACGATTAGTCCCTGATGATCCTTATAATTTTCAATAACCAGGTTATTTAACTCTGTTCTACGCATATTTATGGATTCTTTGAGGTTGAGCAGTTCTTTTTCTCTGGAATTTGTAAAGTTTTGATTATGCATAGCTATTCCTCCATCAATTCCAATGATTGTAATGATTCCATAAGCATCTTTTAATGCTATTTTAGATTCTTTTAGAATATTTGTCAACGTTTTTTATTTATTATGATTCTTATAGGGTAATATTGTGCTGGTAAATACTTGTTTCTGTTATAATGTACATCATGTAGGAGTTGATTTCTGATGGAGTTTGGAGAAGTTTTAAAAAATTTAAGAAAAGAAAAAAATATTACCCAAAAGAAATTAGGAGAAATATTTAACCTCAGAAGAACAACAATTTCAGGGTATGAGACTGGACGAAAAGAGCCGGACTTTGGCACATTAATAAAAATTTCCGATTATTTCAATGTAAGTGTTGATTATCTGCTGGGAACGACTCAAATAAAATACGATTTTAAAGAACTTAGAGCTGCTGCAGATCATGATGCCGGGTTGGCTGATTTTATAAATGAACTCATCCGCAGGGAAAATCTTCAAACCTGCTCAAAATATCTGCTAACATTTTCCAATGAAGAGTTAAATAAATTGATTGCT
>JAKSBV010000200.1 GCA_022360955.1 Bacillota bacterium
GGAGATTTTTGGAGTCACTTTAGATGAACTGCTCAAAGGCAGTGACGAAGCCGGAGCGAGCAAGAAACCGGTGTTGGTAGCTTTGGAACTGAAGCTTCGGGCAGAAAAGTACATCATGGTCGGAATCGCCATGTTGCTTCTGGGAGCCTTCGTATTTATCATTGAACCATTATCCCAACAGATTCAGATGATCATATTTGTCCTTATGGCCTTAGGTGGAATATTAATTATAATCAAAGCCGGATTTATGTTCGAGCGCTTCTACATGCTGAATAAGCAAGCACTGGAAGTGTCGGAAGAAAGTGGGATAACTCAGAGAAGACGAGATGAGAAACGTCAGGGTGCGATAACAACCATCGCCGCTTTATCCTGTACATTAGTGTTCCTGTATTTAGGGTTTTTTAAGGGGATGTGGCATCCTGGCTGGATGGTCTACCTATTCATTCCGATAGCCCTTGCCATCGAAGATTTTATCGCTTCAAGCCATGGGTAGGGTTGGTTTTTGTTTTCCAACATCTGCCTTTATGGCAATCAAGCTAGATAAGGCCTAGCGCAACAGCCAAAAGTACTGCAATCAACTTGACTATTTGGGGGAATAAATATACAAAAATATCCTCCTATCCTAATATCGCTTAAATCCACTACCTATCTAGATTTTCAAATATTCAATAAAGAGCATGTAAGTAGAATATCCAAAAGATCATAAGTATAATAGTTTATATCCGCATGTATTGTTCTCAGCTTAAAATTGACGTTTTTAATGTATATACTCTAACATTTCACTCTGATTGATTATTAATGCAAACCTATAATCTTTCCTCCGTTAGAGGGAATCGGAATAAAAACACTTGTCGAAAAGCTTGGCGCTATATAGATACCCAACTTTAAAATAGAATTTATATTTACACAAAAAACGCAGAATCATCGTTGTTTGTGTAAATAGTATTTTAAGGTTTAAAGTTGGTTATCTTTAGTAGCAGAGGTTGAAGGAAACGGCAGAATCATTTATTGTGACCTTACCGCCGATAAGCTCCTTAGCTCGCAAGTTTTTTGAATGTATCAAACCCAAATATGAGCAGCTAAGTTTTTTAACACCGGATTAACCAAACTGGTATAAATTTACTATATTGATGTACCGGATATTTTTCGTAGTGTGTTTGTAGGGCGGACCTAAGATACGCTGACATTGTCCTTGGATAAAGTATATGGAAAGAGTCCGCAATATCTTCTCTGTCTTGAACCCTACCAGTGAATCAAAACATTCTTTCAAACATAGGAGTGCGTAAAAGACATCATCCTCATTACTGCCGATATAGCCGGAAACGGATGTGAAATTATCTTTTAATTATATGCCGGTTTATGGTATAATGAAGCTGAGGTGGTACCGATGAAAAAAAGGTTAAAAGCTAAAAATGACTTTATATTTCAGCGGATTTTCGGACGACAAGAGAATAAGGACATCTTACTCAGTTTATTAAATGCTATACTGAATTTTAAGGATGATAACAGACTTCGTGATAGAGAAGAAGGGATTAAGGAAGTTGCAGCAAATATACTTAGTGATAATATGAATTATTGATACGATTCATAGAATAACCGGATTACCTATAGAGGAACTTAAGAAAATCCAAAAGAATATGCAGCCGAGGTTAAAGACAGCACATATCCAGATGAAACAAATGTCAATCATTTGGCAGAAGATGTTTACAATGATTTGCTTAGACGGATTGCCAATAAATAATTCAAGTTTAAAGGAAAATTACATAAGTGAGGCA
>JAKSBV010000258.1 GCA_022360955.1 Bacillota bacterium
AATAATTTATGGTTTAAATTATAGGCTCTAATGTTATTTTGAAGTTGAATTTTTAGGTCACTGAAAGCCATACCTTCATAAATTAGGGGCATTAGAAATGATAGACAACCTTCTGTATATTGCTTTCTTAAATCATGAGTCTTTGCCAAAGTATCATCTGATTTAAGAATATGTATTTTTACATCAAGCCCATTATCTTGAGCTATTTTACTAATTTTTGAAATTAAGATGTTTTTGGTTTGTTTCATGAATTTTGAGTCTTGAAAAAAGCACAAATACTTGGTGCTAAAGTTTAGAGTTTGTGCAACGGGCATAGCCACAGCAGTAAATAGATCTTCAAAATTATTAGATGATATATCATGATACAACCTTGTACAGGCAATTCTACTCTTAAAATCAAAGATGGTATACTCATAGATATTACCTATGGATTTATAATTACCATAATCCGTTACCCAAAATATCCAGCATTCTCCACTGTTTAACTCGCTTAAAGGAGGAAGAGTACTTGTAGTAGTATTCATTTTCTTTTTCGCAAATCGGATTCTACTTTCTTTACTGGTTAAATTATGTCTTTTCATGATATTAAAAACTGCTGATTCACTTATATGATAGCCAATTTCTTCTAATAGGTATTTGATGGATTTAGGCCCGTAATGAGGATATGTCTTGAAAAGGCTAAATAACGCATTTTCTATCCCAGCGCTTGTTTTATTTATGGGCACAAAATTTTTCTTGATATCTTCTAGACCTTCAATTCCTTGAGTTTTATATCTTTTTAACCAACGATAATAAATAGTCCTGGAAATGTTATATTTTCGACAAGTTGCGCTTACACCGTTTATTGGCCCTTCTGATAAAATATGAAACTTAAGATTTTTATGCATAACGATCCCACCATTATTTAAAAATCAATTATTTTTATGTGGAAAATATACAATTATATTTTACCACCCTAAGAAAATTCTTTCAATAGTTAAAAAAATAACTAAGATAATGGCATAAGTATTTCCTGTTGATTCTTTAGCACGATATGTTGAATTCAATTCAACATAAAAAATCTACATATACTGTTCGTAAAAAAAATTGCTTTAGGTTTCTGTTTACAATTCATGTACATGAAAACAGGAGAAACAACTGAATTATTTAGTATTACATTCTATCTTTAAGATGTAAACACTTTGGTAAAGTAATTACTCTAAAAAAAGGTTAAAAAATCATCATTGTTGGGGCGTTTTTTTCTTGCTATAATCAAAATATAATCAATTGTTGGAGGTCGAAAATGAATGAATTAAAGGTTTTTACTATCAAGAAAAATATCCATGAAGATAATGCAAAAGTTGCAAAGGCCACAAGGGATGAACTAAAGAAACAAGGTACATATTTCATCAATATCATGTCATCACCAGGAAGTGGAAAGACAATGACACTAGTGAGTACCATAAAAGCATTAAAGAAAGAATTGAAGATCGGCGTTATGGAAGCAGATGTAGATTCAGATGTGGATGCGAAAATTGTTCAAGAGGCAGGAGCAAAAGCCATTCAGTTGCATACAAATGGGATGTGTCATTTAGATGCTACCATGACAAAGCAAGGTCTTGATGAATTAGGGGTAAAAGAATTGGATTTGGTTTTTTTGGAAAACGTAGGGAATTTAATATGTCCTGTAGGATATGATACAGGAGCAATGAAAAATGTAGCTATATTAAGTGTGCCGGAAGGCGATGATAAACCTCTAAAATATCCTAAGATATTTGGAAAAGTGGATGTACTGATTGTTAGTAAAATGGATGCCATAGAACATTTTGATTTTAGAATGGATTTACTTGAACAAAGAGCAAGAAAGCTAAACAAAGATATTATTATTTTGCCTATTTCTGCAAAAACCGGAGAAGGTATTGAAGGGTGGGTTAATTGGATTAGACAGGAATTAACCAAAAGGGGGTAGAACAATGGCAAATAAACGGGAGAAAACAAATTTTAACAAGTCACAACGATTTAATTTTGCTTTAACTTGGGCAGATGTGGATAATAGAGCGTATAGGCAAGAAATAGTGGATCTTGCAAACAAGATTGGCAGGACAAAGGCTGGAAGTAGCAGGGAGGCAATTCCTTTTGGTCCCGAATACTATGCACTTGCCCCAATTCTTGATGAATATCAAGCAAAGATGGCGATGCACCTGGAGTTTCGTAAAAAACTGAGTGCAGAAGATGTTGCAAAAGCATCGGGGGAGCCCTATGAAAAGGTAAAAGAAGCATTGGATTATATTGCCTGGGCCGGAGTAGCCTTTCTGAATACAATTAATGGAGTAGATATGTACTGGCAGGAT
>JAKSBV010000480.1 GCA_022360955.1 Bacillota bacterium
CCTTCGAGGAAGATCCTTCTTCCATTGAAACACTTTCAGAGTATGATGGAATACTTGTACCTGGAGGGTTTGGTGAAAGGGGTACTGAAGGGAAAATAATGGCTATCAGATATGCCCGTGAGAACGATATCCCTTACCTTGGACTCTGTCTTGGTATGCAGCTGTCGGTTATTGAATTTGCCAGGAATGTAGCAGGTCTGGGGAATGCCAACAGCACTGAATTCGATGAGGATACGCCTTATCCTGTAATAGACCTGCTCCCGGAACAGGAAAATGTTGTAGACATGGGAGCAACCATGCGTCTTGGTGATTACGAAGCGGACCTGAAATCAGGTTCACTTGCCGAGAATATATACGGATGCTCCAAGATAATAGAACGTCACAGGCACAGGTATGAGGTAAATCCCAATTTCATTGACAGGATAGAAGCAAAAGGTATGGTCTTCTCTGGAAAGAACAGGAACAGAATGGAGATTGCAGAGATACCCGGTAAAAGGTTTTTCTTCGGATCTCAGTTCCACCCGGAGTTTAAGTCCAGGCCAGGACGCCCTTCTCCGCCATTCAAGGCATTCATACAGTCAATGATATGTGAAAGCTGAATAAGAATTAAGAATTAAAACTGGGGACAATAATGTCCCTAACTCATTTTAAGCGGTTCTACTTTCATATATTCTCTGAGAACCGTTGTTGCATAGCATCCTTTCGGAAGAGTGAAATCCAGGATGGCTTTGCTTTTTCCGGGATTAAGCTCATCTTCATCCACCTGGAAAGATGGTTCGCAGTGGATCAGTATCTCCCTGCGAAGTCCTCTCGAAGCCATATCAGGGATTTCCGGTACTTTGAAACTTTCAACTGGCATGCCAGTTTCAGAAAAAACATCATTCTCTATGCTTCCCGGCTCTCCGGATGCTAATTCAGTATCGTAACCTATCAGCGAAGCTGTAACAAAAGCTCTTTTTCTCCTGACCAGGTTATTCATCCCGTCGACATTCTCTTCAGTGACACGCTGTGTTTTTGTAACGTCAGGAAGCCCCTC
>JAKSBV010000155.1 GCA_022360955.1 Bacillota bacterium
AGTGGGGAGTGGGGGGTGAGGAGTGGGGTGTAAGAGTCCGTTCTCCGCTTGTACGGGATGAATTGAATATAGCAAGGTGGTTTGTGTTGGAGACGATGAAATCGCCTCCTTTTTTGTAGGGGGGGAATTAACTAATAATGAATAATGAATAATGAATAATTAATAATGAATAATTAATAATGAATAGTTGAGAATTAGATTTTTGGGGATTTAAAATAAAGGATAGAGTATATGGTGTTTTAGAGATAGTTAGTGGAAAGGGGGGGACTGACTATCTATTTTGCATTTATATGTTATAATGGTGAAAAAGAAGGCTAGAAAGTGGGTTGACAATTGATATGGAGAATATTTTGATACGCAGACCTTGTAAAACGGATATTGAAGAATTACGCCGTCTGTTTATGGTGACGATTCGCGATAATTTTGAAAAAGAGGGTATGGGCAATAATGAGGAAGGGATCAACCGAGAGGTTGAAGAGAAAAACAGACTCCTGCAGGAAGTCCTTGGAGCCAATGGTGCAGATCGATTTTTTCTTGTTGCCTGTGATCAAGAGAAGATCGTCGGAACCATTGTCTGCGGTCCTTGCAGTACGTTAATCAATGAATGTACCGGGGGGAAACTGAAAGGTGTTATGGAAATCGGAACGGTTTATGTGCTGCCCAAGTATCAAAAGAAAGGGATAGGCACCCTTTTGCTAAATGCTATGTACATCGTCCTGCTTAGCAACCGTGTTGAAGCATTCTGTCTGGATAGCGGCTATAAGAGTGCCCAACTGGTATGGCATAAGAAGTTCGGGCGGCCTGATTTCATCATAAAGGACTATTGGGGAGAAGGTTTTGACCACATGATCTGGTACCGCAGGCTGGATGATATCTCAATCATTTATAAGACTTGTGTACCCATCTAAAGTCCGTATGTATTATTTTTAATGGAATTTTAATATATCTAAGCTCCGGCGCTTTGCAGGCAGATACCTCCAATCATTCAAATTCATAACGGATCAAAGTACACAGGTAAGATGATAGGTTAGCCATATAGCCCCCAAAAGCATCCGGCATGCTTATTTATAAGCAAATCGGCCAAATAAAATATTGGAAACATAAAGCTTATATTAAAATACAACAAAAGAGGACTTTTGAAAATATAAAATTTGTGTTAAAATTATTAACTGGGTGTTAAAAATGAGTAAACAATGTTAAATTTATTTTGGGGGGTCATTTATGAGTATCACAAATTTGATTACTCTGTTAGGCGGATTGGGTTTATTTTTATTTGGTATGAAAGTCATGGGAGATGGTCTGGAAAAAGCTGCGGGCAATAAAATGCATAAAATTATTGAAACCATGACAAGCAACATTTTCAGAAGTGTACTGGTAGGGGCAGTTGTTACTACATTGGTTCAAAGCAGCAGTGCGGCTACGGTGATGGTTGTGGGTTTTGTAAATGCGGGGATTATGCGTTTGACTCAGGCCGTAGGGGTTATTATGGGTGCCAATATTGGGACAACGGTAACAGCACAGCTTTTGAGATTAGGTGACATTGATAAAGGGGCTTGGTATCTTGTGATGTTGAAGCCCAAGACATTGGCTCCTCTTGCAGTGGCAATAGGGGTGGCGTTTCTCCTGTTTGCAAAGAGGAAGAAGCTGAATACCCTCGGTGAAATACTGACCGGTTTCGGCATGCTGTTTGTGGGCATGGCTACGATGGAAGGGGCAGTATATGCCTTAAGAGATTTACCCCAGTTTAAGGAAGCGTTTGTGGCCTGTAGTCATCCTGTGGTAGGGGTGCTCGTGGGGGCCGGCGTAACGGCGCTGATCCAAAGCAGCAGTGCCTCGGTGGGTATTTTGCAGGCGGTGGCGTCCACAGGGTTGGTCACTTTTTCATCGGCAGTGCCTATTATTCTGGGACAAAATATTGGGACATGTATTACGGCATTATTATCCTCCGTTGGTGCGAACAAAAATGCCAAGAAAGCTGCTTTTATTCATTTAATGTTTAATACGATGGGTACCATCGTGTTTTTAGTCGGCATTTATTCATATCAGGGTTTTATAGGCTTTTCTTTTTGGGACAACGCTATGAATCGCGGAGGGATTGCTGATTTTCACACCATTTTTAACATTTCCAATGCCGTATTATTAATGCCTTTTGCGGGTATTCTGGTAAAAATGGCGCATGTTGTTGTAAAAGGTAAAGAAGAAAACAAAGGGCAGCACAATCTGGACGAAAGATTTCTTTCCACCCCCGCGGTTGCGGTTTCCCAGGCTGTGAAAGAAGTGGTACGCATGGGTACGATGGCACAGCAGAACGTGTTGTTAAGCATGGAGAGTATTATCCATAAAAATACGGCTTCCAACGCAAAGATTTTAGAACAGGAAGACATGATTGATATTATGGAATCGGATATCACCAAGTATTTGGTGAAATTGTCAGGACACCCGTTGAATAAAGAAGAAAACAAGGTCGTATCGGGATTATTCCATGTGATTACCGATATCGAAAGGATAGGTGACCATGCGGTTAACTTATCAGAATACAGTACGTATATCGTGAAGGAAGATATTGAATTTTCCAGTTTGGCAAAGCGTGAATTGTCGATTATATTTAATGCGGTAAAAGAAATTGTTGCCTTGACGATTAAAGCCTATGAAGAACAAGACATAGAAGCCGCAAAGAGAATCCAACCTTGTGAGGATATTGTGGACTTGCTCAAGGAAACCTTGAGGATGCGTCATATTGACCGGTTATCCCAGCAAAAGTGTAATTCGAAAGCAGGGGTGATCTTCTTGGATATCATCAATAATCTGGAGAGAATTGCCGACCACTGTTCTAATATCGGCATTGCTGTTGAACAGTTAAACTCTGCACGAATGGAGTTAGACCCTCATATGTATTTGAAGCATTTACACCAAAACAAGCCTGAGGAATATGAGCAGCTGTATGCCCAGTATCGGGAAAAATATAAGATTTGATAGATTCCTGTCAATGCCAAGGTATTTTAAGGTGTAAAGTTCGGTATCTTTAGTAAAAAAGTGTAGAAACTATAAATGCATAAAGCTAGAACCGTACGTAGGGAGAGGTATGATGGCAAAAATAGAATTGACGGCAATAACATTATTTGGATTGGAAGCACTGGCAGCGCGGGAAATACGTGATTTGGGCTATGAAACCGTAACGGTAGAAGACGGAAGAGTTACCTTTATAGGAGATGAAATGGCCATTTGCAGGTCAAATTTATGGCTGCGTACTGCGGAACGTGTATTGGTAAAATTAGGCGAATTTGAAGCGACAACCTTTGAGGCACTTTTTGAACAAACCAAAGCCCTTCCTTGGACGGACTGGATTCCGGAAAATGCGGCCTTTCCGGTAAAAGGCTATGCACTGAAGTCAAAGCTCTTCAGTGTACCGGATTGTCAGTCTATTATCAAAAAAGCGGTGGTAGAAAGCATGAAGCAGGTATATCCCAATACCTGGTTTGAAGAAAAAGGACCGCTTTATCAAATTCAATTTGCACTGATGAAAGATAGGGCAACCCTTATGATTGATACCAGCGGAGACGGATTGCATAAACGAGGGTATCGGGAAAATGCCAATGAAGCCCCTTTGAGAGAGACGTTGGCGGCCGCGATGGTGCAGCTAAGCGTGTGGAATGCCGGGAAGGCCCTCATAGACCCTTTTTGCGGCTCGGGTACTATCCCCATTGAAGCTGCTTTGATAGGGGCCAATATCGCGCCGGGTCTGCAGAGGGAATTTGCCGCCCAGAGCTGGGAGCGGATCCCCAAAGCCCTATGGTGGGATGCCAGAAAAGAGGCCCACGCACAAATAAAAAGCGAGCAGGCATTCCGCATTGTTGGTTCCGATATTGATGCAAAAAACATTGCATTGGCAAAAGAAAATGCCGCTTTAGCGGAAGTGGAAGAATGGATTAGTTTTGAGCAATTGCCGGTGAAAGAAATAACGTCCCAGGACAGCTATGGATGTATCCTGTGCAATCCGCCCTACGGTGAACGGCTTGGGGAGCTGAAAGAAGCAGAAAATCTTTATCGGCAGATGGGAAGGATTTTCAGCAGGTTCGATACCTGGTCTTACTATATTTTGACCTCCCATGAAAAATTTGAATATCTTTTCGGTCGAAAGGCCAATAAAAGGCGAAAGATGTATAATGGTATGCTTAAGTGCAATCTATATCAATATTTTGGGCCGAGGCCGAAATAGTTTGATTGCGGATAGAAATAAAAAAAACAAAAAGTCGAGCAAATTTGTTCGATTTTTTGTTTTTTTTATGTGTTGAGTGGTAAAAGTATTATTAAAGGTAACTAACTGTAACCTAAAGATAAATTCGATTTTAAAGTCGGATATCTATAGATGTCGCACACCGGCATAAGAGTATATTTCTAACTTTACAATGCGATATCTATCTATAATAAGGAGGTTAGCACATGAATTACAATATTTTGCTAGGCGGCGCAGCAGGACAGGGAATGAACACGGTGGGCGGTGTTTTGGAAAAAGTGATTACCCGAGCGGGATATTATATTTTCTTTCATAAAGATTATATGTCCAGGGTAAGAGGAGGACATAATTTTAACCAGCTTCGTTTTTCCGATACGCCGCTCTATACGCACCAGGAGAAAATCGATATGATTATTGCTTTTAGTGAGGAAACGGTGGAAAAACATCGGAAAGATCTGACAGATAACGGTATCATTCTCTGTCCCACCGACTTTAACGTTGCAGATCCGCGCGCCAGGGCTTTGCCTTTTAAAGAGATTGCAAAAGAATTAGGCAATGTTAAGGTGTTTGGTACGGTTATTGTAGGGGCAGTGGTCAAAATGTTCAAGCTGCCTTTGGAGATTGCGGAAGGCGTTTTGAGTGAATATTTTTCGGGAGAAATTTTAAAGTTAAATAGGGAAGCGCTGCAAAGAGGATACGGGTTAACGGAAGAGAAGTTTGAACTTCCCGTCTCCGAATTGAAAGATACAATTACCATCAATGGCAATCAGGCGGTCGGATTAGGTGCGCTGGCTGCAGGGTGTACGTTTTTTTCCGGCTATCCGATGACGCCCGGTACCGGTGTGATGAATTATATTGCTTCCAAGCAAAAGGCATTGGGGATCGTAGTGGAGCAGGCAGAGGATGAAATTGCTGCCTTGAATATGGTTTTGGGTGCCTCTTTTGCCGGTGCAAGGGCAATGACCAGCACCTCCGGCGGAGGCTACAGCCTGATGGTAGAGGCCATCGGTCTGGCCGGGATCATTGAAACACCGGCGGTGATTGTTAATGTCCAGCGGCCCGGTCCGGCAACAGGCTTGCCGACCAGGACGGCACAAGGAGATCTGAAATTTGTCATTAGCGCGGCACAGGATGAAATTCCCCGTATGGTGATTTCCTTGCGAAGTGCGGAGGAGGCTTTTTATCAAACTGCGAGGGCCTTTAATCTGGCGGATAAATATCAGATTCCCGTCACGATTTTAAGCGATCAGTACTTGGCCGACGGCGGCGTCACCATGCCCCCTTATGATTTTAGCAAGATAAAGATCGAGCGATATTTAGCCGATGCAGAGGAAATCGGGGAAGCACCCTATAGGCGGTATAAGATTACGGAAGACGGCATTTCGCCAAGGATTATACCGGGAACAATACCCGGACAGGTATTTATGGTGGATAGTGACGAACATGATGAGTTCGGGCATATTATCGAATCGGGTGAACTGCGGAATCAGATGATGGAAAAGCGCATGAAGAAGATGGATGGGATTAGGCAGGATGTTCGGGAACCGTGGCATCTGGGGAGTGAAAATCCGGAATTGCTATTGGTGGGCTGGGGCTCTGTTTATGGTGCCTTTAAAGAGGCGGTGGAGCGTTTCGGCAGAGAAGGCAAGGAAGTGGGTGCGCTGGTCTTTGGAGATGTGTGGCCGTTGCCGATTCGTAAGATAACGGCATACGCCAAAAAGGCAAAAAGAATCATTACTGTAGAGGGAAATTATTCCGGGCAGTTGGCGGAACTTATTCAACAGGAGACATGCATCCCGATGAAAGAAAGGTTCAATAAGTATGACGGGCGGGCATGGAGTCATGAAGAAATATATAGAAGGGTGCAGGAGGTGCTTTGATGATGTTGAATACGAGATTTGAACAATCAAAAGAAACGGCTTGGTGTCCGGGGTGCGGAAACTTTGGCATTATGAATGCCCTTGAATCGGTATTAAATGAGCTTGAACTAAAACCCCATGAGGTGGTGATCTGCTCGGGCATAGGGCAAGCGGCCAAAATGCCCCAATATATAAACGCAAATGGTTTCAACGGGTTACACGGCCGTGCGTTGCCTCCTGCTACCGGGATAAAAATTGCCAATAAAAATTTGAAAGTTATTATCAATTCCGGTGAGGGAGATACCTACGGTGAAGGCGGCAATCATTTTATCCATACCATCAGAAGAAATATAGATATAGCCCACTTTGTCCATAACAATCAGATATACGGCCTGACCAAAGGACAGGCGTCTCCGACCACAGATATGCGTTTCGTAACAGAAGTGCAGGCCGGCGGTGTCATTTTGGAACCGCTAAATCCTGTGGCATTGGCAATCACAATGGGCGCGAGCTTTGTGGCCAGAAGTTTTTCCGGTGACAGGGCACACCTCAAAGAAATGATGAAAGCGGCTATTACCCACAAGGGCTATGCACTGGTGGATATTCTCCAGCCGTGTATCAGCTTTAACAAGGTGAATACGTTCAAGTTTTACAAGGAAAGGGTCTATCACATGAAGGAAGATTATGATTATGCGAATAAAGCGCAGGCCTTTGAGCGTTCCCTTGAATGGGGAGATCGTATTCCCATCGGGATCTTTTATAGAACGGAAAAGCCTTCATATATGGAAAAGATTCATCATTTGAGTGATGGAGAGATTTTAGCCGATAAGAAGCCGGACCCGATGGAAGCAGAAAAATTTATGGATGATTTTAGATAAGATTCACTTTTGAGCAGCGTTGCATATAATAATATGTAACACATATTATATGTAAATGTGTTTTCGCGTTCAGTCTATTGATAAAGAAGGTGAAAAGGGGATGGCGGCTTTTAATAATGAAATTATTGCGATATTGGCAACGGATGTTTTTAAAGCAATTACAAATGCCAAGGTTATTCAAATTACCCAGTTGAATGCAGCTATTTCCCTTCTCATTAAAGCCAATATTGCTTTTGATATACTTTTTAGACCCGGTACGACACGAGAAAATCCGGTAGCAGAGCTTATCATTTTTATCAATCCTACTACGACATTAGAATTTGCATTTGTTTTTGATGACGGCGGAAGTGTTCTGGGAGGATTACCATAAAAGAATAGCATTTTTTTAATAAGGAAAGGGGAGCATTGGCTTCTCTTTTTTTATTGAGCTTATTGTACATGAGAAAGGCTGTATTCTAATTTTTTACCTTCTATTAACATGAGTTTAACAGAGAGATGATATCTTAGAATCGGGGTAACATTTAATGAAAGACAGCGCACAGCAGCATGGAAACCCATTTGGGAAAATAACGGTATGTCAGTATTTTTTGCGTACATATAGATATCCAGCTTTAAAATCAAATTGATATTTACGTAAACAACGCAAAACCGTCGTTGTTTGCGCAAATAGTATTTTTAGGTTTAAAGTTGGCTATCCTTATAGACAGCGCACACTAGAACTAGAAATATAATGGTATGGATAACCGGGAGATCGGAGGTCAGAGGGCGGAGGTCGGAAAATGACTAAACAGGGGTGGAGAGTAAAATAGCAACCAGGTGTCGTGTGCGGTGAGGTATTCTCAACCCTTATTTCTTAGCTTCCAACTATTTTTCAGATCCGGAATATCAGTTGCTGGAGTATTATTATATTTCAAACTTTACAATGCGTTACCGATACCAATGCCGTTTTAAAGTGCGATATCTGTAAAGGGGGAATGAGATTGGAGAAGCTTATAAGTCTTATACAGCGTGGAGATACCAGAATATTTTATATGATCAACGGATATGTAAAATGCAAAATGCTGGATAAAATCATGCCAATCATTACGCATTTAGGCAGTGCGACATTTACCGTCGGCTTTTCATTGCTTATGATATTTTTGGGGAGAAGGAGTACGCCGAACTGGGCATGGAAAATCGCTTTTTCTTTGGCACTGAGTCATGTTTTCATTCATATCTTAAAAAGAATCATCAATCGGCCCAGACCCAATAAAGCATTGCTCAATGTAAATACCTTTAATTTGGAATTGTATAGCTATTCCTTTCCTTCCGGTCATACGACAGCCGCTTTCTCACTTGCAACGTCCGTAGCACTTATTTTTCCGAAACTTTCATTGTTTTTATTTTTAACGGCGGCTTTGGTGGGGATTTCCCGCATGTACGTAGGTGTCCATTATCCTACGGATGTTTTCATTGGCGGTGTGATTGGTACGGTATCCGCATTTTATATAGACCGTTTGCTTTTTTTAATCTTTTAGTTGGAGGTAAGAGAATATGAAAATAGCATTTTTTACCGATACGTTTTTACCGCAGATTAATGGTGTCACCAAAACACTTGCCAGATTAATAAAATATTTGGACAAAAAGGGGATTGAACATCTTGTATTTGCACCGGATCATCATGAAGAGGATTTTTTCACCTATAATGTAGAACGGTTTTTAAGCTTTAAGTTTTTTCTATATCCTGAATGCCGGCTTTCTATTCCGAACTTTTTTAGAATTCATAAGAAACTTAATGCGTTTCGTCCCGAACTCATTCATATTGCTACTGAATTTAACATGGGATTGGCCGGACTCCAATATGGAAAAACCAAAGAGGTTCCGATTGTCTCTTCTTATCATACTAATTTTTCAAAATACCTTCAATACTATGGTTTGGAATTCCTTGAGAATGCTTTGTGGAATTATATGCAATGGTTTCATAACCAATGCAGCATCAATTTATGTCCGTCTCATGAAACAAAGAAAATGCTGGAAAATAAGGGCGTTAATCATTTGGGCATATGGACCAGAGGCATTGATTGTGAAGAATTTAAACCGGAGTTCAGAAGTCAGGCTTTAAGAGAGAGTCTGGGCGCAGCAGATAAAATAGTACTATTATATGTAGGCAGGATTTCGATCGAAAAGGACCTTGATATTTTATTCGACAGCTTTAAAAATATTAATCAAAAATACTATGATAAGGTCAGCCTTGTCATAACCGGTGACGGTCCCATGCTTTCAAAATTCAAAACGGAGGCGCCGGATAACGTTATCTTTACCGGATACAAACAGGGCAGGGAGTTGGCAGAAATATATGCATCTGCGGATATATTTATGTTTCCTTCTACAACGGAGACCTTTGGAAATGTGGTTATGGAATCCATGGCTTCCGGGGTACCGGTGGTAAGTGTTGCAGTCGGCGGTATTAAAGATAATCTGCTGGACGGCCATAATGGTCTGATCTGTAAGCCGCGGAACGTACAAGATTTTACCCAGGCGGCCATGCGGCTCATTGAAGACCGGGTTTTGAGGGTGGAGTTAGGCTATCAAGCGCGGCAATACGCCTTAATGAGGTCATGGAAAAACGTATTTGACAAATTGATTAGTGATTATGAACGAACCCTTGCATATCATAACAAAAAATACAATATTTCTGCATAGATAACGAAGGTATTCATATATAATACGATCAATAAATGATATGTCCTCAACTATTTGCAGCCTTGGGAATATCAGTTGCTGGAGTATTTATATTTCTAACTTTACAGTGCGTTATCTACCATTTAAAGCCGAATAGGGAGGAATGGCAATGATGAATATAGCGGTATTCGGTACGGGTTACGTAGGGCTTGTGTCGGGCGTGTGCTTTGCCGATTTTGGGTTAAAAGTAATTTGTGTAGATATAGACCGAGAAAAAATTGATTTGTTGAATAACGGCAAAGTGCCTATATATGAACCGGGTTTGGAAACTTTTTTAGAAAGAAATCGTCATAATGAAAGAATCATGTTTACAACCGATGCGCGATACGCCATTGAAAAGGCTGAGGTTATTTTCATAGCGGTGGGGACGCCTCCCGGAGAAAACGGGGAAGCAGATTTGTCTTATGTGTATCAAGTGGCCGAAGATATAGGGAAATACATGAACAGGTATAAGGTGGTTGTGAATAAAAGTACGGTACCGATCGGAACAGGGCAGCAGGTAAAAAAAATAATGCAGGGACAATTAAATCTCAGAAATGCAGAATATAGCTTTGATGTGGTCTCCAATCCGGAGTTTTTGAGGGAAGGGAAAGCGCTTCAGGATTTTACGCATCCCGACCGGGTGGTAGTGGGAGTAGAGAACGAAAAGGCGGCCGACATCATGAAAAAAGTCTACAGGCCGCTTTATCTCAATGAAACGCCGTTTATCATTACCAATATAGAAACGGCTGAGATGATAAAATATGCGTGCAATGCCTTTCTGGCAACCAAGATCACCTTTATTAATGAGATCGCAAATTTATGCGAGAAAGCAGGTGCCAATGTACAGCAAGTAGCTAAAGCGATGGGGCGGGACGGAAGAATCAGTCCCAAATTTTTGCATGCCGGACCCGGATATGGCGGCAGTTGCTTTCCCAAAGATACAAAAGCCCTGGGGCAGATCGGAAAAAAATTAGGGTGTTCCATGTCCTTGGTTGAGACAACCATTGCAGCAAATGAGAAGCAAAAACGGTATATGGTTGAGAAAATTAAAAACCGGTTGGGCAGCCTGGAAGGAAAAAAGATAGGCATCTTGGGCTTAACATTTAAACCGGAGACCGATGATATGAGAGAAGCACCGTCTATTACAATCATTCAAGACTTGATAACAATGGGGGCGCGGATTAGGGCCTATGATCCCCAGGGGATCAAGGAAGCCGGGAAAATATTTGAGGCCTATGAAGAGCATATCTGCTATTGTCGATATGCTTATGATGCTGCGGAAGGTGCAGATGCGTTAGTGATTGTGACGGAATGGCATGAATTTAGAAGTATGGATTTGGTATTATTGAAAAAGCTGCTGAACAGGCCTTTGTTTTTTGATCTAAGAAATATATATGAAAAAGAGGAGCTAACCGCAATGGGCTTTGAATATTTTGGTGTAGGGGTCTAAAAGAAGGCCGTCGTTGATCAAAAGTTAACATTAGTTTACAAATCTTAACATACATATAACTATCAATTAACATTCCATGTGTATAATTTGACCGTGTCAAAAGTACAATCAAACCACAATTTTTAAGGAGGTAATCAAAATGAGAAGAAGGAATTTTCTATGCAGAACAGCGATTCTCATGCTTTTAGTTTTGTTTACGGCGGTCTGTGCTCTGCCTGTAGGAAGCGTTAGTGCGGCTGCGGATGTGCCTAAGTATGTGTTTTATTTTATCGGTGACGGACTTGGTGCCTCACAAAGACAGGTAGCGGAATTTTACATGCAGGAGAAAAAGGACGATCCCACTTTCAAGCTAACTATGAATACATTTGACGTAGCGGGTATCAACACGACCCATTCGGCAGACACCCTGGTTACGGATTCGGCTGCAGCGGGTACGGCTTTAGCAGCAGGGTACAAAACCAATAACGGTATGATTGCCATGCTGCCCGATAAGACAAAAGTTAAAACGCTGATAGAGGCGGCCGAGGAAAAAGGAATGGGTACGGGACTTATATCAACTACAAGACTTACCCATGCAACGCCTGCAGTTTTTGCTGCCCATAATGAAAGCCGAGGCAATGAAAACGAAATTGCTGTCGAAATGGCGGCAAGCGGTGTGGACTTCATTGCAGGGGGCGGATACAGACATTTTGTTCCTCAAAATTGGACGGCAGGTAAATCTAAGAGAGAAGACGGCCGAGATCTTTTGTGGGAAATGAAAACGAACGGTTATAATATGTTTGTATCGGAAAATGATACGCAAAGATTTTTGGACTATACACCGAAAGGTGAAGAAAAGCTAATCGGTTTATTTACCAACAGTCATATGCCTTATGAAGTAGACAGGGTAAACGAAGGCAGTAAAGTACCGAGTCTTGCTCAATTGACACAGAAGGGCATTGAGGTTTTGAGCAAATATGACGATGGATTCTTTGTGATGATTGAAAGCGGAAGAATCGACCATGCATGTCATGCGAATGATCCGGCAGGGACCATCCACGATACATTGGCTTTTGATGAATCGATCAAAGCTGCCTATGATTTTTATTTGCAGCATCCGGACGAAACGCTGATCGTTGTTGTAGGAGACCATGAGACCGGTGGTATGGGTCTGGGCTTTGGAAAGAACTATTTCTTAAAACTGGAAGAACTTTTTGATGTTAAGGCTTCGTTCGCGGATGTTTTAAATTATGGCAGCGGTAAGTATAAAAAAGGGAATGACAGAAACGCATATTTTACTTATATTGCAGAAAACTTTGGCCTGGACAATCTGACTGAGGATGAAAAGAACAGAATCGTGAAGGCTATGGATATTGTTGATCAGGAGATCGATCCGGGAAGTACGTATGGAGGTTATAATCCGGTTGCAATGGCTGCTACCCATGTTATTTCTGAAAGAGCAAACCTTTATTGGACGACCTATGCTCACTCGGCAACATCTATTCCGATGTCGGCGATAGGTGTTGGTGCCGGCAACTTCGGCGGTTATAAAGACAATACGGAGATTGCTAAAGCGATGGCAGCATTAATGGGATTTGAGTTAGGACCGATACAATAATCTGCCGATTGATTACCGGCAGTTTACGGGAATATAGGATGCTATGCAATAAATAGTCGGGGCTTCTCGGCTATTTATTGTTTATAGATACGGAACTTTAAAATCGAAAGGGCTTCATGCCCTTAATGCTTTACTAAAATTAAGAGGTGTTTCCATGATAAAAAAAATCATATCGGTTGTATTCGGCATTTTATTGATTGTGTTGGTGGTGGGTTTATTATTTTCTAATGATGATCAACAGGCTGAAAAAAATACGGATACCTTGGAAGTGAAAGGGACCGTGCTTGAAACCGATGACAGTAATGTTGTTCAATCGGGTATTTCGAAAATAGGTCATCAAGTGCTAAAGGTTAAAATCCAGGAAGGAAAATACAAAGGAGAGATTGTGAAAGCGTCCAACTATCTGTTAGGTGCCCTTGAAATTGACAATTTTTACAAACCCAATGATAAAATGATTGTTGCATTGCTCGAGCAAGATGATAAAATTGTAGACGCAAAAGCCGTAGAGCTCTATCGACAGGATTGGATACTTATTCTCTTCGGTGTGTTTGTCCTATGTCTAATTCTGTACGCCCGTTTCATAGGGCTAAAAGCATTATTTTCCTTTGTAGCCAGCCTGTTTGTGATATGGGAGGTTTTGATTACGGGGCTGCTTGAAGGGAAGAATCCGTTGATTTTGGCAGTGTACGTCATTACACTGCTTACCGCGATTATTGTTTTTTCTGTTGCCGGATTTACCAGAAAAGGATTGGCCGCTTTTTTAGGTACGATATGCGGGCTGTTTATTACAACCGGTATTACATTATTATTTGGTGCAAAACTCGGTTTGTACGGTATGACGGCGCCTTTTGCACAGACTCTGGTATTTAGCGGACATCTTACGCTCAATATGCAGCAGATATTCTATGTAGCTATCATCATCGGGGCTGCCGGTGCGGCAATGGACATCGCAATGGATGTGGCGGCTTCCATGGAAGAAGTAAAGTCTAAAAAGCCCGATATCGGCATGAAAGAGCTTATTCAGTCCGGATTTAATGTGGGAAAAGCAGTGATAGGCACCATGACCACAACGCTGCTGCTTGCTTATTCGGGAGGATATTTGACGCTTTTGATGCTCTTTATGACAAAAAATTCGAGTTTCGTAAGAATTATCAATCTAAAAATTGTTGCGGCGGAAATTATGAGAACAGTGGTGGGCAGTATCGGTCTTGTATTGACGGCACCGATTACTGCGGTTCTGGCCGGATGGATATTCAGCCTAAAGATATCGGGCAGCAAATGGTGGGAAGTGAAAAAGCTGACTTCCGAGTGAGAAAAAGAGAGAAGTATCATGCTTGAGAAATGGGTCTGTCAGCCAAAAAAACAGGGGGACATTAAGGCGGTCCACCTGTTTTTCTTATCATTTTATTGGCAGCTGAATGTTTTTCACTCCATTCGGTGTTTCATGGGGTTCAAAACATCCTCAGCCTTAGTCCGTATATACTATTTATCTGTATGGGCATTAAAGTAAAGGGCTAAAATTTTTTAGAAAAAAAATAATCGCGCCTATTGCTATTAAAAAAAACGCCAGCTTGAACGTAAATTTTACGATTTTCGTAATGAACATAAATACCAATAAAACAATGAGGACGGTTATGACCGATTCAAACATACAAAAACACCTCACATTTTAGCTTCTAATCATTATATCGCAAACAAAACAGCCATACAATCAAAACGATGCTACCGGGATGAAAAAGCAGTTTTCGTTCATAATTGTTGCGCAGTTTTCGTTCAAAACAACCTTGTAATATTTTCATAGCATGATTTAAGCGATATGAAAAACACTAAAAGAGAGATAGGATGCTTTTTTTGAAGGAGTGGCTATGGAATGAACAAGATAAAGTATACACTATTTGTTGTGCCATTATGTTTTTGCTTGGTAAGCGGAATGCTCACGGCTTGCGGGGGAAGTAGACAAAAACCGTCTCAAGAGCCTCAAAAGCCTTTGCCGGAAGTTGTTGAGCCACCGGCACCGGATGTCGAACCGGAACCCATTTTGTTACCGGAAGAGGTCCCCGCTGCCAAAGAGCAGCTGGGTTCGCATAAAACCGATATCCTTGATATGAGTGAAGGGAGGGTGCACAATTTAAAACTGGCATCGGAAAAAATCAGCAAAAGTATCGTACAGCCGGGAGAAGTTTTTTCTTTCAATCAAGTTGTAGGTAAAGCAGAAGCGGAAAAAGGGTTTAAAGATGCCACGGTTATAAAGAAAAATAAACAGGTGATTGATGAGGGCGGCGGTGTGTGCCAGGTGAGCAGTACCCTTTTTAATGCTGCGGAACAGGCGGGTATGAAGATAGTTGAACGACATTCCCACAGCCGAGATGTCGGTTATATACCTCAAGGGCGAGATGCTGCTATTGCATATGGCGGTGAAGACTTAAAGTTTAAGAATATCAAAAGCTTTCCCATAAGCATTGACGCCAAAGTCGACGAAGGCAATAAGGAAGTAGTTGTTTCCATATATAAAGCCGCCGATTGAAGCATTCGGTCTGCAGGCATCTTGAGGCCTAGTTCACGGTTCACAATTCACCGTGAACTGAACACTCATATCTCTCCTGTATCCTGTCAGCCGTATGCTATATAAGTTGAATTAAATCATAGATATTAACTATCCTCCCAAGGTAATATCCTGTTGTTGATACCATTCTAAGGCATCATAGAAATGCTGTTCTTTAAATTCGGGCCATAAGTCATCAATGATATAAAAATCCGAATAGACAGATTGGACGGGCAAAAAACCGCTTAAACGTCGGCGCCCTCCCCAGCGAATAATAAGGTCTATCCGTGAGATATCGGAAGAAAAGAGATATTTGGATACTTTTTTTTTCGGCATTTACCCTGCCGGTTCTTTTGGTATGACCCAAATCCCATTCCCAACCATAGTTTACCAGAAAATTCAGCTTTATTTTTGCGTTGCCGATGGGGGTTCTTTGCGTATAGGGAAGCAGTTCTTCAGGAAACATGGGTGAATCGGTATTGCCAATGACCAATAGTTCCGCCTCATCTTCTTGGGCCAACAATTTTACCGCATCAACACAAGCCTGTTGAAAAGATCTTACCTGTATGGACGGTCTTTTAGTGTTGTCCTGGGTAAACCCATAGAAAGTAATTTCCTTAATACCTGCTTTTTTGCATAGTCTGTATAGTGATAAACCGGGATGCAATCCGTGCTGATATCCCTCCTTTTTCGACAAATTATTTTTTTGTGCCCAGCGCCTGTTGCCATCGGGTATAACCCCTATATGATTAGGTATACGTTTCATGAGTGATCGACTCCTTATGCAAAAATTTATATAAGCAATATAAAAGCTTTGATAGATATAGATACCCAACTTTAAAATTGAATTTATATTTACACAAACAACGCAGAATCATCGTTGTTTTGGATACTATTGAATCCATAACCAATCAAAAGGCGTTTCAAAAAAGTAGAATCTATGATTCGTGGACATCAATAACATGTATAATGTATTTTTTAAAACGCCCTTTGTGTAAATAATATTTTTAGGTTTAAAGTTGATTATCTTTACCCAACTTTAAATCAAATTGATAATTTGAACAAAAAACTTAGAACCATGGTTACCTTGGCTACTATCCAAAATGTAAAACTTTTTTCCTATCCCATATAGATATAATTATTATCATAATTGAATCTTTGTATACTATTTTTTAGTTCGAAGGTTTGGAGGCCGGACATTATTTTTAGGGTTGCAATTATGTAAGAAATTTTAGTATGATAGTATAGAGTGTAAATTTGAAAAAGTGAGGATAGTCCATGAACAAGAATTTAATCAATAGAGCTCAAAATTACAGAGTATTGGCTACACAGTTTTATGAAAACGGAAATATCCCAAAGGCATTGGCACTATTGAAGAAATCCATCAATATGGATCATAACGATGCGATAGCCTATTTTTTTCTGGCCAATATACAAGAAGATTTAGGACAGGAAGCGGAAGCAGTCATCTCTTATGAAAGGGCAATAGAGATTGACCCTAAATTTGGAGAGGCTTATTATAATATTGGTATTTTAGAAGATAGAAAAGGTGAAAGAGACCTGGCGATACAATATTACAAACAGGCCCTCGAGGTTAACCCGGACATTGCAGGGGCTTATTACGGTATAGCCATTATATTGGACGATAGGGGCGAGAAAGAACAGGCGCTGGCGTATTACTACAAGACGGTAGAAAAGGACCCCGAATATGAACATGCTTATTTTTATATTGCCAACATTTATGATGAATGGGGACAGAAGGAGAAAGCGATAGCATATTATCAAAAGGTCATTGAACTTGCACCTGACGACTATATTGCCTATAATAATTACGGAAGTATTCTCGAAGAATCGGGCAAATATGAGGAGGCCCTGGAAGTGATACAGCAATCAATTAAGCTGAATCCCAATTACTATAAATCCCATTTTAATAAAGGGGTTATTTTAAACCGGCTTGGGCAAAAACGCCAAGCGGTAAAATGCTATGATAAAGTGCTGGAACTTGATCCGGATTACCTGAATGCCTATAACAACAAGGGCGTACTTTTACTCGAAATGAATGAATTAGACAAGGCCATCGACACATTTAGCAGAGCGATCCGAGTCAGCCCGGAGTATGAGGAGAGCTATTACAATAGGGCCTGCTGCTATGCCTTGCAGGGAGAAAGCGAAAAAGCGATGGAGGATTTGAAAACTTCTATGGCCCTTAATCCCGATAATGTGGCCTATGCCCAAAAATGCAAAGATTTTGATGCCATGAGAAATACACAGGAATTTCAGCAATTGATCAGAAAGCAGGTTGACGATAATTTGCGTTAGTTGATTGAAGGGAGCATTTCATTGAGTTGAAGACAATTAAGGCATAAATTTCTTTACCCTGATGATGCGGATCTTTTATTTAATGAATTACTTGATTTCTGGATATGATTATAATAGAATAATTTGAGGAAGTGCTTAACAAAACTATATATTGGAGGGAACCCGATGGCTCAGAAAATAAGGTTTGATAATTCAAATGCCCTTTCGTTTGTGAAAGAGCATGAAATTTCCTATATGGAAGATATGGTGAAAACGGCTCACCGGATGCTCCACGATAAGTGCGGGGCAGGCAATGACTTTTTAGGGTGGGTAGATTTGCCTAACAATTATGATCAGGAAGAATTCAATCGTATTAAAGCTGCGGCAGAAAAAATACGTTCGGATTCCGATGCTTTGGTTGTTATCGGTATTGGAGGTTCTTATTTAGGGGCCAGAGCAGCCATTGAGATGTTGGGACATACGTTTCATAACCTATTGGATGAATCGGAGAGAAAAGCACCGGAGATTTATTTTGCCGGCAACAGCATCAGTTCCACTTATTTGAGTGATTTATTGGAATTGTTGAAAGATAAAGATGTCTCGGTGAACATTATATCCAAATCGGGCACAACCACAGAACCTGCCATTGCGTTTAGAGTCTTTAGACGCTTCCTGGAGGACAAATACGGTAAAGAAGAGGCCGGAAAGCGGATCTATGCCACTACCGACAAAGCGAGAGGGGCATTAAAGAAGCTGGCTGACGAAGAAGGCTACGAATCTTTTGTCATTCCCGACGATGTGGGGGGCAGATACTCCGTATTAACCGCCGTTGGATTATTGCCGATCGCTGTGAGCGGTGTGGATATCGATAAAATCATGCAGGGTGCACAAGACGCCTGTGAAGAATATAGAACGGCTTCGTTAGCTGAAAATGCGTGTTATCGATATGCGGCGATTAGAAATGCGCTTTATAAAAAAGGCAAAACAACGGAGTTGATGGTGAATTATGAACCGGCCTTGCATTATTTTGCCGAATGGTGGAAGCAGCTCTATGGAGAGAGCGAAGGGAAAGACGGTAAAGGCATATTCCCGGCAGCGGTAGATTTTTCAACGGACCTTCATTCAATGGGGCAGTATATTCAAGAAGGTTTGCGCAATATATTCGAGACCGTTTTAAATGTTGAAAATGCCAGGAAAGAAATTGTTCTGGGGGAAGAAGAGGCTGATGTTGACGGCTTGAATTTCTTAGCCGGGAAGACGATGCATTTTGTGAACAGAAAGGCCTTTGAAGGGACCCTTTTGGCCCATACCGACGGGGAGGTACCTAATCTGATAGTACATATTCCTAAGATAGACCCATAT
>JAKSBV010000338.1 GCA_022360955.1 Bacillota bacterium
AAAATATTATCAAAATCAAAGATTTAATAAATAATGATATTGTTTCTGATTTGAAATTAAAACATACGCCTAAATCAGACTTAAAATATTGCAAAATATTACTTAGTCCTATTTGAAATATATTTTTTGTTTCTTTCTCATAAATATCTTGAATATAATTCATCTTATAAAAATGAAATTGTTTTGTTTTATAAATGTCGTAATAATAACTACTTAAAAAATTATAAATAATATAAACGATAAAAACAATTGAAAATATAATGATATTATTCAAAACCGGATCAAAAGAAACTGATTGTATTGAATCATTAATCATTCTAGAAAATATTCTTGATATGTAAAATATAAATATAATATCTAGAATACCTTTTGTAAAACTAGAAAAAGATAATAATTTAAAGTTTATATATTGTTTCATAGTTGCCCTCCAAATTATAAAATAAAGAATTGGGTGTGTAAAATAGCTTTCTACGATAAGTTTAGGGGATGAATACTAGTAATAGATAGTATTCATTCCTTTTTAAAACTATATGATATGTTTTAGGACATGTCAAGAATACCGTAGTTTTATGATACGGTAAAAGCATGAATACATATCCTTCCAAAATCCTTTTGCAAAGATTTTTTAAAAATGCCATTTCAGCATTTATTTATGTGATATGCCATATTTTCCGGATATGTTCCCCGGTATTTTAGGAGAAGGGATAAGACGCGTCCGGGGCGTCGATTAATTCCGCACATTCCTTTCCGGAGATCCCCAGTATATGGATAGTAAGCTTTTTAAGTTTTATTAATCTTATCAGATCATAGGGGCAGGGTCTTTACGCTCATTAAAAGGTATTTCCATCACATTTTGGACGCAAACACCTTGCACCTACCACCTGACATTGCTATATTAGGGAGTTCGATGATAACCTTATACGCTGTCAAAACCGAATTTCCTCTCAATCTCAGCAAATATTTCCCCTGCCGAACGACCTGTTCCCTTTTTCATAGATGCCAGACCTTCGTCAAGCAGACGGTGCAGTTCATATTTTCCGGTTAAACGCTCATACTCAGAATTTGACAAGATAACCAGATCACCGGTTCCATTCTTGGTAATAAACACTGGCTCATTATATTTGTTACAAAACTCTGAAATTTCATTATATTTATTGCGTAAGTCTGAACTTGGTCTGATAGTTGCCATAAAATAATACCTCCGTCCATTTTATACTCATATTTTATTAAAATATGGATACGTTGTCAAAATGAATATCTAAATGCAAAAAAGCCAACTGCACCAGCAATCGACTTTTTTCGACAAAAACTATGGTGCGGACAAAGGGACTTGAACCCCCACGGTTTCCCGCCAGATCCTAAATCTGGTGCGTCTGCCAATTCCGCCACACCCGCATGCACCGTGAAAAAGGGCCGGTGCGACCCGTTTCAAGGGCGCGTGTCTACATCAACGGGGCGATCAAGGTCAACGGTGAATGCCGCAACCGTGGCCGGGATGGCCGCCAAGCCCCTGGCTTTCGGGCCAATCGCGA
>JAKSBV010000010.1 GCA_022360955.1 Bacillota bacterium
CGTAGGATTGTTTTCATCGTAATTGACAGCACTGTTTTGGGTGGTTTTCTTTTGAATATTCAGGATAATATTCCTGTCATTAAAGCTCAAAAATGCCAGGTGGATTTTTTCACCTTTATGAACAATATAAATATATTCCTTATCAATGACACCAATTTCATTGATGTTATGGTGCTGCAAAGAATCGATGCAGTCCTGCCCGTATTCTTTGGCATAGACCAGTAAGGCAATCATTTTCAACCTGCTGCGTATGCTGTCGAATTTTTCCCTGAATACAGGCTCTTCTTTTACGGCGATCTCCCTGATCTGCTTTTCCGATATCTTAGTTGAAAGACGGTACTTTTCTATTAACACAGACATATCATATATCTCAAGCAGCAATTCAAAAATAATCTGCACATGGTTCTTAGATATATGCTCAAAATCTATAATGCTGTTTATATTCTCTTCATTCAAATCAAAAAGGTATGTGGAGAGTATTTTAGTAAACTGGTTGATCATATAGGTTCTTGCTGTTTTTTCGCCAAGGGCTGCCTTGGTTTTAAGTTCGGAATATAATTGCACCTCCTTTTCCGCCTGCTCACGGTCTATTTTGTATATTTCACTATACATATCCACATTTCGAAAAATTTCATCTATTTTTCGCGCTATTTTATAAAAAACCTCATTTTGAAATATCATCTTCGTCTTATTCCTCCATCAATGCCGTTTTACGAGAACAACCGGGAATGATGTTAAACCACTTTTTCGGAGCTTCTGCAGTCTTTTTGTCCAAGGGCTCCTCATCATTTCCCCCCTTCAGTATATAGGCCGCAAGATCGTTTAATTGCTTTATATAACTGCTCGTACTGTTTGCCATCACAAAATTTAACACGGCTTGGTCGTTGCATTCGTTGATGAGTTCTATATCAAAATCAAGTGTAAATACGGGCCGGTTAAATCCCTGTCTTTTCAAATCTCTTTGAATTTGATCAAAACTGTAGGTTACTTGATTGCCCTGCATTTTGTCGATATATTTATTGAGCACAAAAATAATTTTATCGTGATGCTGCCGATATACATGATGCTGGGAAAGACTATCGATCAAATTTTTCATCTGGTTAATCACAACCACTAAAATATCCGATTGTTTGAAAAATGCCTTTGATAAGGCATGATTACCGCTTATCGTATCGATGACAGCCATATTGTGAGAATTTTTGATATATTGTGTAAGCACCTCAACTTCTTCCGGGTTCATCTCAAAACACTCGCATGCGCCCATAATCTCGATATGATCGTCAATGTTTTTCACACAAAAATTAAACGCCTCTTGTGACAGCAGCCCCGAATGATACAAGCTGCAAAAATCATCCAGCCCTTTGGTAATATGGGTATCGGATAAATAAAGCTCTATATCTTTATAATGACGGTTGATATCTACAAAAAGAATTTTCTCTTCAATCAGTTTTGTAATCATCGTCCCTAGATTAATCGCCGTAATGGTTTGTCCCATTCCTTTTTTAGGAGCGGTTACCGAAATAAGCATCTTTTTCACCTGCCTTTTTTGAACGGCTGATGCCACATCCTCAGCCCTTCACAATTTTTTACTGCACAACCATATACTCAAAAACTCACTTATTCATTATTCACGGTTATATCTTGCTTTCTCAAATTAAGCCTTTGCATTGCTAAAGCCCGGTCAAAGGTTTTAACGCTTTTCGGCTGTCCTTCATCCAGATATATCCTTGTCTCAAAGTCCCCTAATTTTTTTGCCATTTCCAAATCTCCATACTGCTCTTCGTTTACGGCCAGAATAATAATATGCTGCTTTTTTTCTTCCGTGTCTTCCTTCTCAATCAGCTTCTGAACTTTAACCTTAGGTACTATAGTGTCGTAGGTTCCATTGTCATAATTGACAATCAGGTCGATAATGTTCCCCGCTTGAAGTGTGCCTGCAACAATACCTGATACCGGGTATTCTTTTAATCGTTCATCATCCTCAAACCACTTGGTGTCTGCCGAAACACTATCCAATACTATTTGTTCTCCATAACGCAAGTCCTCTTTGGAAATTTTCCCCTTGATCAGATCAATATCAAATACGGCCCCAGAGGCAATATATTTTTCGGGAATTTCAACCATTTTGATATGAGAAGCAATAAGCTCATCCGTCATCACGGTATACTTGGGAATACCTTCTTCCCCTATAACAACAGCCGTTGTCCTCTTTGGCATCGCCCGCTCGTCAACTTCCTTTCTGACTGCGGCTTCCTTTGCCTGTAATATTCCGGGTATGCGTATATTGTTGTAATAGAAAATCGTTCCTCCCAACAATACACAAATCAAAGCAATGACCAGTAATATGCTCTGTTTTTTCATCATATCTGCTTCACCTTCTTTCGTTAATAATGTTTGATTATAGATATCACACTTTAAAATCGAATTTATATTTACACAAAAAACGCAAAATCATTGTTGTTTGTGCAAATGATATCTTTAGGTTTAAAGTTGGTTGCCTTTCGTACACTAATCTATGGTATATATAATTTTTTTAATCTTCTGTTTGTCACCGTCATACGCATAATTTACGTCAAATTTCTTTTCATAAAATGCGGGAACACTCCACTCCGATAAATCAAAGGTCTCCGTTACATAGCTTTTGGAACCATGTCCCTTTATGTTTACTTCTACTTCCACATCCGGATTATTACTGTAGTATCGTATGACCGCCACTACATCGGTACCGTAACATTCGGCTTTCTCTAACGGTATCAATGAATCCGCCGCTACCTTCTCCAGATCGGATATGTTTTTTGCCGAATGTGCTATGACGGACATATTATTTCTAAATAAACCGATGACACCTATCAGGAGTGATAAAATAACAACTCCAACAACCACTTCAAAAACCATTTCCTTCACTGCCGGCCCACCACCCATCTCCTTTTAGGCTAACGGTTCGATGAACGTTGACCAAATTTACGGCTTCTGTCCCTTACACCACTACATCATTGTCAACTGTCCCCTGTCCACTGCCTTTCAAGCCAATCCCTTATTTTCCTTCCCCATGCTCTCTTCGGGACAATGTTAAAATGCCCCAGAATATCAATATACTCATTCATGTACCGCTTTTGCATGTGCTGTGCAAACATCGCATTATAGTTGCGATACGTCTCTCTTTGAGACTGATAGCTGATATGTCCCATATAGTATTCACTTCCGATTTCACGCTTCAAGTCACTTTCCGAGGGATGAATGCCTCTCTTATATTCATAAGCAATATATCGCATTTTTTGAATAGGTATAGTGTGTTTTTTATGCAAATGAGCCGTATAATATCGAAACTCCCGTATCACATCAATATTGGCGGTAATGGGAATAATATTATAATCGGATTTTAACAATGCCGTTACCGTATACAGATCTAGTACCGATTGGTTTACGGCCAATAGTGTAATGTCAAAATTCTGATAGGCATATTCGATAAATCCCCCAATATCTTTATCTCTGTATTGTTCATAGCTATCCATATCATACCGGTCCATTAATACATGCAAACGACCCCATTCCTCTTTCCGTACACAACCCTCTTTAAATCTTTCCGGACTCAGCCTGCGTGCCTGAACACCATTGAGTATATTGCCAAAATGATTACACCGTATATTCTCCAAATTCAGATAATAGTCCATCTTAGGTGCCGTAAAATCGAGATTCACCAACAGTATTTCAAAGTCCGTCAGCTTCGCGGCCATATAAGCCAGTTCTGAAGCAAATTCAGCATTGCCCCATACGGTAAGAACTATTTTTTTAAAAATAACAGGACCGGTCCGCTTTCTTGGGCTATGCTTTACATCAACGCTTTCAACGGGTGTTTCCAATAATTCCGTATCTGCCGCTTCTTCAACGGCCGGACTTCCCTTTTCACTGACCGAATGGTTTGCAGCCTCTAAACCATTTAAATGCATATTCTGCAAACAGCGGCGGACTTCTTGGATCGATTGGAACCTTTTGTCCGGATCTTTTGCAGTACACTTGCAAATGATATATTCTATTTCCTGCGACAATGTTTGATCGATCTCCCTTACGGGACGAAGGTCATAGGGTGGTTCGTTGGGGCCTTTCCCCGTCAACAAGTGATACAACGTTACACCCAAACTATAGATGTCCGTCCGTACATCGGTTTGAGCCGTTCCATACTGTTCCGGAGCCGCATAACCCCTTGTACCCATATAAGTGGTATCGCTCACCGACTCTTTTTTATATTCCCTGGCAATCCCAAAATCAATAAGCTTTATTTTGCCTTCATAGGTAAGGATGATATTTGCAGGTTTCAAATCCCTAAAAATGATAGGGTTAGGGACTAACGTATGAAGATAATGCAACACATCACAAAGCTGCTTGGCCCAGTCTATGACTTTGGATTCCGGAATTTTTCGATAAGGCTCTATCTCTTTAGCAAGAGATTCCCCTTCTACAAAATCTGCAATAATATATAAATACTCATCATCTTCCACAATGTCAAAGACACGAGGAAGTGCAGGGTGGCTTAATTTTTTCAGAATATTGGGCTCCGCAAGCAAATCTATTTTAAAATTAACCTTTTTGCTGATCTGTTTAATGGCCCATAATGTGCCCAGCTTCATATGCTGTGCAAGATAAACGGTACTCATTCCCCCTTTCCCAAGACTGGTAATAATCTTGTACTTTTCTTCAAATAATTGATGTTTAATCATGTCCTCACCTTTACAGATATACAAATGATTCCGGTGCTTCCAGCAAAATTCATATTTTGTTTTGTAAAATGCTGTCGTCTTTGCACGATGTTTGCCAATACTTGTCATTTACCTCTATATAGTATCAAATTTTGGATATTGTTGCAATACAAATTTTAAAAAAATTGAAATTTTTTTTAAAAACCTTCTCCTAAGACTTCTCTTACATCGGTCAGAATAACAAAGGCATCTTTATCAATTTCTTTTACGATCGACTTTAACACAGGGATTTCCCGCCTTGCGAGCACACACATCAATACGGTTTTATTCTCGCCCGTATACATGCCGGTGCCGTTTAGCCCTGTTACACCCCGGTCTAAATCCTTCAGCACTTTTTCTGCGATGTGTTCTGCCTTTGTAGAGATGATAAAGACGGCTTTTGCAAAATTAACGCCTTCCAGAATACCGTCAATCAGCTTAGAAGCCACAAATAAGGTGACAATGGCATACAAGGCCAGATCATAATTTTTGAAAACGGCTGCGGCAAAAACAATGACGACAAAATCTATAAACAATAAGATTTGTCCCAGTGATAAAAAAGGCACAAACTTGTGTACGATTTTGGCCGCCAGATCCGTTCCGCCGGTGGTGGCCCCTGAGCGAAATACCAAGCCCAGACCCGCACCCATTATCGCCCCCCCATACAATGAAGCAAGCAGCGGGTCCTCGGTAATCACCGGTAAAAAAGTCGTGAGATCAATAATAACGGAAAGAATGACTGTTGAAAAAAGGGTTTTGACCCCGAAAGTACCGCCCAAATACCTTATGCCCAGTATAAAAAGGGGGATATTCAGGACAAGCATGGTGGTCCCTACGGGAAATTGGAACAAATAATATAAAACAGTGGCAGCTCCACTGACACCCCCGGGTGCAATCTTATTCGGAACCAACAGCATATTAATGGAAACAGCCGTAATGAGCGACCCTAGGGTTATGATTAAATAATCCTGCCAGTTTCCAAAAAATTTTTTTACTTTCAATTTAAACATTGATATTTCACCCGCTTCTTTGTACAGCTAACAAACACTGGAGATAGAAATATAATGGTATGGATAAACCGGAGGTCGGAGATCACAGGGCGGAGGTCGGAAAATGACTAAACAGGGACGAAGAGTAAAATAGCAACGAGGTGTAGTACAATACCGGTGACATTCTCAACCCTCATCTCTCAGCCCTCAACTACTTTTTGGCCTTGGAATACCCGTTGCTGGAATACCATTATATTTCCAGCTTTACTGTCTATTATCTATATGCATAATAGTGACAACCAAGCACTGCACGATGTTATCGTAATGATTATATATTTTTGCCATTTTTAAGTAAGATATGTGTTTGATTACTTCCAAAGATAAAGTCTCCGACCTTCCTAACGGATTTTATACAGTGGTCGAAGACTTATAGCATCAATTTTATCAATATCTTATTAGCGTTCGGCTTCATGCGCCGTAACGGCCAAATCCAGCAACTCCAGCAATCTCTTTTCCTCATCTTTAAGGTAAAGATATCCAAGCAACGCTTCAAAGCCTGTGGCGCGCCTATAGTCTCGTATGTCCGCATTTTTAGGAACCGTACTTGATTTGGCATTTCTCCCCCTTTTCAAGATACGATGCTCCTCCTCTGTCAGCTTATCTTCAATACGGAGCGCAATATCGCTTTGTGCCTTGGCCTTTACATAACGTGTTGCCAGTTTGTGCAGCTTATGGACCGGCATATTGCCCTGTCTGACAAGCATGGTGCGTATATACAGTTCATAAACCACATCGCCTATATAGGCCAGCACCAAAGGAGAATACTGGGCAGGCTCTGTCCTGCTTATATTCATTTGCTTCAATTCATGCTCAATAAAACTTTCAAACATCTAAAACTCCCTCATTTTAATGTCTTAACCAAAAAATACGTCATCATAGCTTTCTTCCGGTTCTTCAATAGTAAAAAAATCAATAAATAAAATCTTATCCCGGTCAATTTCATCCGCCTTAACCGGACCGGTACTAAAACCTATCCTGAACCTGAATTCCGGTTCTTTTAGCAGATCAAGGGCCTTTTCGTCATAAGGCAGCCCTTCTATTTGATAAATACCTTCCTGCTGCAGGTCTTTAATCAGTTCGTCCAGCTCTTCGTCTCGGTCTAGGTCTACTTGGACAATATCATGTGCTTTCAGTTTTTGTGCTATCTCCTTTACTTCTCCCGTTTGATATCTAAATCCTCTCCAAGAGTTCGTCATATTCTCATCTCCTTATTTTAACATATTACATTATTACCCACAATCATTTTCCGACAAACAAGGCATATTTAATGGTTTTAAAGAAAATTATGGGAATCACCTTATGCCCTTCTCCACTTTACCCCCTGGGGCGTATCTTCCAGTATAATGCCCATCTCTTTCAGTTGATCTCGTATACGATCGGCTGCTACCCAATTCTTGTCCTTTCTGGCCTGTTGTCTTTCGGCAATTAATGCTTCGATTTCACTGTCCAGAGAATCCTGTCGGGATCTTTGAAGAATACCCAATACATTGCCTAATTCTTTCATCATATTGGATGCAAGGTCTATCAGTGTTACGGACCCATTGCTTGCAGCTGTAATATTCCCGTTTATTTCTCGTACCATATCAAACAGCGCAGCAATCGCGTCGGCAGTATTGAGATCATCATCCATTGCGGCCATAAACTTCTCCTTGTATCGGCTTAATTGATTGGCCAGCTCCATTTCCTGGGCATTCATTGCGCTATCCTGCGCCTTTGACTTCAAAAATGCCAGATTATCCAGGCAGGTATACATTCGTTCCAATCCGCTTTTAGCCTGCTCCATTAAATCTTTGCTGAAATTAATAGGATTCCGGTAATGGACCGAAAGCATAAAAAACCTGATGACCTCATAGTCATATTCTTTGGCTACATCTCTTACGGTGAAAAAATTATGTAACGACTTGGACATTTTATGATTATCCACGTTAAGATAGGCATTGTGTAGCCAGTAATTCACAAAAGGTACGCCATTGGCGGCTTCACTTTGCGCAATCTCATTCTCATGATGGGGAAAAACCAAATCCTGTCCCCCGCTGTGAATATCAATGGTACTGCCCAGATATTTATTCGCCATGGCGGAACATTCTATATGCCATCCCGGCCTGCCTTTTCCCCATGGACTGTCCCAAGCAGGCTCTTCCGGCTTTTGCTTTTTCCACAATGCAAAATCCATCGGGTCCCGTTTTTGTTCGTTTACATCAATCCTTGCGCCTGCCTCCAAATCTTCGAGGGGCTGGTGAGAAAGCTTCCCATATTCTTTAAACTTTTTGGTGCTGAAATACACATTCCCCTCTACATTATAGGCAAATCCTTTATCCTCCAAATTTTTAATAAGTGCAATAATGTTTTCCATTTCTTCGGTAGCCTTCGGATGTACGGTTGCTTCTTTGATGCCCAGCCCTTCTGCATCCTTAAAATATTCGGCGATAAACCTTTCACCCAGTGCTTTAACAGTGATCCCCTCTTCGTTGGCCCTGCGAATCATCTTATCGTCTATGTCGGTAAAGTTTTGCACAAAATCCACACGATAGCCCTTATATTCGAAATATCTTCGCAATGTATCAAATATAATGAAAGGTCTCGCATTACCTATATGAAAATAGTTGTATACCGTAGGGCCACAGGCATACATCTTTACTTCATTAGGCTTTAACGGTTTGAATTCTTCTTTTTTTCTTGTCAGCGTATTATAAAGTCTCACGATTGTCACTCTCCTCTATATTTTCTGCCTCTTTATCTTTTTGTTTCTGCCTTGTCTGGCAGTCATGCAATTCTTGCTGCAGCCGTTCGAATTTGATCAGCAGTCTACAAAGCTCCATAGATACAGGGTCCGGCATATGAATGTGATCCAAATCCACCCCTCTTGCCGACGCCACCTTTTTCTTATCTTTTATGACCACTTTTGCGGGTATTCCTACGGCCGTACTATTCATCGGCACCTCCCTGAGTACTACGGCATTGGCAGCGATTTTGGCATTATCTCCCACTTGAAAGGGACCAAGCACTTTGGCACCGGCGCCAATCAATACATTATTCCCGATAGTTGGGTGCCTTTTTCCTTTTTCTTTTCCCGTTCCGCCCAGGGTAGCACCTTGATAAATGGTGCAATTGTCACCTATTTCCGTTGTTTCTCCGATAACAACCCCCATACCGTGATCAATAAATAACCCTTTACCTATTTTTGCCCCCGGATGAATTTCTATGCCCGTGAAAAAGCGACTTATCTGTGAAATGGCCCTGGCGATAAAAAATATACGCCGCCGGTAAAACCAGTGTGCAATTCTATGTCCTATCATTGCATGAAGTCCCGGATAAAGCAAAAACACTTCTAAGGCATTTCGGGCGGCCGGGTCTCTGTCTAAAATTACTTTAATTTCTTCTGCTATCATCTTAAACATCTAAACCCTCCCTTGTACATAAATGAAGAATGCCCCATTATATCAAAATACCCTGTGCAGGCCGTTTTTATCGTTCGACTAAATTCTAATAGCTTAGTCATATATACCCTGCGATTCATATGCTATAACAAATCCTTCTTCATTCTGCAAAATAAAAAAACTTCCCCTTCTGCGCATGCATATGCACAGAGGCGAAGCTGTTCGCGGTTCCACTCTGTTTGAGAAAAATCTCATCTTTCACAGCCTGTAACGGTGCTGACCGGAAAAGGATACTCACTTTCGCTTTCTCTCTTTTCTGCTCCTGAGCGCACTTCACTCATACATGGACTTAAGCCTGCTTCCACCCGGCGGCAGCCTCTCTCTGTAAGTATATACAAGCTACTCTTCTCATTCAAAACATTTATGATATCTATCATATTCAATTTCTTCGTTTATGATACCACAAATGCCATAAACTTTGCAACAGCATAATAAAAAAAGAAGGCTAAAAAATAGTTGAGAGCTAAGAAATGAGTGTTGAAAATACGGCGTCAAAAATCTTGGAAAAATTTGTATCCCCCCCCCTTATTGTACACTCATGCATAACTTCCCCAAAATCCAGTTCTTCATTATTAATTATTCATTCTTAATTATTAATTGTCTTCAGTAAGCCGCGCGCCAAATACCCGGGTATCTCTTAAAAAACGTCCATATATTTATCTATATCAAATGCTTCAAGTCCTTGAATCACATCATCGGCCTCATGCAGATTGCTTGGATCACCTACGCCGACAGCATACATGCCCGCCGCTTTTATCGCTTGAACGCCTGCTTCGGCATCCTCTACGCCGATGCATTTTTCGGGATGTACGTTTAACCTTTCCGCGGCCGTTAAAAATATTTCCGGGTCCGGCTTGCTCCTTTTGATGGTTTTTGCATCCACAATATAATCAAAATACGCTTTGATATCAAGCTTTTCAACCACAGTAAAGGCATTTTTACTAACCGAGGCAAGACCGGTTTTGATCCCTCTTTCCTTTAACGCCTTTAAAACATCCAGGGCCCCCGGCAAAATATCGGAAGAAGGCATCGTCTTGATGAGCTGCTTATAATACTCATTCTTTCTGTTTGCCAGCAGATTTTTTTCCTGCTCCGTATACTGTTTTGCCGCACGCTCCAGGATAATGTCCAGACAAGACAATCTATCGACGCCTTTTAAGCGCTCATTGATTGCTTCATCAAAATATATATTCAATTCGTCGGCGAGCTTTTTCCACGCCCTATAATGGTAATGGGCCGTATCTGTGATAACTCCGTCCAAATCAAAAACAACTGCTTCCACTTGTACTCCCATAGGCTCCCCCCCTTTCTTTTAAACATGATCTATTCAACGTGCTCACTATCTTACCATGACCCACGATCTTTCTCCCCGTCATCTGCTCCCCCACACCTTAAACGCATACGGGTGCACTTCATTAAGTACAAAAAAATGATGGAAAGGATTAAAGCCTGTTAGCGCCGCATTCTCAAACGGCGGCGCTCAGCCCTCAACTATTTATTCCTTTATTCTTCTTCCTTTGCATACATTAAATCGAAATATTCCTCCAGCATTCTGTCGCTGGAAAACTGCCAGTGAGACATTTTGATGCTTTCCTTCATCATTTTTACCCATGAGCTGCGTCCATTTTCATAAAGGGGAAGGATCTCTTCCAAGAGCACCTTGTAAAGACTATCTACATCAAACTCATCCTGATCTTCCCGCGGCTGTTCTTCTCCGATTTTCCAGCCATTCACCCCGTGCGCACAGCCCTCCGGCCACCAGCCGTCCAAAATGCTGCAGTTTAATACGCCGTTCATAGCTGCCTTCATGCCGGACGTTCCGCTGGCTTCCAGCGGCCTTATCGGGTTATTAAGCCAAATGTCGCAACCGCGGGTGAGCAGCCTTCCGATCTTCATATCATAGTCCTCTAAAAATACCACACTGTTCGGATATTGCTTGGAGGCCGCTATCAAATTGCTTACGATCTTCTTTCCCACCGGATCGTTCGGATGGGCTTTGCCGGAGAAAATAATTTGCAGCTTTCCGGTTTCGAAATAAGATCCGATTACGTCCGGTTTTGCAAAAATGAGATCACTTCGCTTGTAGGCAGCGGCCCTTCTTGCAAATCCGATGAGCATTGCATCGGCATCAAGCTTTACACCGGTACGATGATGCACTTCTTCAATGAGCTCCTTTTTAACGGCAGTGTGCGCTTCCCATAAATCTTCTCCCTTCCGGTAGGCTTGCATTATACGCTCATCCTGCCATGTACCGGGATGTACACCATTCGTGATCCCCAGAATCTCGCTTGCATTGTCTACGTCTTTCCACATATTCTTTGCAGTCTCTTTGTGCAATTGTGCTACGCCGTTGGCAATTCTGGACAGTCGCAACCCTGCTACCGTCATATTAAAAGGCTCTCCCCCGATGCGGAGCATTTGTCCGTGGGTCAATCCGTTATATGCCCCCAGGTATTTCAACAATTCGTGATCATGGGCTTCGTTGCCTTCGGGAATGGGGGTATGGGTGGTAAATACAATTTCTTCTCTTGTCTTTGCCCACGCTTCTTCAAAGGTCATATCCTCTTCATCCATTTTTTCACGAATCAGTTCCATGCCTGCAAGCGCTGCATGACCTTCGTTGAAGTGATAAGTGTCTACTTCTATCCCAAGCTCTCTTAGTGCACGTATCCCCCCAATACCCAGTACCATCTCCTGCGCTCCTCTTTCTTCACCGAACCAGCCGTACAGCTGTCCCGTAATAAGCGGATCGGGATTGCCCGGTACGTTGGTATCGAGCAAGTAAAGGGGTGCATTGCCATACTTGTCTACCAGCCATACTTTGCATTTGATCTTTCTTCCCCGGATTCTTACGGTAACCGTTATACCGGTCTCTTTCAAAAAATCATATTCATACCACGGATAGCAGTCATAAGGTTTTCCGTCGGGCCCGATTCTCTGGGAGGTATATCCCGCTCTCCACAAGAGTCCTATACCTACTAAGGGATATTCACCGTCTTTTGCCGATTTCATATGATCTCCCGCTAATATTCCCAAACCGCCCGCATATATTTTAAATTCTTCATGAAGTCCGTATTCCATACAAAAATAAGCAACCCTCGGCATCTTCTTTTTTACAATCATCCTGATCCCTTCTTTCTTTTTATGATTTTTATTGTTTTATACATTTATAAATAGTGTCCTTTAAAACAATATCTTTAAGTGCAAAGGACGCTATCTTTAGCATGCAATCGCAATACTGTTTCCGGCCTTCGAGGTATACTGCTTGTCAAAGACCTCCACAACCACATCTTCTCCCGACAACTGCCCAATGGTCACTTGCCCTTTTCTGACTTCAATCTTAAAATGCCTTCCTCTAAAGGTTATCTTAAAGGCATACCCCTCCCATTGGTCGGGTACGGACGGCCTCAATACCAATGCGTCGTCTTTCACATCCATCCCCGCAAAGCCCTGTACGATAGAGGCCCATGTTCCCGCCATGCTGGTAAGATGTACACCATCGTCGGCATCATCGTTGTAGTCGTCCAAATCCAGCCGTGCCGTGCGCAGGTACAGTTCGTAAGCTTTTTCTTTATATCCGATTCGGCTTGCCACAATGGAATAGATACTTGGAGAAAGAGACGATTCATGAACGGTTCTTGGCTCATAGAAATCAAAATTTCGCTTTACGCACTCCACGTCATACCGCGTAGGAAAAAAGTAGATGGCTTGAAGGGTATCGGCCTGTTTAATGAAACAGGAACGGAGAATTCTGTCCCAGGACCAATGCTTATTTAAAGGAAGCACCTCCTGCGGCAGATCCTTCACAAGTATTTGTTCCTTGTCCATATAGCCGTCGTTTTGTTCAAAGATTCCCAACTCTTCTACATAAGGATAATACATTTTCCGGATGATATCCTGCCATTTTGATGTCTCATCCTGCGTCAGCCGTAATTTTGCAATGACTTCACGGTATCTCTTCTCGTCCTTCTTTTTTATATCATCCAGTGAAACCAGTGCATACCCCAGATTCCACGATGCCATGGTATTGGTATACCAGTTGTTATTGACGTTGTTTTCATATTCGTTCGGTCCCGTTACGCCTAAAATCATATATTGATCTTTACGCGGGTGATAATTGACCCTATCGGCCCAGAACCGGCTGATTTCAACCAAAACCTCTATGCCGTATTCATAGAGATAAGAATGATCTCCGGTGTAATGGGTATAGTGATAAATCGCATAAGAAATGGCAGCGTTTCTGTGTATTTCTTCAAAGGTGATTTCCCACTCATTATGGCATTCCTGACCATCCATGGTTACCATGGGATAAAGCGCTCCTTTAAAGCCCAGTTTTGCAGCATTTTCCTTTGCTCTTTCCAGATGCAGATACCGATAATACAGCAGATTCTTTGCCACTTGCTGATCGGTATACAGATAGAACGGAAAACAGAACGCTTCCGTATCCCAATAAGTACTTCCACCGTATTTTTCTCCCGTAAAACCCTTCGGTCCGATATTAAGCCTCGGATCTTTCCCCGTATAGGTCTGGTGGAGTTGAAAAATGTTGTAGCGAATGCCTTGCTGGGCTTTAACATCTCCTTCAATCACTACATCACTGTCTTCCCATTTCTTTTCCATTTCTCTCTTGTGTGCTTCAAATAGATTTTCAAAACCAGAACAATAGGCAGAAACAAGCTTATCCACTGTGACGGTTTCCAAAACGTGTTCTTCATGGTCCCGGGAAGTGCATACCGATACAAATTTTTGTATTTGGATTTCACTTCCTTTTTCCACATAGTACTCCATTTTATATCCCACATATTTGTCTCTCGCCAGCAGTTCTTTGGCCGGTTCTATCTCTTTTCCGTCTACCAGCAGCTTGGCGTGCATAGCTGTTGTAACCAAAAATCCTGTTTTCTTTGTTTTCATCGTAAGAAATGCATGGCGGGCATTCATGCCTCTATTGACTTCCTCCCAGAACTTCTCCCCATAGTTGGAATCCTCGTTGGATACGTCTCCGTCGAGGTAGGGGAGGAAGGAGAAGGTGCCGCTGTAATTTAAAGGTACTGCCGTCATTGAGATGCATGCAATGCTGTTTTCCGCCATGCTTAGAAATCTTTCAATTACAAAAGAGGTTTCTTTTCCGTCACTCTCTACCCAGACAAAAGAACGGGTCAGTTTGCCTTCCTTCATGTTCAATACCCTTTTGAAATCCTTCACCTTGCATTTGGCAAGATCCAGCTTTTTATGCTCCGTCTCTACGTCAATGCCAATCCAATTGGTTGAATTGACTACTTTTGCAAAGAATTCCGGATAGCCGTTCTTCCACCAACCCACTCTTGTCTTGTCGGGATAATAAATGCCTGCCAAATAGGTCCCCTGTAAGCTATCGCCGGAATAACCTTCTTCAAAAAATCCTCTAAGTCCCATGTGCTCATTGCCAAGACTGAATATGCTTTCGGAAAATCGATTTGTCTCCGGGGCAAATCCTTCTTCTACAATATGCCATTCATCAGCTAAAAATTTATCAATCAAAATAATTCCCTCCGACTATTAAAATTTTTATAAATTGAACGCGAAAAAAATCGAAGGATATACTCTGCATTTTTCGCGTTCAATGAATCAAGGTCTATATTTCATGGCATTACAAATAAAACAGATGCAAACGGTTTATCCTGCAATCTGCGGATAACCTAACGTGAATGGCAATTATCCTTTCACACCTCCAAGGGTCAGCCCGCTTACCATGAATTTCGACATCAGCATAAAGAAAATCATAACGGGGATGGAAGTCAGGATGGCCGATGCCGAATACACGCCCCAGTGCGTATTAAACTGTCCCATTAAGTTTACCAGGCCTACCGGAAGTGTAATCAAGTCCTTCTTGGTTAAAATTGCTCTGGCTATAATATACTCGTTCCATGCAGTGGTAAAGGCAAACAATGAAATAACGCCCAATGCCGGTATGGATAAGGGCATTATAATTTTGAAGAAGGTCTTCATGGGCCCTGCACCGTCAATGTATGCACTTTCCTCCAGCGAGAAGGGAATGCTGTCGAAAAATCCCTTGGCAGTCCAGGCACAAAAGGGAATTGCAGCTGCTAAATAAGGAATGATAAGTCCTATATATGAATTCATAAGTTTGAATCTTGTTAACAGGATATACGTGGGCAGCAGCAACATGGGGGCCGGAAATATCTGCGTAAGCAAAAAACCTGTCATGATATGGCGCTTGCCTGCAAATTTGTAGCGGGAAAAGGCATATCCTGCAAAAGCGGAAACCAAAACCCCTACCATTGTCGTCCATACACCCACAATCAGGCTGTTTTTCAGCCATGTAAGGTAGGATAGTTCGGTAAATACGCGCTTAAAATTCTCCAGCGTTGCGTCAGGGGGAATGATTTCCAGGGTGCTTCGGAATAACCGACTGCCCGGCCTCAACGCAATACTAAGTACATTCAACATCGGATACACGGTTACCACACACATCAGCACTAAAACAGCATAAATCGCAATGACCTTTAATAAAGAATCCCTTTTTTCAAAGCTTTCCAATTTCATCAATACACCCCCTCTTCACCCTTTGAAGCCTTAATAAAGCTATTGGAGAACAACGCCAGCAGGATAAAAATCACCACTGAAAATGCAGCCGCATAACCATATCTGAAGTATGTAAATGCCGACCGGTATACCTGCGTTACCAGAATATGTGTCTTTTCATTTGCCGTATTTTGAACCAGAATAATAATTACATTGACCATATTGAATGTCCATACCGTTCCCAAGACCACCATCGGTGTAATAATCGGCTTAAGCATGGGCAGGGTAATGTTCTTTAATCTCTGCCAGCCGGAAGCACCGTCAATATCTGCCGACTCATACAGCTCATTCGGAATGCTTTGAAGGCCCGCCAAAATAACCATCATCATAAACGGAAAGCCCAGCCATATGTTTACGATAATGGCACCGATAAATGTCCACTGGGAATTGGTCAGCCAAGCAATAGGCTCAATACCGATCTTGTTCAGGATAATATTCACCGCACCGTACTGGAAATCATACATCCCTCTCCAGGTTAAAACTGCGATATACTGGGGTATCGCCCAGGGAATCATTAACAGGACTCTGAATATATTCTTCCCGGGCAGCTTTCTGTTGAGCATAAGGGCGAGCCATAGCCCTATCGTCACATGGAAAAATACGTTCACTACCGTCCAAACAATTGTCCGCCAGAATATAGAGAGTAATTCTCCGTTTGCAAATATGGTCTTGTAGTTTTCAAAACCTATATATTTGGGATTGAAAAAGGTATTTAAACTCATATTGGTAAACGAAAGATTAAAGCCGTATCCAAGAGGATAAGCAACGATCAGCAGCAATATTAACAGTGAAGGCAGTACATACGCATAGGGAAGCCATTTTTTGGTTTGATACATACTCCTATCCCCCTCCTTATAAATTTAGCAAAAGAAATACGCTTACCATTCCTCTTACTTCTATTTACATTGTCATCTGAAAGTATTCCTCCACTCCCGGGGGTGGAGGAATATTTTCAGCTTCAGGCGGAGCAGAATCTCCGCCTGAAACACCTATATTCAACTTCGCTTCACCGGTTTACTCCCCCAGCATTTCTTTCTTAAGCTGTTCAGCCTTTTTCTGCATTTCTTTTGCAGCCTCTTCAGGCATCATCGTACCGGCCATTACCCCTTCCAGACCGGGTCTTATGCCGTCCCAGACAGCTCTCATTTCCGGGATGATGGGCATAGGGGTTCCCACCAGCATCTGTTCATTGAACTTAGCCAGTGTCGGGTCACCTGTAATCTGAGAATCTTTTGACGCTTCCGCATTCGTCGGAAGCTCTCCCGTAACCTCTGCGAGCTTTAGCTGGTTCTCCTTTGTATTGACAAATTCGATCAATTTCTTCACAGCCAGTTTGACATTCGGGTCACCGCCGGGTACAGCCCTATTAATCATAAAGACCTTTGCCCCGGTGTAGGGTGCCGGATAAGTATCGGTTTCGGTGATTTTGGGAATCCTGGTAAGACCGATATCGAGCCCTGCGTCACGATACTCTTTAAAGGACCAAGGCCCATTAATAATCATCGCCGCCTTTCCTTCTTTAAACAGGTTGCTCGCTACATCGTAATTTGCTTCCGCAGGAACAATTTTATGGGTAAATTTAAAGTCATATGCAAGCTGCAATGCCTTTTGCATCGCATCCGTATCCAAGGTGATATTGGTATTCTCGTCAAAAACACGCCCTTTATACCCACCTAGAAACGGTATAAAGAAGAATGGCTCCGTAAGGTTATACACAAACCCATATTGATCGCCTGTGGTTAGCTCTTTTGCTTTGGCAATCATCTCATCCATGGTCTCCGGCGCTTGATCAACAAATTTTTTATTGTAAATCAAGGTCAATGTGTTGCCGATTCTATAAGGAACAGCGTATAATTTATTGTTGTATTTTACACCTTCTATCGCATTTGGCACAAAGGTATCGATGAAATCCTGGGAAAAGATTTCTTCAATGGGCGCAATGGTGCCGGAAGTACCGAACACACCGATGATATCGTGGGGCCCTGATATGATTTGAGGTCCTTCACCTGCCAGTACGGCCGTCTGATAGTTTTGTCTCATAGCTTCATTTTCATAATGGGTTCGTTCGACCTTAACCTTAGGATTCTCGGCCATGAAATCGTTAATGATTTCATCCCAGACAGGATCAACGGTTCCCGGA
>JAKSBV010000225.1 GCA_022360955.1 Bacillota bacterium
ATAGGCAAATACGGGTACACATAGCATTGCTATGATGTATGAGGCTGTCAAAGCTATGATTACGATTCTTGGTATACTTCCTATAAATGCTCCCATGGCCTCTGGCAGCATCATAAGGGGAGAAAATGCTGCTATTGTTGTAAGAGTAGAAGAAAGTACGGGAATCGCCACGGCCCTAGCCCCATTTATACAAGCTCCCATCCTTTCCTCATCATTATCTAATCGTTCTTGAATTGAGTCCGATACCACTATTGCATTATCTACAAGCATTCCCAATACTAAAACTAGTGCTGCAAGGGACAGTATGTGAAACTCCATTTTTAAAAAGTACATTGCTACAAAGGTAATGAAAATAGATATGGGAATAGATAATGACACTATAAGAGAATTCTTAAGCCCCATTCCCAACATTATTACAATAATTACAATTATAATCCCCTGTATCAAGCTCATGGTAAACTCATTTATTGATTCATCTATTGTCTCTGGTATATATGTTATTTCAGACAGGTTTAAGCCTTCTGGCAATTCATCAACTAGTTTGTCAAGCCTATTTCTCATTTCTTCTCCTGCAAATACTATGTTAGAATTCTGTTTAAAATATGCTACTAAAAATACATTAGGCTTCCCATCCGTGGTAGCTTCAAATTCCATATCATCAAGTTCCATACTTACATCTGCAATTCTATCTAAGGTAATAATCTCTCCCTCTATCTCATTTCTCTTTATTATCATTTTTTTTATCTCATCGATTGTCTGAAAATCCCCATTAGTAATAACATTTATTCTATAATCATCATTTTCTATTGAACCAATGGGTATCACCACGTTTTGAGACTGTAACATCCCTGAGATATCGCTAAGGGCTAATCCATAGTATGAAAGCTTGTCAATATCAACATTTATTTTTACTACCTCATCTTGCACTCCTTCTATTTCTATCTTTTCTATTCCATCGATATCCGTTAGTTTATTTTTTAATATTTCACCATAATATTCCAATTGATCATAGGTATATTCCTCCCCGGAAAGAGCCATTATGACACCAGGCATTTCCATAATATCGGTATCCATAGTTATACTCTCAACACCATCGGGTATATCGGCCTTTACGTCCTCAATAATTTCCCTGACATCATCCCATCTCTCCTCTATCTCTTTCTGCGCTAGAGATGGATCAACTGCTAAAAATGTAAGTGTCATACTGTCATATATTACTGATTTAGAAAAGTAGTAATCTTCTATCCCCATTAGTTCCTCTTCTATTTTTTTTGTTACACTTTCTTCCATTTCTTTAGGTGTTGCACCCGGATAAACTGTTGTTATATAGCAGGCTGGCATAGTTGTATCGGGATATTCCTGTTTTGGTATCATATTATAGGTATAGAAGCCAGCTATAAAAATCATAATTACGGTAAAATATATAACAGCTTTATTGGTTATAAAGGTTTCTATGATTCCCTTTTTTTTCATTAACACCCCTCCTCTTTAAAACCGATTTATTAGATCTCTTTGCTTTTTAGTTTGTAAGATGACCTGTAATAACTCTTTCTCCTCCACGAAGTACCTTATTCCCTATGGTGATTATTTTTGCATTGTCTTCAATACCCTCAATAAATACGTGCTCTTTATCATAACCAATAATTGATACCTGCCTCTTTACAGCATGGTCCTCCTCAGCTACAAATACAAAGGGCAATCCATCATTTAAAACTGCCTTAATAGGTATTTTTACACCCCTTTGCTCACCAATCTTTGCGTTTACCTTTACTATTGAATAGGAGGGAATATCATTCTGGGGTATAGCTATTTCTATTCTATATAAGAGAGTATTTGAGTCTAGTACATCTGAGATTGATTTGATCTGCCCTTCAATATTTTTATCTCCATATATTATCTCAACCCTGTCTCCTATCCTTATATTTTGCTTTTCTTCAGACGATAACCCTATGGCAACCTGTGCATTCGTAGATGCTACAGCTACTATAGGCTCATTTTTATCTGTTTGATTTCCTTCTTTAACATAGACAGTCTTTACATAACCGTCAAAATTACTCTTAATCTCTCCATTTGCAAATTGATCTTTCTTTATATCATGATTAGTTAATACCTTTTCATAATTTGACTTGGCTAGATCAATGGCCCCTCCTCTGCTGGTCTTATAGTCCTCCTTAGCAATATCAAAGCGAAGCTCTGCTGCTTCATATTCCGTTTTTGATATAGACCCCTCTTTATATAATACTGCTATTTTTTCAAAATCCTTTTTTGCCTGGTCATGATTTGCTTTCGCTTTAACAAGTGCATTTTGGGCATTATCATACCCCGCTTTTGCAGATTTTACTTGCAACCTGCTTATTTCAAGCAATTTCTTATAATCCTCCTCGTCAAGTCTTGCCAATACATCTCCTTTTTTAACCGTTTGTCCCGACTCCACTAAGATTTTAGCGATCTTTCCTTCCATTTTGAAGCTGTAAGTGATTTCTTCATCACTTGCGACAACCCCGGGGACCGTAATCCTCTCATCATAAGTCGAGGCTTTGGCTTCTAATACCTCTACAGGGATTTCTTTTTCACTTACATCCGCTTTTTCTTCTTTTTGGCATCCTACTAACAAAATAAGGATTGCCATCAAAAATATAAGACCTTTTTTAGCCGTTTTTTTCATGATAGACCTCCTCTTTAATAGACCTGTGGATAACTGACCGATTGTTCTCCAAAAAGCAAAAAATTTTGAGCTTTCTCTCAAAATCTTTGCTTTGGCTAAATTATGTATTTATTTTTTTATAAAACTGTTTAATATAATCCTCCCTATATACCTCTTTAAAAACCTGCCACATCTTTTCTTTTTCAAAACCGTAACTTTCAGCTATAAAATCTTCAGATATTAAATACAAATGAAATGGCAAACCACCCATAAAGGTCAGTTCGATTATAAATTTCATTTTTGCTTCTTGATCGCCGTCACAATACTTCTCGGAACGTTTCTTTACATAGTCTAAAAACGTATTTGCATATTCATAGATCTTATTTTCTTTATGGGTTCCCTTTAAAAACTCTTGAATCATAATACGAATGACTTCATTTCTATTTCTAATTTTGGACGCTATCGTTTCCATCATTTCCATCATGAAGTCTTCCGGCAATGCTTCACCTCTCTCAGCCATTTTTTGGTGTGTTTCGTATATATCCCTGGTACCCTCTTCCAATATTTCCGTCAATATATCTTCCTTATTATTAAAATAATAATATATTAACGATTTGGCGGCACCGGCTCTCTTTGCTATATCATTTACACTCGTTCCTTCGTACCCCTTCTTGGCAAAGAGATATTTCGCGGTCTCTAAAATAGCTCTTTTGGAATCATCCTGCAACAGCCTCCCCCTTTCACCATTCTCTGTACATCATACCTCTGTCATTTTAAACCAATTATATACCTTATCTTGCGCTTTGTCAATATTGATTATCAATATCGTTTTGTCTTCTCGTGAATTGGGTTCAGACCCTGGTGTTCAGTGGTACATTGTCCGCCGTATTTTGCCGATATCGCTATAAAACATCAAAAAGCATCCCGCGGTCGTCTTTTCCGCTAAAGGCAAGACATATTTTGTGATACGAAAAAACTTTTTATCGTTTTCCGGTACACAATGAAATTTTTTATATACCTTGATTGCAATTTTTGCATTATAGCTTATGAATTCTTCTATACTCTTCAGGTAAACACCATTCTCCGATGCTTTAAATATGTCTGCTTCATTGCAGACTTTGATGACAAACACCTCATACTGATGGTGATTATCCATCAAACGAATATTCGCATGCTGGGGAATGGTCATGTCCTGGATTAAATGCACCGTTGCGCCCAGGTAAAACATCGCTTTGCAAACATCATACTCTTTCCAATAATGCTTTGCCTTGTCATAATAGCCTTCTGCCAGGGATAAAGCATTATGATGTCCGTACAATCCCCGTTCTTTAGAAGGACTATAAAAATGTCCGATGCTCTTGAAATCTTGGTCCGCCCACACTACACCCTCATTTAGTTCAAAGATATAGTCGGAAAACAACAAATACGCATCATCAAATCGATCGTTTTTGAGTATCTCCAATGCCTGGACATTGATAAACTTGTGTACCTTGCATTGTGTCTTGATAATCGCTTTTTTAAAGGGATTAATGGCCATAAGCGCAAATCGAAATATATTCCCATAGGTTTTTTCTACAACGCCCATTATTTCAGCACCCTCCTCTATCGAACTTTTGACCCTGTTAGTATATCCAAAAAACCGGAAGACCATCAGTAAAAGCAGTGGGACGGAGTTGCGGCTTTTTCCCACATTCATAAAAATTATTACAATCGTATTCTATTTATCCCGCAGATAACATATCTATAATATTGTTACTTCATGCTTCATGGTTTAGCGTTCACAGCTGCTAAGATATTCACGTTTTTTTCCCGGACACCAAACTATTCATAAACAAAGGGTGATTTTTATGGCTTTATGGCCGTTTATCATTTTTATCATCGGCTTAGTGCTTATTATTAAAGGCGGTGACTGGTTTATAGACTCGGCTTCATGGATTGCAAGAACAACAGGTATGCCGGAAGTGTTAATCGGCGCAACCATTGTAAGTTTAGGAACCACCTTGCCTGAGTTGGTTGTTTCCTCTATTGCCGCTATTGACGGCCACACCGAGATGGCTGTCGGAAACGCCATCGGCTCCACCATTTGCAATACCGGGCTCATCCTCGGCGTATGCAATTTACTTTCGCCTTCTAAGATTAATTCGCGCATATATAATGTCAAAGCAATTATCATGATCTTTTTCACTGTTGTTTTTCTCATCATGGCACTTGACGGAAAAGTCGGCAGGGTAGATTCCGTCCTGTTAATCATATGCTTATTGATTTATATTTTGATTAACTATTTGGAAGTCGGGATTAAGAAATCACCTCAAAAACGATTACGGAAAAATAATATTGTAGCCGTCTCTCAAAAAGAGGTATGGATCAACCTTTTTAAATTTGCAATGGGGAGCGCACTCATTGTCTGGGGTGCCAATTTACTTGTAGACAACGGTATTATCATCGCCTCTATGTTAAAAGTGCCTCATATCATTGTGAGCTTAACCGCCATTGCACTAGGGACCTCACTGCCTGAGCTTGTGACTTCCGTTACCGCCCTTATCAAAGGACACAAAAACTTGTCCATCGGCAACATTCTGGGCGCAAACATCCTGAATATCAGCATGGTATTGGGTACATCCTCATTATTTAACCCATTAACCATCTCCACCCAGGCCATCATCCTGCATATCCCCTTTTCTCTCTTGTTAATGCTGGTACTGACAATCCCTACCATACGCTCATGGAGGATTAGCCGGGGGCATGCATTGATTTTGGTATCTTTATATTGTCTTTATCTTGCAACCCTAGGATACCTATATATTTAAATTAAGAATTAGGTTTTTGGGGATTTATGAATAGTTTAAAATAGAGAATAAATCATACGTTGTTTTAGAATCTGTCAGCATCGCATGCTCAACTCTCAGCCCTCAACTACTTTTTAGGCTTGGAATACCAGTTATAGACACCGAACTTTAAAATCAAATGGATTTTAAGGTTCGGTATCTTTGTTGGAATGATTTTCTTCAGCATTCATTTTTATACACCCTATATTTAATTTTTTTAATGAATATTCATATGACATATGTTATAATAAGCACATTAATACGTTAGCACGGTAAATTAAATCTCAAAAAGCATCGAGGCTTTGAGATTGTAATAGGATTTCACCATATCAAATGACTTAAATAAAGTAAAATACGCATGGAGGTTTATATGAAAAATAATCAAGACCTATTGAGACAAGTCTACTACTCGTCACTAAAAATCACCGTATATAGGAACATTTTGCAGGATCAGGCTTTTAAAACATTCATGAAACTCGTACATCAACTCAATTGTCCAAGTCCTTTGTATGAAGAACTGATTGAAAATTATCATACCCTTTCCGCTCTTCTGATGAACCGTTACGGTATGGAAAAGAACATCACAGGGGATCTGTGGCAGAACCATGTGATAAACCTGGTAATGGAAGACGAAAATATTTTTAGCTTGATGTGCGAAGCAGGACAATTCGACAATATCCCTCCTTCCATTGTGGACACTGTCTTAAACGACTTAACATATATACAACAGCTATTTAATGTTGGCGGACAAGCCGTTCAAGCTCTAAAAGAAAAGACTTGTATAGAAATATGGCCGTCATGGGAAATGGGCGGTACTGTTTCAAACTCATCTTCTATCAAGGACAGGCTGTTGGCCTCCAACAACCGGAAGGAATTGCTGGCCGAGCTTTCACGGTATTACCGTTATAAGGGATGCGGCCTTTTTTCAAAATGCAACGCTTTTCGCTGGGTAAAGAAAAATGGCTGCGGCTGCCTCGTGGGTGTAAGCAGTCCCGACCCAATCCGATTAGAGGGTCTGATAGGATATGAAGCCGAACGTTCCGACGTCTTACAGAACACCTTGCAATTTATTCATCATCTTCCGGCAAACAATGTCCTGCTCTATGGAGATAGGGGGACGGGAAAATCCTCAACGGTAAAAGCGCTGTTAAATGAATACGCACCCAAAGGGCTGCGCCTTATAGAACTATCCAAACACCATCTTGCGGATTTGCCTGAAATACTGGCATTGCTGCAAAACCGCGGACTCCGGTTTATCATTTTTGTAGATGATCTTGCCTTTGAGAGTGACGGCACACAGTATACGGCATTAAAGTCCATTTTGGAAGGCGGCGTAGAGGCTAAACCTTCAAACGTACTGATATATGCAACTTCTAACCGTCGTCATCTGATTAAAGAGTATTTTAGCGAACGCTCCCATGACGATGAAGTAAGCAGTCAGGATACCATGCAGGAAAAATTATCGCTGGCGGACCGGTTCGGCATTACCATTACCTTTACCTCTCCCGATCAAGAAAAATACCTGCGAATCGTAGAAGGTCTTGCAAAACAAAGAAAGCTGAATATTGATACAAACCAATTGCGCCAAAATGCGTTAAAATGGGAGATGTGGCATAACGGACGATCTCCGAGAACTGCCAAACAATTTATCGATCATTTGGAAGGACAGCGGAAATTAGTTGACAGTGGACAGTAGACAATTGCTGTTTCACATAACTCACAGCCTCATATGGAAAATTAGGCTATTGTATTATTCCCCAAAACATAACATGGGGACAAGCCCATAGATACACACAAATTTCATTATATCTGCGGGTCTGTCCCCAATATCATATTCATTATCGATATCCTTCATTCAGCTGCTTAATACTATTCGATACAGCCGTTTACCGACTGTACGCCGTCGGCTGTAACCCGTACGCTAAATAAGCCTACCATTTTCCTTTGGACATATGTCCTGCAAGCTCTGCTTTACATCTTTGCTTAATGACCCATACCTCGTCTTTTGCTTTTTTAAAGGTCGACACACAAGCGGGGTCCAAATTAAGATCGATACCTTCTTCGCACAAAGCTGCAATCTTGGTAGCCAGTTCAATCACTTCCATATGAATATCATTGGTTCTATCGGAATTATAAATCTTATCGGCTTCTTCTTGGCTTAACAGCACAAACTTTTCCTTAGGCGCACCACATTTCGGACATGCGTCCGGCGCTTCATTTCCCTCATGCACATAACCGCAAACATTACATTTCCATAATTTATTCATACCCTTATCATCCCTTCTGGTTTTTAATTTTCTTGTATTTTTTCTACTAAAGATAACGCACACTGGAATCAGAAATATCATAGTATGGAAGCAGCCTTATGGAGAATCTTAGAGATTGTTTACGCAGCAGAGGGAATAAGCATCAATTGTTTGAGCGTTAGCGAGTTTTGATGCGTCCCGGCGCAAGTAATACAAGCTCTTAGATTCGGAATACCAGTTGCTGGCGTACTATTATATTTCCAACTTTACTGTACGTTATCTTTCATATCATACACTAAGGACTATCTTTAACATTGACAGCCCTTAGGCCGCCTTTTTCAAACCTCTAATATTTTTATAAACCACAAGCACCATTGACAAAACAGTTAATACGATAAATACGCCTGAGATAGGGTTTGTGATAAATGGTACAAGGCTTCCGTTGGAGAACATCAGCGCCCTTCGAAGGTTGGTTTCTATAATAGGACCAAGGATGAATCCGAGAATCATAGGTGCAAGAGGAAATCTAAATTTTTGCAGCAGATAACCGATCAAGCCGAAAAATATGATGGTCGCAGAGTCAAAAATTCTATTATTCAAACCAAAAGAACCTACGACGCATAGGACAATAATAATCGGCATCAGCACTGATTTCGGAATCGCCAGAAGTTTTACAAAGACCTTTAATCCAAAATACTCTACAATGAGCATAACGATATTGGCAATCAACAAAGCGGCAAATATACCGTAAACGATGTCACCATTATTTTTAAACAGCAGGGGGCCGGGTGTCAAGCCATGAAGCGTTAAAGCCCCGAGCAGCATTGCTGTTGTAGCATCTCCGGGAATACCAAGGGTCAGCAAGGGTATGAGCGCACCGCCCGTAACGGCGTTATTGGCCGTTTCTGAGGCCACAATCCCGTCCATAATGCCCGTACCGAATTTTTCAGGATATTTTGACTGCCTCTTTGCAACCATATAGGCAATCATATTTGAAATCGCTCCGCCTATACCGGGTAAAATCCCAATGCTTGTACCCAATAAGCTGGATCGAATAAGATTCCATTTTTGGTCAAAAAATTCTTTCGCCGAAAACCCAAAGCCTTTCATCTTGTAATCAAGGGCCTTCACACTGACTTGCTTATGCTTATTTTCAGCAAGGATAAATATCTCGGAAACGGCAAATAAACCTATTAACACCGGAAGAATATTAAAACCGGCATCCAGCTGGTACATCCCGAAGGTAAACCGCGGATACCCGTCAATAGGGGCCATGCCCACCATGGACAAGACAATTCCCATCACCCCGCTGGCAAGTCCTTTCCAGATATTATTCCCGGCCAGACTGCCGATCATTGTGATGGCAAAAACAGAAATAGAAAAGTATTCAAAGGGTGAAAATTTAACTGCAATCTGTGCAATGGTAGGAGCAACAAAGGTAAGGGCCAATAAACTGATGATGCCTCCGAAAAACGAATACACGATACCTATTCCCAGAGCTCTGCCGGCTTCTCCTCTGGCAGCCATAGGGTGCCCGTCGAAGGTTGTGGCAATAGAGGCAGGCGTTCCCGGAATTTTAAGCAAAATTGCGGAAATCAATCCCCCCGAAATACCTCCGATATACAGCCCAATCAGCAGAACGATCCCATAAATCGGACGCATACTGTAAGTAACCGGTAAAAATAATGCAAGGGCCATGGTGGCCGTAAGCCCCGGAATCGATCCGAATACGATGCCTGTTGCAACCCCTAGGATGATTAGAAGTAAACATTGTACATTAGCAATAGTGCTAAATCCGTATAAAAGCATTTCCATATTTTACTTCTCCTTTTTAAAATAGTATGCCTGTCGGCAAAGTCAATGAAAACAGGTGCCTGAAAACATAGTAGGTTATACCTGAAGTAGCAATAGCGATTATTACATATTTGTATACCTTGGCTTTCCAATGAATATCCAGTATGATAAATTGAAAAAACAAATATAAAATTGTACTCAGTATAAAGCCTAAGAGGGGCATAGCAGCAACATAAAATATCATCAGCGCTATTGTCAATACTACCGGGATAATCTCTTTAACGGAAACCGGAAAATCTCCTTGCTCGCTCTGTGCATTACAAACTTTTTTAATCCCGGAGGTCACTATACATAGACTAAGTACTGCAAAAATAACCGCAACCAATTGTGGCATAAATTGTGGTCCGATAGCAGTGGAGGAAGCCCTTTGAAGTATGGAAAAGGAAGCGATAAATAGGATGCAGGCAACGATGAAAAGTATCGTGCCGGAAATAATATCGGCATATTTATTTAATTTGTTCATTCTTTCTACTCCTCCCTTTCGTAGAGCAATGGGATATCTCCGGACTTGCCGTCCGAAGATATCACCCTTTTAACAAGTTCTTCTTAACGGCCTAACATCTTTTTTCAATACTATTTGAGAAGGTCTGTATACTGTGAGTAGAAATCCTCCACTCCTTTGATAACCTCTAAAGAAGCGCTTGTATCATGATATTCCGGGAAAAGATATAATTTTTCAAAGGCCGTTTGTAAATCAGGCTCTGCAACTGCGGCTTCTACCGCTTCATTAAATCGTTGAACAATTTCATCAGGGGTATCTTTAGGGAAAGCAAAATAGAAGAACTTATCAAATGTAAGGTCACACTCTAGCTCCTTAGCCGTCGGAATATCAGGATATAACGGATTGCGTTCGTCGGAAAGGGCACACAGGGCGACAAATTCGCCGGCTTCAATATAATCCTTCACTAAGCCGTATTGTACGAAAAACATGTCTATCTGTCCTCCGATCAAGCCGGAAAGCCTTGCAGCTCCCGCGCCTATGTCAACAATATTGAAATCCACGTCCATCTTTTGTTCAACCATGACTGGCACAAGATGGGCCAAAGTAGCCGTTTCCATACCCACCCTAACCTTATTGGGATTCTCTTTTGCGTATTTTATCATATCCGATAGATCTTTCCATCCGGAATCTGTTCTGGCGACCAGTATGGCTGTTTCGTCAATCAGGGGAACAGAGGCCACCTTAAAATCCGTGTAATTAATATCCGTCACGCCTGTAAGATTGTTAAGAATAGTCGAATTGTGATACCACATTGCCTTATACCCGTCTGCCGGAGAATTCAATACCTCTTTTGCGCCTATGCTGCCTCCGGCCCCGCCCATATTGATAACCACAACCGGTTGTCCCAGTCCTTTAGAAAGATATTTTGAGAATATTCTTCCGTTTACGTCGGTGTCACCGCCTGCTTTAACAGGCAGAACCAGCTCAATGGGTTTTGTCGGGTAATCTACCGATGCTTTTGGTTCGTCTTTCTTCCCTTGTTCTGCCGGCGTTTTGTCCGATGGTGCGGACGGATTCTGCTGTTCGCCCGGCGAACATCCCGCCAGTGCCGTCATCACCATGAGCACCACACAACACACAATACATACCAAGCCTTTTCTTTGTACATTTCTCATTCTTAGTTCCTCCTTTGTTTTTTATTTTGACAGCTGAAATATACAGCTATGCAAAGCCCTATTTTATATTACCTGCTTCAACGGAAGGGTCACCTTTGGGATCAGTGGTTGTTTTTCTATTTTGATCAAAGGCCAAGGCACCGTCTTTAAGCAGATGAATCGCATTGATCTGACCGTTGCCTCTTACCGGCTGACACGATCCGTCAAATACTTCATCGGTATATTTATCAAACCATTCCTGAAGCGCTGCTCTCATGGAAACAACCCTTTTTTGCATATCTTCTCTGCCGTATAAATTGATTTCTTCACCGGGGTCACTGACAAGATCATATAATTCGTGCTTACCGGTTTCGTAACGGTGAACATATTTCCAATCCTTTGTCCTTACCATCCTTACCGGCCCATATTCATCATAAACAACAAGGGATTCATGCTCTTCCATCGGCTCTTCTTTAAGGAGGGGTAAAAAGCTTTTCCCCGGAACGTCTTCTTGCGTATAGGGGTTATCTATACCGAGGTATTCAAGCAATGTCGGGAAGAAATCATATTGGCTGATCAAGGCGTCGGTTGAACGACCGGGTTTAATAAATCCCGGCTGACTTATAATGGCCGGCACTTTAATCGACGTATCGAACATATTCAGCGAAAGGGTTGCATTGCCTTTGCCCCATACCCCATGGTGACCGCAGTTAAATCCGTTATCCGAGGTATAGATGACCAGCGTATTCTCTCTCAATCCCATTTGTTCCAATTTATCTATAATCCTGCCTACATTTTTGTCCATGGCGGTAATGGCAGCGTAATAACCCTTCAGACATTCTCTCGCATCCTCTTGATTATAACGGTAAACCGCATCTTCATGGATAAACCCTTGAGGAACGTCATCAAATTCACAATCATCATAGCGTCTCACAATCTCCTCCGGATGTTCGCCGTCCACCCAGGGATTGTGGGGCGCCGTATAATGAACGCTCAAATAGAAAGGCCTGTCGTTTTCACCGGTTGTATCCAGATAGGCTATTGCATCATCGGTGATGCAATCTGTTATGTACCCGGGTTCGTATACGATTTCATCATTTTTAACCATGGGTGCGTTATAATAGTGTCCTGCCCCTTTAAGATGAACATAGGTATGGGCCGAAAATCTTTCTTTCGCTTTAAAGACATCCCCAAGATGCCATTTGCCTGATAAGGCGCAATCATAACCCTTTGCCGTAAGCAGCTCGGGCAGCGTAATCTGCCCTTCCAGATAGTCCACGCTTCCTTCTCCGTAATGTCCTGCTCTTACCCAGTCCTGGACACCGTGTTGAGAAGGCATTTTGCCGGTAAGTATCGTTGCCCTGGCCGGTGAACATACGGGAGACGAACAGAAAAAGTTGTCAAATTTTATACCGGACTGGGCCAACTTATCAAAATTCGGCGTGATGATATGCTTATTCCCCGCATATCTCATCGCCCAAGCCCCCTGGTCATCACTTAAGATAAACACGATGTTCGGTTTCTGCCTGCTTTTACTCGCCATTAAAAAATCTCCCCCTTATTTGTCTTGTTCTTATTATACAAAAAAAACAGTATATTCATCCTTTAAAGGTATGTGGTATTACCTTTAAAGGCGTTGTACACCGTTGAATCAACCGTATACAGTAAATTGCTTTTATGTTTAGTGCCCCAATTCCCTAGCTGCCGGACATCTCTAATCAATATTCTGCCTGCTGGTTCTAATATTCTTAATTGTCATTTCCATGTGTTCCCCCATAAACTTTGTAGCATTCTCCACATCCCGCTCTTTGATATATTGAAGTATGATTTTATGATATTTTAGGCCTCCTTTTGTCCCAAAAGTTTTCTGGACAAAGGTCTGATAAGGCAAAAGTGCTTTTTTGAGTATATTATGCATATTATAGCTTACAACGTTCTTTGTGGATTTTGCTAATAGATTATGGAACTCAATATCGATATCTACAAACTTCTCGATATCCGATGAACTCTCAACCATCAGTGCATAATTGTCTTCCAGTGCCTGAATATCTTCTTCGGTAGCATGTTCGACAGCCAGACGGGCATTCCCGACTTCCAATATTTTTCTAAATTCATACATATCTAAAATCTGTTCTTTTTTAACTGTAAGCAACGGAACCATAGAATTAAAGAAGGTTTCGACCGAGAGATCACTGACAAAGGTTCCCTCTCCATGCTTGGATATTAGGATACCTTCTCCCACTAGCTTTCTGACGGCATTTCTGACGGATATCCGGCTTACCCCCAGCAATTCGGAGAGGTCGTTTTCCGACGGAAGCTTTGCGCCTTCTTTCCATTCGCCGTTCAATATATTATTTCTGATTTGATCATACACTTCACTTGATACACTGGATCTTGAAATTTTTGAAATTGCCATGTTGTATACTCCCTTTTAAAATAGTAAATACGTAATAGGTAATACCTATATTGTAGCACATTATTTTTTCAATTGCAACTATTTTGAATGAAATGGGGTGTATAAATTCTGGTTGAAAAAAATTATTCCAACAACTGGTATTCCAAGGCAAAAAAGTAGTTGAAAGCTGAGAGATGAGGGTTGAGAATGTCCCACCGTGC
>JAKSBV010000440.1 GCA_022360955.1 Bacillota bacterium
GGTATTGCTGAGTACAGCCGCGAGCTGGGAATTTAAGCTAACATGTAAAAAGCTGAAAGAAGCCCTGTATGAGGGTAAACAGAACGACAAAAACCAGGTTAACGAAATAAGTGCGATATTATTTTGCCAAACGCCTGAAAATGCTAATAATCTCTGAGAAGAATTCGTCGATAGTTGGGTAAATATTGCGATTCTTTTCATACTCTATTAGCTTATTGTAGATAGGTTCTATATAAATGAAACCTTTGTTAATTTGCTTCTCCAACTCTTGGGCTGCACTTTCTTGACCCTCAAGATGGTAAATTATTCTTGCAGTAGATGCTCTGACAATGTGTTCAATTGCCACAGTCATCCAAGAACCATAAGAAATGAGCTTCATTTCTTCGCTTATCGGCTCAAGTAAGTGACTAGCTTTTAAAATAGGATAACTGTTCTTAAATGCAAGTGGATTGATATATGAGTGAGAGAATTCATGTATAACCATTTCTACCGGGTTTGTTAAATTATCAATCGGAACACAGATACAATAAGCCTCCAAACCACTATTGGAGTTTTCAATATAGGGCCCTTTGCCGCTGGGCGATAAAGGTGTAATAATGATGTTATAACTATCATGGTTATATCCGTAGAACGTAACGAGCAGCTCAATCATATTTTTTAAGGGTATTTTTGTTTCAAAATCATAAACAAACTGATTATATATTTCCAGGCTTTCTTTATAAAAATCATTGAAATTTGTATCACTTTCAAATTCTTTTAGAGCTATCAAAAATTTTTGTCCTTTTTCAAAACCACCCCATTTCTCTTTTTCTTCCATAGCCAGTGTCTTCTCTATATTTGGATCTTTGAATTCCAAATTATCATCAACATATAACATAAACCTGGTACTCGTATCAAATGCAAATCCATAATTAACCATCTCTTCATATAAAACAACTGCAGGATGTTCTCGATATTCTGCAAAATGTTTTTTTACATTATCCCTATAAATTGATTCTTTCTCCTCAGCAATTATATGTCCGCCTTCATATTTAAGATCAAAATCTGCCAAATATTGAATGACAGTTAGGAGTTCAATATTTTTATTAACTGAGACATTGTAATTTAAGTTGACTAAATTATTATCTTCTATCGTTGATTGTCGTGTGCAATTTGTCAAAAAATAAAGGAGCAAAAAAACAACTGTCGTCACAATAAGAGTTCTTTTGTTTAGTATACCTGCAAGTGAAAA
>JAKSBV010000510.1 GCA_022360955.1 Bacillota bacterium
CTAGATAAGCAGATATGAAAAAACCAATAGATTTTGAAACACTTCATTCTATAACTAGACTATAACTAGAAATATATCAAAAATATACATTTTTGTAAAGTGATTTTTATAAATCAGGTATGCTTCGTTGTTGGCCTTTATAAAAGTCGTATTTATCGAAATATCGCAAGCCTGACCCTAAAGGTGTTATTGTCATGATATCATAAAAGGTTCATTTAATTCTGCATTTATGGGTAAAATAACGAGGGTGATGATGATGATAATTAGATTAGGATATGTTGCGATGACGTTAAACCTAAAAGATGCGTCCCCTTCTAAAACGGTTACGGTTGCAACCTATAATAAAATTGAAGATCCTGAAGGAAAAAAGTACAGGTTAGAAAAACTAACCCGCGCAAACCTGCAAAATACATTAAGAATTTTAAGATACAACTTAGCCCATGACATCCATGTTTATCGATTTACATCCAAATTGGTTCCTCTTGCCACCCATCCGCTCACAGCGGGTTGGCATTATGAAGATGATTTTGCCGAAGAATTTAAAGAAATCGGAGATTTTGTAAAGGAGCATGATTTTAGAGTCAGCGCCCATCCGGATCACTTTACACTCATTAACAGCCCAAGTGAAAAAGTCTTTGAAGATGCATTGAAAGATTTGGAATACCACTATAGGGTGTATAAAGCGATGGGATTAGAGGATAAAAAATATAAACTGGTACTCCATGTAGGCGGACTATATAAAAATAAAGAAGCTTCTATCGGGCGTTTCATAGACCGTTTTAAATTGCTGCCGGACTATATTCAAGATAGAATCATTTTAGAAAATGACGATAAGTTATTCAATGCGAAAGATGTGTTAGGGATATGTAAAACATTAAAGATTCCCATGGTATTTGATGCTCATCACTACCGGTGTAATAACGAAGGAGAAAAAATCACCCCCCTCCTTCCGCTCATTTTTGATACATGGAAGGATGAATATTTCAATCCCAAAATTCATCTTTCCAGCCCGAAAAATCATAAGCAATTTAGAAGTCATGCCGATAAAATTGAAATTGACGATTGTCTGAATTTCATAGAAGTCGCCAAAAAGGTGAATGATGACTTTGACATCATGCTGGAAGCAAAAGACAAAGATAATGCCCTGTTTGACCTTATGGAAAAGTTAAAAGCTTCAGGAAAGGTATCTATTATTAATCAAGCCGCCATTGAAGTTTAACATAATACTATTATGGTAACTTTCTGGGGCGATATGCTGACCGAAAATCGGAGGGCGGAATATAGCCAAACAGGAGCATCAAAATCAGCAGCAAGGTATCATAAGCGGTGGGCGGTTCCTTCTCAACCCTCACCTCTCAGCTCTCAACTACTTTTAGCCTTGGAATACCTGTTGCTGGACGTACAATTATATTTCTAACTTTACAGTCGTTATCTATAAATTGCTTTTAAAAGCAATTCATGCGTCTATTGTTAAGCTATCACATCGGCCTTTTTAAGATGACGAATCGAAATGACACAAACCAGTACAATAAAAATAATATTCATCATATAGAATAACGTCTTTTCAATACTTGTTAGGCTTTCCTGGCTTAATACCCCCATACCGATTGTCAGAAGCGAATAAGGAAAAAGCATTCCCACTTTTGCCACATACATGCCTAACCCTATAAATACGGCACATATACTGATGCCGATAGGAACTGCAAAGCTGCGAATGCGTATGGAAAGTCCGAGTTGTACGGCACTAACGGTAACGGAAGCCACCCATCCTCGAAATATCCATCCAAAGGTTTCCGCAGGAAATTGCTGCGGCAGGCCAACTAATCTTCCCGCACATAAGTAGAGCGTTAAAAAGAAAATCTGTACCGTCAAGATGAGTACTCCTACGATAAACAGTTTTGAAAGAAAAACACACCAAGGTGAAATAGGCGCTGTCATGAGGGCATTCCAGTTCTTATTCATATGCTCAAGCCTGCATACGTAAGCACAGCAGATCGCAATCAGTACGGGCAGAAAAAATTCACCGTAAAATAGGCTCACCTGTGTCCAAAGGCTGTACCATCCGTTTGTCAGCACACTTTGGTTAAAGCAATAATTTGCACCACCGATTAAGATACTGAAAACCGGAAGCACCATGAGAATAATCCATATATGGGAATGACGCAGCTTAAGCCATTCCGCAGAAATACATCTTTGAAGCATGATAACCCCTCCCTATATTTCCTGTCGTGAAACCCGGATGCTTCCGACGACATAAACCAATGCACCTATGAAGACAATGACAGCCGTCACAGATGTTTCGATAGTGCGTATAGCAAACACCGTTGAATGACCCGTATAGCTGTATGTAACAGGGCAAAGACCCGTATAATAAGACCACACAAACAGCGAACGTACCACAGAAGGAAAGAGATCTGCCGTCATACCGATAAAGGCGCCAATCATCCCTAAGCAGAGAGCAAAAGACTGATTTTTAACTGCAAGTGATACCCATTGCTGCAGTGAGATTACAACTATATTGGTTACCATTGTACCTCCTAAAAATCTCATCAAAAGAGAAAAAGGCAATGGCTGTTCAAATGCATTTGCAGCACCAAATAATACACTGGCAAGTACTTGCAAAATCCCGGCATAAAACAGCAGCAGGCAGGCGCATATATATTTAGCCGCATATATATGACTGCGTTTTACACAAGCCGAAAGCAGGAGTTTCCACGTATTCCCCTTATGCTCCATATCACAAATGCGCGAAACAACAACCGCAGCAATAATAGGAAGAAACAAACTGTTCATAGAAGCAAGGGTCATAATGATATCCTTCCATCCCACCATGCCGGGATTGCGGGATATAGACATGCCGACCGATATAAAAGCCCATGCAATTTCAACGGATATGAGCAGCGTAACCATAAGAAACAAGCGTTTATGTCGCAGTTTAAAGAATTCCAGACTGATAACGCTCATGATAGGCTTCTCTCCCTTCCCGTAAGTTCAAGGAATATGCTCTCCAAATTTTTTTTGCGTTTTTCAAGACGAATAACATCTATGCCTGCATTTACAAGCATTCGGTTTGTCTGAGCCACCTCCACATCTTGTAATCCTTGAAACGTTAGGTACTTCCCGTTGATTACCGGTGAAAATCCCCTGCCGATAAGCAGTCTTTCCGCTACTTTATTATCTTGGGTTTTTATAAAAATGTGAGGTTGACTTTTGCTCTGCAGCTGTTCCATACTTCCCTGAAACAGTAGCTTACCATCATTGATAATGCCGACTGAGGTGGCGATCTGTTCAATTTCGGAAAGCAAATGACTGGAAAGCAGTACTGTGATGCCATACTTATGAGGCAGGGCTTTGATGAGTTCGCGGATCTCACCTATGCCTGACGGATCAAGCCCATTTGTAGGCTCATCCAATATCAGCAATTTGGGAAAAGCGAGCAGCGCCATTGCGATGCCTAAGCGTTGTTTCATACCAAGTGAGTATTGCGCAACTTTTTTGTCCTTTTGATCTTCCAAACGGACTATTTTTAGTGCTTCCCCTATGTTTTTGTCCGCTACATTCCGCAGGCGTTGCATGACGCGCATGTTTTCAATACCCGTAAGATGTCCGTAATAAGAAGGCGACTCTATCAGGGCGCCTGTTTGACCTAATATAACTCGTCGATTTTTGTAAAACTCCTTTCCTAAAATGATCGCTTTACCGCCGGTGGGTTGCACAAGACCCAAAAGCATTTTGAGCGTAGTGGATTTTCCGGCTCCGTTCGGACCAAGAAAACCGTATACATCACCTTCATAGACCGTTAAATTTACTTCATTTACCGCATAAACATTACCATAGCGTTTTGAAAGGCTGTGGGTTGAGACAATCCTATGCACGTTTTTTCACTCCATTCCGAATTTTGCGTAGATTCATGTATAGATAACGCACACTAGCATTAGAAATATAATCATATGGAAGTAACCTTTATATTTCCAATTTTACAGTGAGGTATCTATAACAAGAACAGCATAACATTGTAACCTTTCACCAAACTGACGATTACCTTACGGCAACCTTAAATCGCAATATTTAAATGAAATTATGGCAATTATACAGTATAATAAAAACAGGTGATCAAAATGGATGAGATGATGAATAAAAAAATACTTATCGTAGATGATGAATTAGAAATCCGGAATATGATAGACAGCTTTTTGCGCAAAGAAGGCTTTTATCGCATCTATCAGGCAGAAAATTGCAAGGCTGCTTTGGCAATTTGCCGTTCAAATCATCCGGATATTGCAATTTTGGACGTAATGCTGCCTGACGGCGACGGCTTTGCCCTGCTTTCTGCAATACGTCAATTTGCCCGGATTCCCGTCCTTTTTCTTTCGGCCAGGGGTGAAGATGAAGACCGCCTCCTGGGACTTGGACTTGGTGCCGATGACTATATTGTCAAGCCATTTTTGCTGCGGGAACTAACACTTCGTTTAATGGCCGTATTAAGGCGTGTTTACCACCCAATACCTGTGCCTGAACGTCAGCCGGTCTTTCAACTTGGCAGCAGTACTGTGGATTTGGAGAGCGCTGCGGTATCCGGTGATAAAGGCGAACAACCTTTAACAGCGAAAGAACATACGCTGCTTCTCAAGCTTTATGAGAATCGGAATCGTATCGTTACAAGCGATGCACTGTGTCAATCCGCGTGGGGGGATCATTACTACGGGTACGAGAACACCTTGATGGTACACATCAGGCGCATTCGGGAAAAGATTGAGTCGGACCCTTCCAACCCTGTATACCTGCTTACCGTGAGAGGACTGGGCTATAAGCTGTCGGTAAAGGAGGGATAGACATGGATGGTGTAGCGCGCATATTACGGCGCTTCGTAAGCGCAACTATTATCATATCCGTTTTTCTTATCATACTTAATTTTATCATGCTTGGCACATGGTTTTTTAAAGGAATGGATAAGAGCCATTCACCACGAGGTGTAGTAAAAAGGGTTACGGATGGACTTCATAAGACCGGCGACACCTATTTTTTAGACATGGAATCAGAACAGCTGCTCGATCAACTCAGTGCATGGGCCATGCTGGTTGATAACAGCGGGCATGTCACATGGGGTTATGATTTGCCCGGCCAGCTGCCTCTCACCTATTCTCTGATTGATGTGGCACAATTTTCACGAAACTATTTACTGGATTATCCGGTCTTTGTATGGGAGCATGATCACGGACTTATTGTTGTCGGTTACCCTAAGGACAGTTTAGCCAAATACCGCTTTGCCTTTCCTATTGAATGGGTAAGCGACTTACCTTTTAAATCAATAACCCTTATAATAGGAAATATGATGTTAGCTTTACTTTTGTCCATTTTAGTAGGTTCGCAATTAATTAAATCCATCAAGCCACTTATTAGCGGTATTCATGCCCTCTCCGACGAACAACCGGTAAATATCGACCCAAAGGGCGTTTTAAGTGACCTGGCAAAAAGTATCAACCGTACATCCTCATTACTTCAAAAAAAGAATGCTTCGCTTAAATCAAGGGATGAGGCACGCTCAAACTGGATTGCAGGCATCTCTCACGATATCCGGACACCGCTTTCAATGGTGCTGGGCTATGCAAGTGAGCTTGAGGAAAACCACAGCATCCCTGCAGAGCACAGGAAGCAAATCGGTATTATTCGACAGCAGGGGGAAAAGCTTCGCTCCCTTGTCAGCGATTTAAACCTTGTATCCATGCTGGAATATGAAATGCAGCCTTTGACGATTAAGCCTGTGAGATTATCTGTGCTGGCCCGTCAAACAGCATCAGAATTTTTGAATAACGGTTTAAATGAAGCTTTTACCTTGGATCTGGATGTTGCCGATGAGAGCGCAAGCGTAAACGGGGATGAAAAACTGCTTCTTCGGGCCATTACCAATCTGGTGCAAAATAGCATCGACCATAATCCGGGAGGCTGTCAAATCCTTCTGAAAACCTACGTTGACTGCAATAAAAAAAGCTGCCGTTTCATTGTGGCCGATAACGGTAAAGGAATATGCCAAAGGGAAATACCTCATTTGACGGAGCTCCCCTATTCATCGAAAAGAAAACATCCTGTCCATAACGGACACGGCTTAGGACTTCCGATGGTTGCAAGAATTGCCAAGGCACATCACGGGCAGCTTGTGCTAACAAGTGATACGGGAAAAGGCATGAATGCAGAAATCATACTTCCGGCTATATAGTAAAATCAGGCTTGCGATATTTTGATATCGCAAGCCTGATTTCATTTATAAATATCCATCCGGTCATTTACTTAGGACAACACAGTTCTTATTTTTTTGTTTAGCTTGATACATAGCGGCATCAGCTCGCTCAAAAATCGATTCTATATCTGAATCATCTTCCTTCATCATAGCAACCCCAATACTAATGGTAATAAACATATCTCCATATTTTTGGGTTGGAATCGGTTGATTTTCGATACTTTGCCTTAGTAATTCCGCTGCATCCATTGGATTAATGACGCCCGGCAAAAGTGCCAAAAACTCCTCCCCGCCATAGCGTCCGTGAATATCGGTCTCCCAAAGAGCTTCACGACATTGATTGGCCACAAACTTTAAAACTTCATCCCCCGTAGCATGTCCGTAATTATCGTTTACTTTTTTAAAATTATCAAGATCAATCACCATTAAAGAAAGGGGATGATTATATTGTTTAGCATGTCTGAATTCATATTCTGCCAATTCAAAAAAGTGACGCCGGTTATATAACCCTGTTAATTCGTCTGTTATTGCCAACTGCTTTACCTCACTGAACAAATAGGCGTTTTTAATTGCAATGGCCGCTTGTTCCGTAAAAGTGAAAACAAGGTTTTCTTCCTTTGTATTAAATGCGTTGGCTTTGTCACTCTTCAACAGAACGACACCAAACAATTCTTTCTTATAAATAATCGGTACGCCCAGTATCGATCGAACATTTTCCGAATGCTCTTTGAGGTAAGAACCTATATTTGAAAAATTTTTATTGATATCCTTAATTAAAATCGGTAATCCTGTCACAACAATCTCAGAAATAAGCTCATTTTCATAGGATTCGTTATACCAGTCGTGCTTGCCGTTCCAGAATGTACGGCCTCTTTTGATAAATACCTCGAATCCGTTATTTGTTTTCAAAGTAGCAATAGCGCTGTCATAGGAAACCGTTTGTGAAAGACTCTCCAATAACCTTTTTAAAACTTCCCTCGGTTCTAATGTTGAAGTTAGATTTCTATTAAGCTGCCGTAAGGTTTCCGACAATAACCACTGCTGCCTTTCCGATTCATAACGGCTGGTACTGATAATGGCCTCGTTGATAGCGGAAATATTGTTACAAAAAATGTTCATCAAATCCTTATCCAATTCGCTTAACGCTTTACATCCCTCAATATATAATAAACTGTCGGAACCGGTTTTACTGTTTAAATATATTACAACCTGCTTATTATGGTATATATTTTGTTTAGCTTCTTTTGCCCTATTCAGTAATACCAATGTTTCTTCATTCACAGCATCTGCAATTTTTTTGTTAATGTTTCTCCCATAATGACCAACCCCCGACACAATATAAAACGTATCGTCACTGTTCGTGGCTACAAAACCGGAAGTATTATATACGCTATCTTCGTTGGAAGCAAGTATGGAAATTAAATTCGTTAGTACCGCGGCTGCAAATTCCTTTATCGATCTAATTTCGAAGATTTTACCAAATAAATCTATAACTTTTTTAAGGCTTTTTCTGTTCGTATCGATCGTTGTGAGATCCCGAAAAGATCTTAAAGCAGAAACTACTGTCGAAAATAACTTTTGTGAAGTCAGTTCTGTTTTTGACTTATAATCATTGATGTCATAATCTATGATCACCTTTTCTTCCGGAGACTGTTCCGATTGTCCGGTTCGTAAAATAATCCTCACCAGATTATTTTTCAATTCTTTACGAATGTACTTAACAATCTGCAGCCCGGTATCTTCTTCTTCCATCACTACATCTAATAAAATAAGAGCCGTATCTGGGTTTTCTCTAAGTAGTTTTTTGGCCTCATCGCCGGAAAAGCCGCTAATAAATTGTAATGATTTACCTTCGAATTCGAACTTATTCAACACCAGTCTTGTAATACTATGCACTTCCTGCTCATCGTCAATGATCATTACTTTCCATTTGCTATCCGCCTGATAACTTATACAGGTGTCTTCTTCGGCAAAAATCAAGCGATCGTTGTCTTCTTTCATAAAAAGAACATCAGAGTTGATAGACATAAACGTATCCCTTCTTGCATTAGCATTAAACTATTATATTTATACTATTATATCATACAAAAATTCAATGCTCAAATTTATTTTTACGAATTATATTCAACCGTTTTAATCTTTTTTTCAACAGGAATTTCAATTGAAAAAGTTGTGCCTCTCCCCGGTTCGCTTTCACACCGTATGGTTCCTTTTAGTTTTTGGGTTACAATACTATGAATAATACTTAACCCTAGCCCCGTTCCACCCATATCTCTTTTTGTAGTAAAAAAAGGCTCGAATATTTTGTCAAGATGCTCATTGGAAATCCCTTTCCCATCATCCGCATATATGAGCGTCAAAGCATTTGCTTTATCGGTAATATGAATAGTAATGCTGCCGGCATCCCCTTCGTCATAAGCGTGAATGAGGGAATTCATTACCAGATTGGTAACCATTTGTGAAAACAATCCGGGATAACTATCTATTTCTAAACCCTCGGGACAATTTAGTGTTATATGATGCAATGTTTTTTTCAGGTTTGGTTTTAAACTCAATAAAACTTCATTCAAATACTCTTTGACATGAAATATTCTTCTTTCTTCATGCGATTGATCTGCCGCAACTATTTTGAAGCTTCTTATCAGTTCCGATGCACGGGTCAAGTTAGTCATAAGCACAATAGTAGACTCATTGCATATATTTAAATAATTTTCAAAATATGATTTTTTTATTTCGTTATTCTGATACGCAGTCGTAAGATGGTTTGTTTCTTTCGCAAGATACGAAGCAGCCGTTATACTGGTTCCCACATGTGTATTAATGTCATGGGCAATACCGGCCACCACACCTCCAAGTATTGCTAATCTTTCCGACTGAGCTAGTTGCGCTTGTGTAAATTGCAGCTTCTGATTTAATTTTTTATTTTGGTACTCAAGTTCACTTGAATAGGCCCTTAAACGACGATGGACCTTCAAGCCCCTCCGGCCTATAATAAGCAAAATAGCTAGCGTAAGGACCAGCATCCCCCATTTCCATCCCTCTTTAAACGAACCCGGCGTTGAGTGGGCAGAGGCTTGAACCTGTACGGAATGAAAAAGAAAGGTGATGATAATCAAAAACCTTATGGCCATAAGGCTATATTTTTTACAAAATATCTGTTTCATTTTATACATCCTTCCGTGGAAAGAAACTGTCATTATTTTGAGTAATGTATTTTATGGCTTTCAATATTGAATAAAATTTCTCATCGTTAAAGATAACCAACTGCAACCTAAATATATTTACAAAGGGCGTTTTGAAAAATACGTTATTCATGTTATTTATGTACAACTATTACAAAATATATCTTTTTTTCGAAACGCCTTTTGAACAGTAACTGATCGGATAGTACCCAAAACAACGATGTTTCTGCGTTTTTGGTGTAAATATAAATGCCATTTTAAAGTTGGGTAGCTATATATAACATTCTACACAAATACGCAAAATCCTTTTTTTAATACCATATTATTCATAAAAAAATTTCATTTTTCTCCCTGCTATTGAATTTATTTGTTTCTATGTATATAATAGATTTGATCTCGCTTTTGAAGAATTCTGGCTGCTTGACGATATTTGTATAAAACAGGCTGCCGAAAAATGATATAATTTGAGATATAGCATATAAAAAGCAATCAATTGAAATAAAAGTGAAGGTGAGTAATATGTTTGAACAAGAGACAATATTGGCGCATATATCTGAAAAAAAAATTCTGCTGGTAGATGATGAAAAAGATATTATGGATTTGATTGAAGACGTATTATGTAAAGATGGCTTTCAAAGCATACTCAAAGCTTCTAATGGGCGGGAAGCAATCAGCTTGTGTAAGCACTACAATCCCGAAGTAATTGTGCTGGATATTATGCTCCCTGATATTGACGGTATTGAGGTATGCAAAAAAATTCGGGAATTCTCTTATTGCCCTATCCTCTTTTTGTCCTCTAAAAATGATGATGTCGATAAAATACTCGGCCTGAGCAGCGGGGGTGATGACTATATAACAAAGCCGTTCAGCCCTAGAGAAATCGTGTTTCGTATCAAGGCTCAACTTCGCAGACAGCAATATAACCAAGCCGGTACATATACGCTGAAATCCCCTAAACTAACTATCGGCGATCTTTTGATCGATTTGGACGGCTGTCGTGTCTATAAAAGCGAGCGCGAAATAGAATTAACCGCGCGAGAGCTCGGTCTGCTGTGTTATCTGGCTGAAAACCAAAATAAAATCATTAGCAAAGAGCGCTTATATGAACAGGTTTGGGGCGAAGATAGTGTTGGATGCGATAATACGATTATGGTACATATTCGTCATATTCGAAAAAAAATTGAAGATAATCCGGCCAATCCCAAGTTGCTGTTAACAGTCAAAGGGCTCGGATATAAGCTCGTGAAAAGAGATGATTAAATGAAAAGATCAGGCTATAAATCCGTATTTCATATTTACTTTATTTGCTTCATTTTGCTGATTGGAATGCTTGTTGCCGGCATTGGTATGGTTCTCTTTACCATTACCATACAAAAGCCGGACGGGCAAGCCGGACTTAGTAATTGGCCCATATATTTTACGGAGGATTTCTCAGCGCACATTGTTTTTTCGGATCATACACCACAGATCAAGCAATCCGGGCTGAAACAACTGCAAGAGAATAATTTGTGGATTCAGATCGTTGACACAAACGGAAATGAAGTACGGCACTACAATAAACCACAAGAGATACCCCTCCATTATTCCCCATCCGAATTACTGTTTTTATATCAAAACGGTACAACAGATTATACCATTTTTTTAGGAAGTATTCGGCACAATGGCCTGGAGTGGACATATATCATCGGATTTCCTGTTCAGATTTCAAAGATCACCATGTACTTCAATGAAAATCGGTTTACATCAGGCAAACCTATTTTGCGGGGAATGATCGCTGTCATGTTTCTTTTCATAATCGCATTGGGTTTATTTTATAGCTTTTGGCTTACAAAACAGATGACACGCATAACGAAGGTCATTGAAGAAGTTGCTCAGCGAACCTATACACCAGTTACGAATAACGGTGTATTTCATGATGTATACGACGGCTTGAACGCTTTGAGTGCTGAGATCAGGTCAAGTGATGAGATGCGGGCAAGAAATGAGAAGCTGCGGGAGGAATGGATTGCAAATATTACCCATGATTTAAAAACACCTCTTTCACCTATCAGGGGCTATGCGGAACTTCTTTCCGACCCCGATTATGTGATTGAACCTGATGAAATTAGAAAATATGGAGACACCATTCTAAAAAACACAGCTTACGCGGAAAAGCTCATTGATGATATGAAACTCACTTATCAGCTGCAAAATGAGATGCTGCCTTTGCATAAAAACAACCAGAATATGGTTCGGTTTGTCAAGGAACTTGTGATTGGTTTTCTTAACAATCCGGAATATGAATCAAGAAACATTACTTTTTACAGTACAGATGAAGACATTCAACTTTTATTTGACCCGGTACTCTTAAAACGCGCATTGAATAATTTACTGGCCAATGCCCTGATACATAACAGCAAAGAGACAGAGGTGGCTGTTTCCGTTAAAGCAGAGAAAAATGTACAAATATGCATTCAGGATAACGGTAAAGGCATTGCAAAAGAAGCACTCAGCAATCTGTTTACAAGGTATTATCAGGGAACCAATACCGAGGCAAAGCCGGAAGGTACGGGCTTGGGGCTGGCTATTGCCAAACAGATTATTGAGATGCACGGCGGCAGCATCTTTGTGGAAAGCCATGTAGGTATAGGTACCCGCTTTATCGTAGAATTTCCTGCTTCGTAAATATAGATTTAACTGCTTGAAATTTAATTAAGGTTAAATTAAGATTGGCTAAAAGATATCATAAGGTTGGTGGTTTATAATGAAATTATAAATCACCAACTGTTTTATTTATGGGATAAATATTGTGCTGTGACTTTAATAATCGTAGAAAGCAGGTGTTTTATTTGAAGATTATACTTAAATATATTATGAATAATATCAAAGAACGAAAAATGAGGACGGCAGTGATGTTGCTGTCGGTAGTTATGTCGACAACACTGCTTTTTGTATCACTTTCCATCGGTAACTCTTATGAAAGCGCCCAGCAAAAGATGGCAAAAGGGGTTGCCGGAGCAGCGACTACCTCGATTTCGGCACGTCCAAATGCAGATGGCCAAATGGTTTGGATTGCTGAAGAAGATGTGCCGGAATCTGCATCCATTAAAAACAAAGTAGGTATAGTGGAAACCCATGCTCTCTATAGTGAGGATGGCTATTTTGATAATTTTTACATTTTAGCGGCAGATTTGGAAGGGTTGAATCAAATCAACAAACCTCGCCTGCTCAACGGCGCTGAGCTCACCGATTTTAACGGATACGACATCGTGCTCCCGGAAAAATTCACGTCTAAATACAAGCTTCAACCAGGTGCCAAAGTAACCCTTCGGATTGAAGGTACGCCCATAACTTTTAATCTGGTCGCTGTGGCTGCCTATGATACGGTGTTTTTACGAAGCACAAGAGGATTCAACGCATTGGTCCCCAAAGAAACCTTACAGCAAATCTTGAATATCTCCAACGAATATAACAAGATATTGATAGAACCGGCTGAAGGTGTAAACACACCCAATATAAAAGCGGAATTGGCTAATAGCTTGCCTTCCGATCGCTACAGCATTACAGCGGTATATAATGAGGCACAAGTGGCGGCAGATGCACTACA
>JAKSBV010000008.1 GCA_022360955.1 Bacillota bacterium
ATAAAAAGCCGAAGACTATGATGAAATTGTGGTATTCAAGCAAAATATTAAAAAAAATGTAAAGTATTTATGATGTTCTTACGATATATACAGTAAGAGATGGAAGTAGTAAAGATAACCAACTGCAACCTAAAAATATTATTTATACAAACAACGATTGTTCTGCGTTTTTTGTGTAAATATAAATTAGATTTTTAAAGTTGGTATCTATAAGTTAGAAAATTTAATAATTGCTAAAATAACAGGTCATGGATGAGCTACGCTGAGTTGCCTTGGTTTGCGATTGGAATCAAGCAGGTAAGGAAACACAAATGCTTATCTTTTTTTATGTCCTGTTATTTTTATAGTACTTTTGACCCAGAAATAGGTATTAAATAGTAATAAAATACTATTTATCAATTAAATACAATAAACGATAAATATAGTGAAGGAATAAACGTAATAATAATATTGAATATTTAACGCTTTAAAACAACAGGTCATGGACGAGCTGATAGTGATTTGCCTTTGCTTTTCATCTAAAGCAAGGAAATGTGCTAAGGGTTGTCCTTTTTTATGGGCTGTTGTTTTTTATAGTACTTTTGTACCATAAATAGGGATTAAATAGTAATAAGATACTATTTATCAATTTAATAGAATAATCGATAAATATAGTGAGTAAATAAAATTAATAGTAATACCATTTAACATTTAACATTTTTCGAAATAACAGGTCATGGATGAGCTGATAGTGATTTGCCTTTGATTTCCCTTGAAATCAAGCCGGTAAAAAAACTGCTACGCTTGTCTTTTTTTATGGACTATTATGTTATATAGTACCATTGTCCCATAAAAAGGAATTAAATAGTAATAAGATACTATTTATCAAGTTAATGTAATAATCGATAAATTATATAGAAACCAACTAAAAAATTTCAGGGATTATTACAAGGAGGGAATTAAAATGTTAGTACTTGGCAGAAGACCCGGCGAATATGTGATGATTGGTGACAACATAAAAGTGCAGGTTGTCAAAAGTAAGGAAGGTGACCTGAGGTTAGCCATTGACGCCCCAAAGGAAATGCGGATTATCAGAGGAGAATTGGTAAAGGAGGAGACCGTCGGATATCAATAGATATTATGGATGAGTAGGTTGAGGGTTTATCTATCAGAATAGTAAGTCGAGTTGGCCATTAGACTTATTAGATATATGCTGTTACTGCTTTACAGATTTATTGAGTGATGAAAAAGGAAGTTCATTAAAGGGAGTAAAAACAAGGAGGGACATATTATTATGATTATTAACAACAATCTGATGGCAATGAATGCCCACAGACAATTGAAAATCAATAACGGGTTTCAAGCAAAGAGTTTGGAAAAGCTGTCTTCCGGCTACAGAATCAACAGGGCTGGTGACGACGCAGCAGGGCTTTCGATTTCCGAAAAGATGAGAAACCAGATCAGAGGCTTGGAGCAAGCTTCAAGAAATGCACAAGACGGTATTTCCTTGATTCAAACCGCAGAAGGTGCATTGAGCGAATCCCATAATATCTTGAAGCGAATGAGAGAGTTAGTCGTGCAGGCTGCTAACGGAACAAATGAAAATGAAGATATTACCGCAATTACCGCAGAATTGGATTCCTTAGTAGCTGAGGTTGATAGAATTGCCAACGGTACAGAATTCAATAAAAAGAAATTGTTAAACGGCGATTTGTTAACAGGAGGCGGTCTTATCTTACAGATCGGTGCAAATGCACCAGTGGATGATAATACTTTAACGATTGAAATACCTGACATGGATAGTGGTACTTTAGGTGTTATGGGCGTAGGAGGCATCACTGACCATCCTAGTGCTATGAATCAATTAAAGCTCATTGACGATGGTATAGGTATACTTTCAAGGGAAAGGTCAAGACTTGGTGCTTTGCAGAATCGTTTGGAACATACCATTAATAATCTTGACAATACGGTTGAGAATGTCCAAGCGGCCGAATCGAGGATCAGAGATGTAGATATGGCTAAGGAAATGTCTGATTTCACAAAGAATAACATATTGATGCAGGCATCAACAGCAATGCTGGCACAGGCCAATCAGATGCCTCAAGGCGTACTTCAGTTGTTAAGATAAAACTAAATAATCAAGGGAAGAAAGTATCTTTCTTCTCTTGATTGCTCAAAGATTTAATTTTACAGTACGATACCCATAGAAGAATCACAATTTGTGAGTTGTGTTAGTGTTATTTTATTGAATTACATCATTATAAAAGATAGATATAATGATGTAATTTGCTATTGTAAAAAAGAAAGGATGATAAGATGTATAAAAGGAATAAAGTCGTCGCATTGCTATTATCAATATCTCTTCTGCTCTATGTGTTTATTCCCTTTCCCATTGCTTTTGCCGGGAGCGATTATGTTACTGTAAACAAGACGGTCAATCCCGATTCCATCTTTGTAGATGAAGAAGCAGAGGTCGTATTATCCGTCCAGGGATCACCGCCGGTAAATGTGATCGTACCGAATGATGTTATCCTTATTATCGATAAATCTTTTAGTATGAACCCGGCTCATGAGCCAAATAAAGGTGAAGATAAAATTCAGAATGCCAAAGATGCGGCCAAGGGATTCGTTGATCTGATGGATATGAGCAAACATAGAGCCGGTGTAGTAGATTTCAGTTCCATCAACGCAATAAATTCCTTTGACTTAACCACAGATGCTGCAAGCATAAAGGCCCACATTGACACGATCGATGCAAATGGAGGAACAGCAACGGGTGATGCGATCTATAAGGCCATGGAGCTTTTAGAAGCAAAACGGCCGGAAGCACAGCCGGTTATCGTATTGTTAACCGACGGCAGTGCCACCCTTCCCAAAGACGGACCGGTCAGTGCCTATGACTATGCAAAACAGGCGGCTGCAGAAGCAAAAGAACAAGGGATTGTATTTTATACGATTGCCCTGTTAAATGTGGACGAAGACCCGGATACCAGTGCTCCGAACCTTTTGCTTCAAGAAATGGCAACAACGGCACAGCATCATCATTTTGTACTGGGTTCCATCGGTTTGGTCGAAATCTATAATCGAATTGTAGAGGAAATCGGCAGAGCGAGTGCATATGATGTGACATTGACCGATATTGTCTCTCCGGAGTTTGAGATTGTTCCCGACTCCTATATAGATAATATTCCTAAGCCTACGGTGGAAGGAAATAAATTAACCTGGAATTTTCAAGAACTCAAGGACGAAGAACTGACCTTTACCTATCGGATACGTCACAAAGACGGCCAACAGGTCGGGAATCTTCCGGTATCTTCCGGGTCAAATATTAATTATTTGGATTATACCGATGCACGCGTAAATCAGGAGATTGAGGCGCCTTCCGTTACGGTAAAGCATTATCCACCCGATATTATAGATCTAAGCAGTGATTCTTCAGGTGTTGACGGCGGGGACATTCTTACAATCTACGGTGAATATTTTCGGCCTGGACTAACGGTGAACTTTGGTGATATTGAGGCTGTGATCGATGCGTTTATAGGTGCTACCGAGGTACGGGTTGTCGTACCGTCCGGACAACAGGGAGACATCACAATTACCCTCACAAATGACGACGGGCAATTTGACACTGCCGCGTTCAACTATTTTGCAGATCCGGTCATCAATAAGATTGAGCCGGCTGCAGGTCTGATAACAGGCGGTACAGAGGTACGGATAGACGGACAATATTTCATGCAGGATGCCCAAGTAAAATTCGGAGAACAGCAGGCTAAGAGTGTTATCGTCTCTAGCGACGGTACCTTTATTACTGCAACAACCCCCGAAGTGCCAGCACCGATTGTCGTTGATGTTCATGTGATTAATCCCGACGGAACGAATATAATGGCAGAGAAAGGGTTTTCCTATGAACTGCCTCCGGGTCCGGAGATCACACTGATCAATCCGAACGAAGGTGAAATAGGCGGAGGCGAAATTGTATTCATCGACGGCACCAATTTTACAGCGGACGGAACAGTATATTTCGGCGAAAAACAAGGTGTCAATTATTATCGAGTCAATAATACAAGGATACGTATTACAAGTCCTGTAGCCGATGTGGCAGGACCGGTGGATGTTAAGGTGGTTAACGCGGACGGGCAATTCGCGGTTGTACGAGACGGATTTCTTTACACCGAACCGGTTTTGCCGCCGGGACCGGCGCCGGAGATTACGTTGATAACGCCGAATGAAGGTGAGATGGCCGGTGGTGAAACGATAGTGATTGAAGGCTCCAACTTTACAAGTACCGGTGAAGTATATTTCGGTGATAAGAAGGGTACCGTGTACTATTGTTATAATGATTCGAAGATACAAGTTAGAAATCCTGCAGCAGATGTGGCAGGGCCTGTAGATGTAAAGGTTGTTAACGCGGATGAGCAATTCGCTGTTGCGCAAAACGGATTTCTTTACACCGAAGCGTCTGTGCCTTCAGGTCCGGAGATCACACTGATCGATCCGAATGAAGGTGAAATAGGCGGAGGCGAAATCGTATTCATCGATGGCGCCAACTTTACAACCAGTGGAGCAGTATATTTTGGTGAAAAACAAGGCGTCAATTATTATCGAGTCAATCCTACAAGGATACGTATTACAAGTCCGGCAGTAGATAAGGCAGGACCGGTTGATGTCAAAGTGGTTGACGCAGACGGGCAATCTGCGGTTGTGCAAGACGGATTTCTTTACAAGGAACCGCCTGGAACAGCTCCGGAGATCACATTGATCGATCCGAATGAAGGTGAAATAGGCGGAGGCGAAATTGTATTCATCGACGGC
>JAKSBV010000057.1 GCA_022360955.1 Bacillota bacterium
AACATAATCCAGGTTTATTTTCTGCTGGTAATACTTGCACTGAAACTTACTTATTGATTTCTATATAGCGTACAACTGACAGAATACGGCATACGGGTCGGATTGAAAGGAAAAAATATTTCATTCTATGCCGTACACTGTCAGCCGTACGCTACTTTAGGCTTAGGGTTTTCACTTTAATATTGATCAAGAGGACATTTAATCCCGTATAATTTTCCAAGGCCTTTTTGACCTTCTGCTGCACTTTTAAGGCTTCCGGCCTTAAAATAATACCATACTCCAAGATAAGTTCTATATTGGCAACGATTCCGGTGGGCTTGCTTTGTATCCACACCCTGTTAACTTCCGTAACCGCAGGAATCGTTAAGGCTTCATGCTCACATATGGTATATATCACTTGATCGGATATGGTATAGCCTCCCATATAACTAAAAGTAGGTCTAACAATTGATTTATTAGCAATAAAAGGTATCGCGCTTTTATTTTCTCGTCTAAAAATTCTTAACGGATCAATAAAATAACCGGAGAAATCTTCTTTAATCTCAAAAGTAGGGACGGGAATAACATGCTTGCCTTGCACGCTCCTCATTTCTTTTGCCTTGTCTATTTCTTGTTGTTCTGCTACATCTTCTATATGTATAACCCTTGATAGAGACGGAAGCTCCAACGCTTTTACAATGGCTTTTACCATATTTAACGATGTGCCTAATATTAATATGGACGAAGGCTTTTCAGCCTTTAACGCTTTTTTCACTTGTTCAACATGGTTGGGCTGTGTAAAAAGTGCCCTCCGTACGGAAGCAAGCTTCGTATTCTCTTTTTTTGCAGAATGACCCGCAACGATTCTATTGCCTTTTATAAGCAAACCGTCATCTATAATAAAATCAATATTATTTTCTTTTGCCACCCAGATCGCCCTATAGCTCTTACCTGATCCACTGCTTCCAATAAAAGCAACTACACGCAATGTCTAAACCTCCTAAATTAGTTGGGAGTTTGGAGTAGGGAGTAGGGAGTTCAAGGTCCGCCGAATGTCTGCCGGTTTTTCTCGCCGGACCCCGAACGCCAAACGCCAAACTAAATAATAAATCAATTTTTTTGAGTAATCTGATAAGATAGTGTCATGAGGCTATCGCTTAAATGTACGTTTTCGATGTTCACATCGCTTTCAATGTTAAGGTCGGTATAAGAAAAATTCCACAATCCTTTGACCCCAAGATTTGCTAACCTCTGAGCAACCTCGGACACCCCTTGTTTCGGAATGGCAAGGACTGCAATATCGACCCTGTGTAATTTTACAAACTCATCCAGTTTGTCCATGTGCATGATTTCTATATTGCGTACTTCTTCACCGATAAGGTCGTCGCTGATATCAAATATGCCTGCCAGTTTAAAACCCCTTTTTTCAAAATTGGAATGGTTTGCCAATGCACGTCCGAGATTTCCGGCACCGATAATAATGGTCGTATATCCGTTATACAAGCCTAAAATATTACCAATCTCTTTATACAGATATTCGACACTATAGCCGTAGCCTTGCTGCCCGAAACCGCCGAAACAATTCAGATCCTGACGAATCTGCGAAGCCGTCACACCCATTCTCTGGCTTAGCTCTTTGGAGGAAATCCTCGTAATATCATGCTTCAAAAGCTCACCCAAGTATCTATAGTATCGTGGGAGCCTTCTAACAACAGCCATTGAAACCTTTTTATCCCGATTTCCCATCTCATCTTCCCTCCTCAAAATTTTATTAACGATAACCAACTTTACACCTAAAAATACTATTTATATAAGCAACAATGATTTTATGTTTTTTGGTAAATATAAATTTAAGTTTAAAGTTGGGTATCTATAACCCTTAACAGCATATCTCTTAACAATGTAAGACTATTATAACATATCTGTGTCAACCATAACATTAACCTTAAAAGATAGTCTGCCCTTATATTATGCAAAATTATATCATCCTTGTTAATATATTGTCAATAAATTGAATCTCGCGTATACGTCGGACATGACATATTGCTCTTTTCAGGCTATAAAAACTCGAGGTATTGAATCCTCGAGTTTTTATGCAGATCATTTTAGCCCTATATAATACGCCAGACCCGTTCAATTCTGGTTTTGTTTTTTCGCCTTTATTAAATTGGCACTTGCATTTTTGACATGCTCATACATCAACTTTTCTGCTCTATCACAATCGCGTTCTATCATCG
>JAKSBV010000404.1 GCA_022360955.1 Bacillota bacterium
AAGAATAGAGGGGCGGATATCGGCCCATGCCCAGGCACAAAAATTATCCGGCATTTCAAAGGGATCAGAAACTAAATACTCCTGATTTTCTTCAACTCTATCGCAAATCTTCATTCTTTTTGGATTTTCCAGATATGCATTTACTAATTCATCGTCAAATCCTTTTTTTACTACTGTTATCTTGCATGGATGAAACATCTAAAAACTCCTGTCATTTAATTTAATTTTTTCTGGTTTCAAATGCAGGATGCTCTGTGACCTTGAAGACCTCCTCTGCCCATACCAGTGACCACTCTCCAAATGGAAGCAGCAACTCAAAGAGTTCTTCGCCTCTCTGAGTCAACTGGTACCCCTCCAGTGTACGCTCTACAATATCTGCCTCTCTCAGGTCTTTGATACGTTTATTCAATATCGAAGGAGAGATGGATTCGCATCGCTTCTGGAGTTCCCTGAAGGTAGCAGGTCCTTTTTGTAGTTGCCAGATTATTCCCATCGACCAGCTTCTTCCCAACAGGTCGAAAAGCGCCATAATGGGGACTCCTGATTGGGACCCCCTGACTGATTCACCGGGACTTGGAATTGACATATTTACACCTTGATAATCAGTTCATCTTTGTGTAAGGTTATTGAAACTCTTTTCCTTCCTGGTGATGGGAAAACAGGACAACTAGCATCCTGATCATTTAGTGTGCATGTTTTTCAGACAATACCTGACCGCCAACACCAATATTATCAAGGTCAAGCTCCTCAATCAAAACAGTGTAAGCATTCTCAGGAATATTGGTAACTTCAGATGCTGCAGACGTTAGTTTCTCGATCAATTCTTTTTTCATTTCTGCCGGAATCTTTCCCGCTTTCATTATAATCACTGGCATATTTTCTCCTCATTTACTATTTTATTGTAGCTTGCTATTTAATAGATAGCATGCTACAATAATAGTAGCACCTGAAGTATAAAATAGTTTCCCAGTATCATCGAACTGAGTTCATTCGATCTTTCCTACTGTGATAGAAACCTTTAATACAATCGGTATCAATGAGTAAATCCCTATGGGCTCGTAGGGTAGCCAGGATATCCTCATGGGCTTCGATGCAGTTTGAAGCTGTGAAGTCACCCATTGACCCGTGTTCGAATCGCGGCGGGCCCG
>JAKSBV010000022.1 GCA_022360955.1 Bacillota bacterium
AAATTGAATTTATATTTACACAAAAAACGCAGAATCATCGTTGTTGTGGATATTCTTTAATCCATAACCGATCAAAAGGCGTTTCAAAAAAGTAGAATTTATGATCCGTGGACATACATAGCATGTATAATGTATTTTTTAAAACGCCCTGTGTGTAAATAGTATTTTTAGGTTTAAAGTTGGCTATCTTTAATAATGCCGACCGATAACTTCTATATTGATAAAACTTATATCTGATAATGGCTGCACTCGATTTAACTCAGCTTATCGGTGATTTTGTCACACTAATATATTATTAACAAATATTGCCTTACTTATTCATTTATGTTATAATTTTTATGTATGATGGATTTGTTGTATATAATTTTCTTATGTAAGATTCTCTTGCAATGCAATTAACAATACTAACATATTCTACAGTCATTGTCAATGTTTTTTTTAAAGTTTTCAATATAACAAAAAAAACACCTTATCATTAAGGTGTTTTTTTGTTATATTTTTTGTGCTATTTAAGCTCAACGCCTGCTCCAACTTCTTCAAGTTTTGCTTTAGCTTCTTCAGCTTCTTCTTTAGAAACATTTTCTTTAACCGGCTTCGGAACTCCGTCAACAAGATCTTTTGCATCTTTCAAACCTAATCCTGTCAATTCTCTAACAACTTTAATAACCTTAATCTTTTGTGCCCCGGCATCTTTCAGCTCTACGGTAAATTCAGTTTTCTCTTCAGCTGCTTCTGCCGCCCCGCCTGCTGCCGGTGCTGCCGCTACTGCTACAGGTGCTGCTGCAGATACACCAAATTCTTCTTCAAGGGCCTTTACCAATTCCGATAATTCCAACACCGTTAACGCTTTAACTTCTTCAATTAAACTTGTAACTTTTTCACTTGCCATTTTAAAATACCTCCGTTTTCTAATAAATAATCATTGCATTATTTTCAATTTTTTAATTGCTTCTAGTCGCTTACGCTTATGCGCTCTTTTGTTCCGCAATTGCGTTCAATGCAACCACCAAACCTTTCAAGTTTGCATTAAGCACATTTGCAAATCCGGATATCGGTGCATTAAAGCCACCCAATACTTTTGCAATAAGTTCCTCTCTGGACGGCAGCTCCGCCAACGCTTTGATTTGATTAAGGTCAACAACTTTGCCGTCTACAAAACCGGCTTTAATCTCCAATGACTCATGATCTTTTGCAAACTTTGTCAATACTTTAGCTGCGGCCACCGGACTTTCATAGGTTAATGCCAGTGAAGTCGGCCCATGCAGAAAGGAATCTAGGTCTTCATAACCGGTTTCCTTCGCTGCAAATCTGGTTAACGTATTTTTTACAACTTTATACTCAACACCGGCTTTTCTCAACTCATTTCGCAGCTCGGTATCTTGTTCAACCGTCAATCCTCTATAATCAACCAAAACACCGGATACGGCAGTCTTTAGCTTTTCAGCTAAGGCTTGAACAGCTTCCTTTTTTTGTTCAAGTATTTTCGTACTTGGCATCCAAACACCTCCCCGTTTTTTAATTAAGAATGCAGAATTAATAATGAAGAATGTTTAAGCCATTCAGATTTATCAATTCCTTAGGGATACTAAAAAAGGCTCTCTATCCGTAGACGTAGAGAACCTTTATATATTAGATTTATATTCAAAAGATCTTAGCAATCTTCATCTCAATCTTAACCTAATAAACTATCCTCGGTAGGATGGTACAACCTATTAAGCATATGCACCTACTGTCTACAGAAAGAATATTCACTTTTTAACACCTTAATGATAATATCATCTAACTATCATTCTGTCAAGGTATTTTATAGATTTATCTTCAAAAAACCGCTAGTCCCTATTCACTGACACGCACCGGATTAATTTTAACCCCGGGACCCATTGTAGAAGTTACGGCAACGCTTCTTAAATATTGTCCTTTAGCTGCTGCCGGCTTAGCTTTCACAATCGCCCCCATAAGCGTTTGGAAATTCTCCATAAGCTTTTCGGTTCCAAAAGAAACCTTCCCAATGGGACAATGAATAATATTTGTTTTATCCAATCTATATTCAATCTTACCGGCCTTAATATCTTTAATAGCTTTGCCTACATCCATCGAAACCGTACCGGCTTTAGGATTAGGCATCAATCCTTTAGGCCCTAAAACTCTACCTAATCGGCCCACCACACCCATCATGTCGGGTGTAGCAACAACAACATCAAATTCAAACCAATTTTCGTTTTGAATTTTTGCTACCAGGTCTTCTCCACCTACAAAATCGGCACCTGCGTCCTCGGCTTCCTTCACTTTTTCACCCTTGGCAAACACAAGCACTTTTACGGTTTTACCGGTTCCATGAGGCAATACAACAGCACCTCTTACCTGCTGATCGGCGTGCCTGGAATCAACACCCAATCTTACATGCAGTTCAACCGTTTCATCAAATTTAGCTTTAGAAGCTTTTTGTACTAATTCCAGTGCGTCGGAAGGATCGTACAAAGTAGCTCTGTCTACAAGCTTCGCACCTTCTAAATATTTCTTTCCTCGTCTCACTACGCAATCCTCCTTCGTGGTCTATTCGGAATATATTTTCCTCCCACTTTGTTTCGTTGACAGTTGACAGTCATGCTTTCAATCTAAGCTTTTCATCTCAACACTATCGACAGTTCACGATTAGATCTCTATTTTTCTATGACTAAATATGCTGTCAGCTGCACACCAACATTATTCTTCCACTACTATGCCCATACTTCTTGCAGTTCCCGCAATCATACTCATGGCGGCTTCAATACTTGCTGCATTTAGATCAGGCATTTTCTTTTCGGCAATTTCCTTCAGTGCATCTTTGGAAATTTTCGCGACTTTATCTCTGTTAGGTACGCCGGAACCACTTTCAATCTTGCACGCCTTCTTCAATAAAACTGCAGCCGGAGGAGTCTTAGTCACAAAGGTAAATGATCTATCTTGATAGACGGTAATGACAACAGGAATGATAAGCCCTGCGTCCTTTGCTGTTTTTTCATTGAATTCTTTACAAAACGCCATAATATTGACCCCATGCTGGCCTAAAGCCGGACCAACCGGTGGAGCCGGTGTCGCTTTACCTGCAGGTATTTGCAATTTAATAAAGCCTGTAACTTTTTTAGCCATTGTTTGCACCTCCTTATCACAAAATGTGGTATATCGGGTGACGAACCCTCCCACCGGCCATAGCTTGCGCTATGCCCTCTATCCCCTGCGCACAATCACTTTCGGGAATACTTTTATCTATATGTTTCGCACTTACGGATACCGAACGCAATCAAACGGATTTTAAGGTTACCGTTCGTTATCTTTCGCTTTTGCAGTTTTAATCCAAAAGTGCCAAATCATATATTTTAACTTAGGACATCCACCTGGCTAAATTCTAATTCAACCGGCGTTTCACGCCCAAACATAGATACCAATACCCGTATTTTTTTCTTTTCCAAATTGATCTCTTCTACTACACCAATAAAACTTTCAAGCGGGCCGGACGTAACTTTTACATTGTCGCCAACCTCATAGGCAATATTGGGCAGACCGGTATCGACACCCATTGCTTTTACTTCTTGTTCGGTAAGGGGAACAGGTTTAGAACCGGGTCCTACAAAGCCTGTCACACCGCGGGTATTTCGTACCACGTACCAACTTTCGTCGGTCATAACCATCTTGATAATGACATAGCCCGGAAAAACTTTTCTCATGACAATCTTTTTTTTATCGTCTTTTGTCTCTATTACTTCTTCCATAGGCACTTTCACTTCAAAGATTTGGTCCGTCAAACCACGGTTTTCTACCATTTTTTCTATATTTGCTTTTACCTTATTCTCATATCCCGAATAGGTATGGACCACATACCATTTAGCATTATCCGTCATAAGCCTAAGAAGCCGTCAAAGGCTCCCATTCCTCCTTTTTACTTAATCAGCAAGCTAACGACCGAACTAAAAACAACATCAAGAACCCCAATAACAATACCCACTATAATAATTGCCAGTATAACTACTGCAGTATTATTTACAACCTGCTTACGGTTTGGCCATATAACTTTTTTAACTTCTGCCTTTACTTCTCTAAAATATTTTGCCACCCTAGAGAAAACAGCAAATCTTTTTGGCTGTTTTGCTTTTGCAGCTTCTGCCATTGAACTTCACTTCCTCTTCAGAATTTTGGTTTTAGATCCCCCTAAAACTTTGCCACTTCTTACAAAAGTTTTATCAGCAGCAAGCCGTTTGACCAACATCACTAAAAAACAATTATTTTGTTTCTTTATGAGGAGTATGTTTTCTACAGAATTTACAATACTTATTCATTTCCAATCTGTCAGGATCATTTTTTTTGTTCTTCATGGTATTGTAATTTCTTTGTTTACATTCAGTACACGCTAATGTAATTTTCACTCTCATGTTGGCACCTCCCAGTACTAGCCGACAGCAAACTGTTGAATTCAGTTATCCGCTAAGGGTATTCGGCAAATTTCAATCGCCCGCTGCCTTCCTAATTTTATATATATTGTTTTAATATTATTATAAATCATACTTAAAAAATTAAACTTTAATGTTGAACAAAAGTACAACATCGCCTTTACTTCCTTATAAAATCAATTTTTAGGTTTAAAGCTGGTTATTTTTAGGCATTCCCTAAATTTAAACATAAAAAAAAGACCTATCGAAAGCAATACTCAATATATCACATCTCCATTCATAAGTCAAGCTTTTTACATTAATTTCAATAAAAAACCAAATATTTTTTTATAATCACAATATACTATAAGGAATATAAAATCCTCATTCAGACAAAAAGTTTTGTAATAATTGCTTAAAACCTTGCTAAAACTATATTTATCGATGTTTTCTTAAATTTTATTCGGAGGTGTATGTATGTACATATACGGAAAAATCACTGTGGTGCCCGAACTGCCGGAAAGGATCAGTCGTTTAAGTGATTTGGCGTACAATCTATGGTGGTCCTGGCATCCCCAGGCATTGCAGGCATTTGAGAAAGTTGATCCGTCATTGTGGAAAAAATGCAATTACAATCCCGTACATTTTTTACAGCACGTCAGCAGCGTAAACTTGGAAAAAGCTTTGGATGATAACGACTTTCTGGCGTCATACGACGATGTTATGAATCAGTTTGACAGCTATATGAACAAAACGGACACATGGTTCGCCAAAAAATTCCCCGATCAGAAAGATAAAATCATTGCTTATTTTTCAGCGGAATACGGATTGCACGATACGCTTCCTATCTATTCCGGAGGTCTTGGGGTGCTTTCGGGAGACCATTGCAAATCCGCCAGTGATTTAGGATTACCCTTTGTCGGTATAGGGCTTTTTTACAAGCAGGGATACTTTGTACAACATCTTAGTGCGGAAGGCTGGCAGGAATCAAAGTTTCTGAAATTAAATATTTCCGAAATGCCGATCAAAGAAACCAAAGACCAAAAGGGCAATGAGATTATCATTGAAATTGACTTTCCCGGCCGCCCTGTCTATGCGAAGGTTTGGGAAATACATGTGGGCCGAATAAAAATATGCATGCTGGATACGGACATACCGAATAACTCGGCCAATGATAGGGCAATAACATCCATATTGTATGGGGGAGACCAAGAAATGCGCATCTCCCAAGAAATCGTATTGGGCATCGGAGGCATCAAAATGCTGTCCGCATTGGGATTAAGCCCTTCCATTTATCATTTAAATGAGGGACACTCGGCATTTTGCGTAATAGAAATCATCCGTAAACTGATGCAAACGCAGCAGCTTTCGTTTGACAATGCCCGAGAAGTAGTGGCGGCATCTACAACGTTTACCACACATACGCCCGTTTCTGCCGGCAGTGACCGCTTTCCGCTATTTTTAATGGATAAATACTTTAGTCATATATGGCCGGCATTGGGCATTGGGCGGGACGAATTTATGAGCTTAGGATTATGCAACAACTGCGGCGATATCTTTAATATGACAACTTTTGCTTTAAAAATGGCCGGACAGCGAAATGGCGTAAGCAAACTGCACGGTGTAGTATCCAGAAATATCTTCAGCAATGTATGGAAGGACCTTCCGCAAGAAGAGGTGCCTATTTCTTCTATTACAAATGGTATTCATACGACTACATGGTTAAATCCCAGATTAAAGCATTTATTTGATAAGCATTTAGGAGAACATTGGGTAGATGATATTTCCAATACAAAAACATGGGAAGCCATAAACCATATTCCAGATAAGGAATTGTGGCAGGCACATATGGAAAATAAGAAAAAAATGATCACCTTCGCAAGAAACAGATTAAAATCTCGAAAAATACGAAATGGAGAATCTCGAAATGAAATTGCTGCTATAGACAAAATGCTGAATCCCCATGCACTTACGATTGGATTCGCAAGGAGATTTGCCACCTATAAAAGATCTACACTGCTCTTTAGAGACATGGCAAGACTTCAAAAGATTGTCAATAATCCCGCTATGCCGGTGCAGATAATCTTTGCAGGAAAAGCTCACCCGGCGGATTATCCCGGTCAGGAATTAATCAAAAACATCCATGATATTTCCCGGCAAGAAGGATTTAAAGGCAAAGTTTTTTTGCTGGAAAATTACGGAATGCAGCTTGCCGGCTATCTGATTTCCGGTGTGGATGTATGGCTCAACACGCCTCGACGCCCTTTGGAAGCAAGCGGGACCAGCGGCCAAAAGGTTGCCTTAAACGGCGGTATTAATTTTAGTGTTTTAGATGGCTGGTGGACTGAAGCCCATAACGGACATAATGGTTGGGCCATCGGTGAAGAAGCTTATTTTTCAAATACGGAAATCCAGGATGAAGTAGATGCCCAATCCCTTTATAGTATTTTGGAAGAACAAATCATTCCCCTATATTACGAAAGAAATGAGGAGGATATTCCGTCCCAGTGGCTGCGAGTCATGAAGTCTTCCATTAAAACCTGTGCCCCCCTTTTCAGCACAGCCAGGATGGTGCAGGAGTATACAAAAGACTTTTATATTGTGTCCATGCGTCAAAAGGAAGAAATTGTACAAAACAACTATGCCCTTGCTCATGAGCTGTCACGTTGGAAATCGGAAGTCATTCACCAATGGGATCACGTAAGAATCATACCTGACAGAAAATTGAGTTATACGGCTGAAGCAAAGGTTCCGGCAGGCCACCCCGTCAAATTAAGCACCAATGTATATTTGGGAAATGTTAACCCGGATAATGCCAGGGTTGAAGCCTATTATGGAATAATCGGCGATGACGGCATGATTGAAGACCCGGAAACGGCTGTAATGACACTGGAAGGTAAAGTTGAACATAATACCTATCATTACACAGGAACAATTCACCTTGAAATGGGCGGCGAATACGGCTACACTTTCAGAGTTTTGCCCTTCCGCCCCGAACTGATGAATGCCCATGACCTAGGACTGGTGAAGTGGGTCGATGCCAATGAGTCTCAGACTCATTAGTATTTATTAGTTCGGAGTATGGAGTGTGGAGTGTTATTCGTGTACAGACAATTTGTTTATAGTTGAGGGCTGAGAGATGAGGGGTGAGAATACCTCCCACCGTACATAACCTCTTGTCGCTGGTTACTTTGCGTTCCTGTTTGGTCATTTTCCGCCCCCCGCCCTCTGACCTCCAATTTATCCATACAATCATAACCCTAATGCCAGCATGGCGATATCTATATTAAATTGCTCCAAGCAATTTAATATAGATAAGCTCCCACTATCAACTGTCCACTATCAACTATCAACTGTCCACTATCAACTATCAACTGTCCACTGTCAACTGTCCACTGTCAACTATCTTCCCCCATCCCTCCGATTCTACTCAACCCTTCGCTGCTTATCCCCTTCTTTTGCAGTGGCTGCACAATGTCCGCAGCGATGTCCGGCACATAGCTCTTAATCACACGGCACCGCCCTACGAGATCATAATTCCCCATACAAGCAGGTATTAAGAAGGAATCTCCGGCTTTGAACATTTCCTCTCCTTCAGCATATGTAATCTTTCCCTCTCCTTCAAGCACCATGATGATATCAAATTTTTCTCCGTCTAATTGCTCACGGCTGGACTGCTTTACATCTACTCTTTCTGTAGCAAAATAAGTACAGGCCACCAGATAGGTCCTAACATTTTCACCTTCTTCAACCGAAAGACCTTCCGTTTTTTCTCTATCTGTGACATCGGAAAAATCTGTGACATCCAATGCCTTTTCTATATGAAGCTGCCGGGGCTTACCGTCATTACCAACTCTATTCCAATCGTATACCCTATACGTTGTATCGGAATTTTGCTGTATTTCAGCGATTAGAAGTCCTTCTCCAATGGCGTGCAGCGTGGTAGCAGGAATAAAAAATACATCCCCTTGGCTTACATCCACAAAGTTCAAGTGTTTTTCCAAAGTCCCCTCTAAGATCGCTTGTTTAAATTGTTCCTTAGAGGTTCCGGGTTTTACGCCATAAACCAATTGCGCACCCGGTTCCGCATCGATCACGTACCACATTTCCGTTTTTCCCAATTCTCCGTTTTCGTTTTCAAAGGCATATACATCTTCCGGATGGACTTGAACGGATAGTTTATCCGACGCATCTAAAATCTTTACCAGCAAAGGGAATTTTTCCAGTTCCTTGTCCCCTATACGCTGGCCTAACAGTTTCGCACCGTAGGTGTCCAGTACTTCTTGCAAAGATTTCCCTGCCAATACGCCATTTGCCACCGTACTGGTTCCATTAGCATGGCATGCAATCTCCCAACTTTCCCCTGTGCTGTCGGAAGGTATGTCCTTTCCGAATTTTTCTCTGAGTTTTTTACCTCCCCAAATGGGTTCTTTATAAACAGGCCGTAATTTTAACGGATAAAGCATATGATTTCTCTCCTTTAATGTATAAATTTTCAAATCTATTCTTACCACCATTAGTGGGCCATAGCTTGCTATTGGCCCATCACTGAATATCCTTTTGAATTTCGAGAACATTATATCATATAAACCGTTTTTCATCCATCCTCAACTATTGCTTAGCCTTTAAATAACAACAATTGGACGAATTTTTTTCAACCAACATTTATACATCCCGTTAATCATTTAACATTGACAATTCCATTTTAATATCGTAATATTATAATATAACGATTTATTAAGCAATTCATATATTGAACACAAGGAAGAATATACATGAAACATGAAATAATAAGTTATTGGGCGGATATTACGGGGTAAAATGATCTTATAGACGTCATATAAAAGATTTAGCATAAAATAGACGGAAAGGAGCTAATAAAAATGAAAGTAGTCATTATTGGCGGCGTTGCCGGAGGGGCCAGCGCAGCTGCACGGTTGAGGCGTTTGGATGAAAAATGTGAAATTATTCTTTTTGAAAGAGGAGAACATATTTCTTTTGCAAACTGCGGACTACCCTATTATATAGGAGGGGTCATTACGGAAAAAGAAAAGCTCTTGGTCCAAACACCCGAAGAAATGAGGCAAAGGTTTAACATAGACGTAAGGGTGCTTAACGAAGTGGTCGACATCGATACGAAAAAGAAGGAAGTATCGGTATCGGACCTTAAACGCGATCAAAAATATACGGAAACTTATGATAAATTAATACTTTCTCCCGGGGCTTCGCCTATTATTCCTAATATTGAAGGAATAGATGCCCCTAATGTTTTTACCTTGAGGAACATTCCCGATACCTATGCCATTAAGGATTTTGTGGATGAGAAAAAACCAAAAAGGGCTGTTGTTGTAGGCGGCGGCTTTATCGGACTCGAGATTGCGGAAAACCTTCACGAACGCGGCATTAAGGTCACTGTTGTCGAATTGGCAAACCAGGTGATGGGACCGATTGATTACGAAATGGCTGCACTGGTACACGAACATTTGAAGGAAAAAGGGGTCGAACTTTACCTGGGTGACGGCATCAAAGGCTTGCAAAATACCCCAAAATATTCAATTGTCGAATTGAACAGCGGTAAACAGATTAAAACCGATATGGTTATGTTGGGCATCGGGGTACGCCCTGAGAATGATCTGGCAAAAAAAGCCGGACTGGAGCTGGGACAGCGCGGCGGCATTAAAGTAAATAAATCAATGCAGACTTCTAACTCCAATATCTATGCCGTAGGGGATGCCGTTGAGATTACAGACTATGTAAACGAAAGCCAGACACTTATTCCCCTGGCAGGCCCGGCAAATAAGCAAGGGAGAATCGCAGCCAATAACATTTGCGGCTTGCAGGAAGAGTATGAAGGTACGCAAGGTACCTCAGTGCTCAAAATATTTGATATGACGGTTGCGTCTACGGGCAATAATGAAAAAATCCTGAATAGGGCCGATATTCCCTATGAAAAATCTTTTACCCATTCGGCATCCCATGCAGGTTATTATCCCGACGCTATGCCCATATCCTTAAAACTGCTGTTTTCCCCCAAAGACGGAAAGATATTGGGAGCACAAGCTGTGGGGTATGGTGGTGTTGAAAAAAGAATTGATGTGATTGCCACCGCTATACGCGCCGGCATGACGGTTTATGATTTGGAAAAGCTGGAACTGGCTTACGCGCCTCCTTATTCATCTGCGAAAGATCCTGTTAATATGGCAGGGTATGTTGCATCCAATATTTTAAAAGGAGATATGGAAATTATTCATTGGGACGAAATAGACAAATTTGATCCCGGGCATATAATGCTTATTGATGTAAGAACCGATATGGAATACGGCATGGGTACCCTCCAAGGTGCTGTCAATATCCCTATAGATGATTTGCGAAGCAGGCTGAATGAGATTCCAAAAGACAAAGAGATTATCATCTTCTGTCAGGTGGGGCTCAGAGGATACCTCGCTTATAGGCTGTTAATACAAAAAGGGTACAGCAAAATCAAAAATTTAAGTGGCGGATATAAAACCTATTTTCCTGCTGTCCAAGAACAATCAAATATCGATATTTATGATTATGAAAAAATCGATAATTCCGATTTAATCCATGCCTCTCCCTCCGGTCCGGAAAATTGCAGTGCTGGGATAGATCTTAAAGTAAACGCTTGCGGCTTACAATGTCCGGGACCCATTATGCAAGTCAATAAAACGATTAGCAGCATGAATGCCGGCGAAATTCTGGAAGTGACTGCCACGGACCCGGCCTTTGGCACCGACGTCAAAGCATGGTGCGAACGTACGGGACATCAATTACTAAAAGTCACCAAAGACGGTCCGAATGTCAAAGCATGTATTAAGAAAGGTAAAAACCAAGTATCCCACCCAGATAATCAAGCAGGTGGAGGTAATGACAAAACCATGGTTGTGTTTAGCGGCGATCTCGATAAGGCCATTGCTTCTTTTATTATTGCAAACGGCGCGGCTGCTATGGATAGAAAAGTAACCATGTTCTTCACTTTCTGGGGATTGAATATATTGAGGAAACATGATAAAGTAACGGTGAAAAAAAACTTCCTTGAATCTATGTTTGGCATCATGATGCCCAGAGGTTCTAAAAAGCTCTCCCTCTCCAATATGAACATGGGCGGTATGGGCGGTAAGATGATCAGATATATTATGAGTAAAAAGAATGTGTCTTCCCTTGAAGACTTGATTGAACAGGCCAAATCTCAAGGCATCCGGATCGTAGCGTGCAGTATGTCTATGGATGTAATGGGCATTAAGCAGGAAGAACTCATTGACGGTATTGAAATCGGCGGTGTGGCATCCTATCTGGGCGCAGCCGAAACGGCAGATACAAACCTGTTTATTTAGATCAGTACACCAAACTATGTAACAAAAGGATGAGATTATGCAGAACATGCGCAATTATGATCAAAAAAGTGAACTAATCAAGGCCATTGCACATCCTGTCAGACTGTGTATTGTAAAAGGGCTAATAGAAAATCAGTGTAATGTCACACATATGCAGCAATGCCTTAATATCCCCCAATCTACGGTTTCACAACATTTGTCAAAGTTAAAGGCGGCAGGGATTATTAAAGGCGAAAGAAAAGGATTGGAGATTTGTTATAGGGTTGTGAATCAAGATATCATAAAAATTATAGGGGTATTGTTTGAATAACAATACCCCTATTCTTTATAATCAAGATTATAATATGTGATGCCATCCACAACGATAAAATAAATATAGTCAACCCCCAAATGCAGATAATATTCCATTGGTGTCCCCTTTCGCGTGATATCTTTATAAAATTTGTCCCTTACCTATATTATAAATCAATTGCACGAAAAAAAAATGTAATAATTTGGAGCTTTTAAAATTTTTTTTATTTTTTTACGCCTTTCGCTCCATTTAAGTCTATTTTTGCACTATGTCTCTTTATTGTTTCTATGTAAAAACTGTGGTATGATGTTAAAGAAAATAAGCTTGCTTTATTTAAACAAATGTTTTATTTCCATTGCAGCCTATATCATGACTAAACATTAGGAGAGTCGAAAAATGAAATTTGGAAGGATTCTAAAACAATTGAGGGAACAAAAAGAATTGACTCAAGAACAGCTGGGAAAAATCATCAATCTGTCAAAAGCTAATATTTCAAAATACGAACTTGGAAGATTAGAGCCGAATATGGAAACACTCAATCAAATTGCAACTTTTTTCAATGTTTCAATAGACTATCTGCTTGGACGTACCGATCATCCGGAGACTATTATTAAAAAAACCGGATTAGAAAATATCTATTTGGCAGTTGCAAAAAAAATGCAAGACCAGCAAATCCCACCGGAAGATATTGAAAAGGCTCTACAAGTGGTACGTATGTTTAAAAATAAGTAAGCTATTATTTTATTTGAAAACTCAGGACCTTGTAAGTTTTTTAGCACTATTTCGCATAACGTGTACTGGCAGGTCCAATGATACGACCGGCCAGTCATTTTCATATATTTTTATTTTTCATTTTTGGCGGGATTTTGTCTGGTGGAATTGTCCTGAGCACACTATTCACAAAGCGCCGGAGAATCATTCCAGCAGCAAATAAATAATTTTTGCTGCCTGTGCTCTTGTCGCATTTTTATTTGGCGCAAATTGACGAACTCAACTTATCGGCACGGGCTTCAAATACATCAATAATATTGTTACATTCCGACTCTGCAACACCAAAAAACCCGTCCGAATTTTCATCCTGCCCTATCAGATGTTTCACAATATCTCTATTAACTTTAAAATGATAACTGATGATCTTTTCATCACCGCTAAAGATGTTGGCGATATCCAATAATGCCGTACCTGCCCTTTTTATTTTATCGTTATTTTTCTTATAGAGCTCCCCAACAAACAAAGACTATCCGGCTTAATAAGCTACTGAAGCAAATGTTGATACTTTCCGTATAAACCTTTAATCTGTTCCTTCTGCTCCTGCGTTAATCGCTCTTTCAATATTTCAATTGCCCTTTGTTTATCCGCCTCCGTAATGCCATCTTTTGCTAAACCCAAGAGTTCCGAATAATCTTCCGCTTTTAAGCTCTTCAGTACGATAGACATAGCTTGAGATTTGTCGGATGCGGACACCTTTTTTTCAATTTCCTGTATTTTTTCTTTGCTTACAATTTGCTTGGGCAGTGTTTCCTCTTGTTTTGCAGATTGGTCCGTTGAAGATTCGGAAGAGGATTTGCCCGTCTCAGGCTCCTGTTCAACCACTTCATGGTCCTTTTCTTCCTGCCGGATGTCCTTCCCATCGGCCGCTTCTATATGCCTTTCTGTTGGGCACCTGCCGGTAATATCCGCGTCCTTTCCTCCGTCAACCCTCGGATCAGCATCGTCCCCATTCAATAACTCTTCACGGCTTTTGTCCGGCAACCTGTTCTCTTCCTGTTCTGTCATATCGTCAGGCCGTGTCATATCGTCTTTTGGAAACCCAGTATCAAATTCTTGCACCATCAATATATGCAATAATTTATTCCATTCATAGGTTCCACCCAAAAACACTATTAACATCACAATAATGACCATCGGAACAATCTTTCTTTTCATCGCACTCACCTCAAAAATTACCGTTTCTCTCTTTTAAACAGCTTGGTCCACCTTTGTACTGCAGGAAAAATAAAACTCCGGCTGTTATTCACCCGTTTATGGCATACAGACACCACCCTCTTATCGTGAAGCACATCATACCCATTCGTTTCATAAAGCTGCCTTGCCATATCCTTCCCGATTTCTCTTTCCACTATACCCCTGCTTTCACTGAGCCCGAAAGCTCGGTTCCGACAGTCATGCGCATCGGAAGCTATAAAATGCACCATCCCGTGCCTCAAAAACGTCAAGGCCGCTTGCTTTGCGGCTCTCCCGTACAATCCTGTCAAGCTGCCTGCGTTGACCTGCGCCAGCGCCCCTCTTTCAATAAATTCATGTAAACGATTCGGTTGGACAGCCAACTCTTCATTTCGCTCCGGATGGGCAATGATGGGTGTATATCCCTTCAGCTTCAACTCAAAAATCGTATCCTTTGCATATTCGATCTGACCCGTTATGGGCAGCTCCAGCAGCACATAAGAAGAATGATTAAGTGTACATACCACCCCATCCTCAATCCACTGAGGTATTGCATAGTTAATGAATACCTCACTGCCGGGATAAATACAGATGTCGATTCCCGCTTCCGCCGCGCTTTCTACTAGCGTTCTATATCTGCTCTGCACTAGGGAAGAATCATTGTCGAATGAACCGCGAATATAGTGGGGTGTTGCAATCATATGTGCAACACCGTCTGCAGCAGCGGCCCGAAGCATATTCAATGCGGTCTTCATATTTTGTGCACCGTCATCAATGCCCGGGATCACATGACAATGTATATCTATCATCATGATTAGCCTCCATTACACACCGGCAGGCCGTTTCTCCTGCGTTTTCTGCCCATGCTTTCTTTCCTTTTTCTTGTTGTCTTCTTCACAGTAATTATATTGGTAATAATATTTTTCCGATACTTTCCTGCTTAATTTATTTAACACAACACCAATAATATTTGCATTAACCTTTTCCAAGGACTCCTTCGCTCTTTGTATAGCCGCAATCTCCACCTTTCCCGAATGGGCCACCAATATCGTCCCGTCCGTAATGGTAGACAATATGGCTGCGTCCGTAACCATACCAACCGGAGGTGCATCCAATAAAATAATATCATACTCCGACCGGACCTCCTCCAGGAATGCCAGCATAGATTTGGAAGACAACATTTCCGAAGGATTTGGGGGTATAGGACCTGAGGTCAATATCTCAAGATTCTCAACATTAACCATACGCAGGCATTCTTTATAACCCTTTTGGTGCGCCAACACATTGCTCATACCTGCACAATTGAACAGCCCAAATACTTCATGTATCCTGGGACGCCTAAAATCCACATCAATCAATAAGGTTTTGCTGCAAGACTGGGCAAACGCGACTGCAAGATTCGCAATTGTCGTCGTCTTCCCTTCATGGGGGTCCGCACTTGTAACCACTATTCTCTTCAGAGGCTTATCAATACCGGAAAACTGTATATTTGTCCTCAACATTCGATACGCTTCCGATACGGGTGATTTAGGGTTCGTATGCGTTATCACTAAATTCTTTAATGCCATCATCATTCACTCCGCTTCATTTATGAATTATTCAGAAAAAGCCGGTATGGTTCCTATAACAGGAAGTCCAAGGTGTTTTTGCACATCTTCAGGGGTTTTGATCGTATCATCAAAGTATTCAATGAGCAATATAATCCCCAATCCTATCATCACGCCTACAATAGCTGCAACAACCACATTAATCACTTTCCGGGATCTAATAGGGGCCTCCGGCACTTCTGCCTCATCAATGACATGTACGTTTTCCACATCCATTAGTTCTATTGCTTTTTCTTTAAACACTTCCGTCACCTTAGCGGCAATATTCTTTGCCATCTCAGGATGTGTATGCTCTGCTTTAATCTGAATTAATCGAGTATCATCTTTCAAATTTACGCTTAACTTGCCTACCAGTTGACTGATATTCATATCTGTAAGTCCCAGCTCTTCAATAACCGTATTTGCAACCAACCTGCTGTTCACCAATTCACGGTAATCCTTTACCAGCCGGTCACTGATCAGCAGGTCATAATATTCGATGCCTTCCGGAACATTAACATTTTTACCGACATATAGCAGTGTATTTGATTCATAAACAGGCTCCAGTGCAAAATAACTGAAAGCTGCTGCGATTATCATCAATATTAACATGGCAGCCACAACAATCCATAACCTTTTTCGAATCACTTGAAGATATTCTTTAATTTCCATCTTTGACCTCCGTTCATTATAGATATCACACTTTACGCTTGCAGATATATTCAAATTAAAAATACGACATTATCCTTGTTTGCTTAAAAGAATGAATAGGTTCAAAGTGCGTTATCTTTAGCGACTTATCGATGGCGATGTTTCCTTATTGGAAACATCGCCGGCAAAAAATAATCCTTCCCGGCATGTAACACCTCCTCTTTTTTATCCTTTTGCATTAAACTAATCCCTCTTGACATAAATCTATTATTACAGTATCCGGCCACTCGTCAGCAGCTACCCTTGGCAGCAGCCACCTCTTTTTTGGCCTGTAATTCCTCCGGATCATTTTGCATTCCAATCCCCTGACCTACCCCTGCATATTTAAAGCCTTGCAGCTCCATATCTTGCCTTTGATAGATATTTCTCAAATCGAAGAAACAGGGCTGCTTTAATAAGCTTTTAACCTTGCTCAGGTCTAGATTCCTAAACTGATTCCACTCCGTAACGACCACCAAGGCATCGCTTCCTTCCATCGCTTCATATTCATTTTCACAATAGGTAATCCTGCTGCTAATATTTTTCAATCTCCATTTCGCTTCTTTGTACGCAATAGGATCATACACTTTAAACATAGCGCCTTTTTGAGCAAGCTCATTTAAAATCGTAATAGACGGGGCCTCTCTCATATCATCCGTATTTGGTTTAAAAGATAATCCCAAAATGGCCAGTTGCTTTCCTTCCAAGTTTCCTAACACTGCTTCAATTCTTTGAGCCATTAATGTCTTTTGATATTCATTGGCCTTTACGGTTGTCTCAATTAATGTTACAGGTGTTTCGTATTGTTTGCCTATTTCAGACAAAGCCAAAGTATCTTTCGGGAAACAGCTCCCGCCGTACCCTGGACCCGGATGCAAAAACTTGGAGCTGATTCTGCCGTCTTTTCCCATAGCCTTAGCCACATCCTGTACATTGGCGCCTACTTTTTCACAAAGATTGGCAACTTCATTGATGAATGTAATCTTCATCGCTAAGAATGCATTGGCAGCATATTTGATCATTTCAGCCGTCTCTATATTTGTTTCTACAAAGGGCGTTTCATTCAAATAAAGCACACTATATACTTGCTTCATAATTTTCATCGCCCTTTCCGATTCGGCACCTATCACCACTCGGTCAGGATGCGTAAAATCATGAATCGCAGACCCTTCCCTTAAAAACTCCGGGTTAGAGACCACATCAAAGCCATAAGACACGCCTCTTTTTTCTAACTCTTCATTGATCCAGCCTTTAACCTTTTGACCCGTTCCAATGGGAACCGTACTCTTATCTACTATGACTTTATAGCCATTCATATATTTTGCAATATCTCTTGCAACCGCTTCTACATACTGCAGATCCGCACTGCCGTCATCCGCCGGCGGTGTGCCTACCGCAATAAATAATACGTTGCATTCTTTGACAGCTCTCTTAATATCTGTAGTGAACTCTAATCTCTTGTAATAAATATTTCTCTCCACTATAGGCTCCAAGCCCGGTTCATAAATAGGAATAATGCCTTTGTGCAAATGATCGATCTTCTCTTTGTTATTATCTACACAGATAACATTCAAACCAAAATCCGATAAGCAGGTCCCTGTCACCAATCCCACATATCCCGTACCTACAACACCTATCTTGTTCAAATCGATACACCCCTTCCAAAATTTAACATGTTATATTGATAGTACTCTTGGTACCAATCCACAAACTTCCCTAAGCCTTCTTCAATACTTGTATTTGGTTTAAAATCAATGTCCTTTTCCAAATCTGATATATCCGCATAGGTCCTTAACACATCCCCGGGTTGCATTTCCATATAATTTTTAACGGCTTTTTTACCGATCTTATCTTCTAAAACAGCGATGAACTTTTCCAATTGCACAGGTCGGTTATTGCCAATGTTATAGATCTTGTACGGCGCAAAGCTGCCGCTCGTATCATCACGGCTCTCATCCCATGAAGGATAAGGCTTCGGAGCCAATGGTATCAGTTTGCGGATACCTTCCGTAATATCATCAATATAGGTAAAATCCCTTTCCATTTCGCCATGGTTAAACACATTGATGGATTTCCCTTCCAGTATGTTTTTTGTAAATGAGAAATAGGCCATATCCGGTCTTCCCCAGGGGCCGTAAACAGTAAAAAATCTAAGGCCTGTCGTTGGAATACCATATAGATGGCTATAGGTATGTGCCATCAATTCGTTAGACTTTTTAGTGGCCGCATATAAACTGACCGGATGATCTACATTATGGTTTGTAGAAAACGGCACAGCCTTATTGCCCCCATAGACGGAACTTGAAGAAGCATACAGCAAATGTTTTACGCCATGATTTCTGCACACTTCAAGAATATTTACAAAACCGATAAGGTTAGCATCCACATAGGCATAGGGATTGGTAATAGAATAACGAACTCCCGCCTGGGCAGCCAAATGAACGACATGTTCAGCTTTATCCTTCTCAAAAACATACTCCAATGCCGCTTTATCTTTTAAATCTACTTTATAAAATATAAAGTTGTCATATTGTTGTAAAATCGACAGCCGATCTTCTTTTAATGCCGTGTCATAATAGTCGTTCATATTATCAAGCCCTATGACTTGACAGCCTTTATCCAGTAACAGGGAAGCCAGATGGAAACCTATAAAACCTGCTGCACCTGTAACAAGTACTTTCATATTCATTGTATCCCCTCCATTCTTCTTATATGGTTTCTTAGATAAAATCCGGTGGTGACAGCCACGCCACTCTGCCTATGACGGCAACCCTTTCGCCTTTTTGCTGCTGAAAATTAATCTTTTCCCCATTGCAAACATAAAATGACATTCCTTACGGTAAAACAGCAGGTTGACCCCTAGTGTAATCGTAATCGCTGCAAGTGTTGTATATACTGCATATCCGGCCCATACAAAATAGGTATTCATTTCAATCCCCATAACGTTGTTCGTAACCAGGAGTATACAGGTAATGCTCAATATGCTGACACACATTCTCTTTATAAAACGGCCAAAACGCATAAACAAAATATTTTTATTTAAATAGACCGCATAGTCAAAGGTTCTAAACAGCATCGCCAAAAGGGTTCCCGCAGCAACACCTATAATACCCCAAAACTGTATCAATACAAGTGAAACCAGAATATTGATTGCCGCCTCAATGAAGGCACCGTTTCTCGTCTGCTTATAATGACCGGCGGATATGATCACCGAGTGGTAGGGCTGTCTAAGACAATACATCCCCTCTGCCGCTATGATTAAATACGCAAACACCGGTCTGATATAATTGATGTCCGTAAAGGTCTTTGTATAAATTGAAATAAACGGTATCACCAAAACAGCCGCGCTGGTAAACAGCGTAACGGTCACCATATGAGCAAAACACTCATAGGCCTTAAAATTGTTGTTCAACACATCATATTCTTCTTTTGCAATCATGTTACCAAAAGCTGCCTGCACTGCATGTGCAATAGTTGATACCAGTGTCTTCAAACCATTGGTCACGATGACGTATACCGAATACACAGATACCTCCCGTAAATTAGAAAGCAGCGTCAGCAAAAAGATATCGGTTTTATTATGTATAAAGTATGCAATCGTATGCCCGAATCCATCCCAGCGTTGGGCTATTGATTTCTTGTCCGGGTTGCATTTGTTATTAATGTTATATTTTCTTTTTACATAGACATTCAGCAGGATCGGTCTAATCAAAAAAACAAGGGAACTTCCTAATTTTACTATATGTATGCCGGCGCCCAACCGGACTAATACTACCACAAGCAGCACATGGACTACCACCGAAGCCATCTGCACGATGGCATAAATGTAGTTCTTTTGATCCGCTTGCAGCAGCATTTGATAGGTAATCCCAAAATAATACTGTGCAAAAGTGCCGATACCGATGATTAAAACAAGTAAAAACGTATAGGCATAACCAAAATCATGACTGCCGATAAACGGAAATACAATGGCCAATATACCTACATAAACAATGGTAATATACGCAATTTTTCTAAAGAAATTTTCTGTTGCCTTAATAATCCCGCTTGTTGCGTCTATGTCTTTTTGAGCCAACGGCTTATATAAAGAGGCCTTCACAACCCCGCCGACACCGGATTGAAGCAGTACCAAATAGCCCAAAAACTGTGTAATTGATACGGTCAGCCCATTGACTGAAGATTGAAACGTGCTAATGAGCAATCTTGGTATGATGAAAGCGGAAACAACTGTCAGCCCTTGCAGCAACAGCGAACATGCTATATTTAATAACGCCTTTTTGCTCCTCAAAATTCCACCTCAAATGACGCCTTGTCTCTGAACGCATGTATGGTATCTTCTAAAATATACAAATTTTCCTTTGCCGCTCGAATGATAGGGTCCGGCAGACTAATCTTCTTATCATGCAGGCATTCAAGCATATTTTCAATGATCACAGGTGTCGTATCTCGAAGAGGCATACATCTTTCAGGCTCACCAATCTGTCTATAATACCTTTTTGTTTTTTCACTGTGTACGGGAAAGGAAACAACAGACTTTGAAAGGGCGGCGCTCACTATCCCTACATGAAGCTTTGCCGTTATGATCATATCTACTTCCTTAAGCAGTGAACACAACTGCCAAGGGTGCCGATAATCATAGCAATAGACCGTTTTACAGGCCAGTTTGGTCTTTATGTTTAAATGCTCAATCGATTTTGCATATATTTCGTCATATCCGAGGATGACTCCGTATTCCGGATGCCTTGCCAAAAAACTATTCAGCGGCGGGATAATCTTTTCGCAAAACAATTTGTCTCCGCGATCCCCCCCCAAAGCATGTAAAAAAATAATTTTCTTGCCCGCAAAACTTTTTTTTTATGGACTCTTTCACAGCATCGTCCAACGGCGGCAGGGAATCCGGTGTTATCACCTGTGCGGTATCGGAAGTAACTTTTATTTCCTTTTTCACGCCGTAGCTTTTAAAATAATTTGCTGTTTCTTCATCGCGGACGGTCACGATTGCTGCACGATTCATCAGCCAGCAAATGGCGCTGCGAAGCAGCTTATTTGTGATAGGCCCGCCGCCTACCCCTAACATCAAAATAGGCTTTCTCCTCAAAGCAAATACGATCCCTATAGGCATATATCTTATCAACCTTTTGATACTTTCTTTGAGGGATGATGTCCGCTGTCCGAAATATCCTCCCGAGAAATATACAAGCATATCCCCATTGAATACATCCCCAATGGTTTGTTTATGTGTATAGCCCAATTCCTTGCGGAAAAAACGCCCAAATCCGTATCTCGGAAACTCAAAAAACAGGGTTTTCCCATCTTTATTACAACTCAATAATGTATGCCAAAAAATATCGGCAAACAAATAATCTCCAAAATTAGAACCGTTGGTCGCACCATGTAAAATGATTTTCATGTCCATTTAACCCCTTTAATTAATTTCTGTTGTTCTTGAAAAGATACTGCTTCTGTCGAATCCTCCTTTTTGATCCTCTGTAAATCAGTATTCAACATAACCGCAATCATAATGTAGTAAAAAATCAGATTCTCTCTCATAATTAAATTAATTGCCATGCCTCTGACCAGCAAAATAATAAGCGGCAGATAATTTACAAAACTGCGTTTGACCGATAGATCCCGTTCGGGAAAGATATTCCTGATGCACAAGCAATACAAAGCGCTGCCTACAAGCCCCAAATAGTAAACGGTCTCAATAAAGTAGTTGTGAGACGGTCTGAGGGCATAATGTTGCGCCCGCAACCCTTCACCAAACAGCAGCAACTTCAGATCGCTGAAAATATAATTCAAATAGCCCATCCATAAATCATAGCGTCCTGTTGTAATGGTGGATAAAGATGCATCCGAGCTGCGGTCTCTTAGCAACCTGTTTAGGTATGCATGCATATACTCCTTATCCGCAAAAACATAGATGAGGGCAATCAGAAGGCCGATCATGAACACGCCTTTCATCAGGCCGCCGATATTTTGCTTTCCGAAACTAATGAGTACCAGTAATAACAAGACCGCATACATCACTAAAAACGACTTGCTGATTGACATGATACCCAAAACAGACAAGGCAACGATAAATACGTAATCAATCAGCTTTGTACGCCTGCCTACAACCATCCCAAACCATCCCGCCAAAGCAATGCTAATATCCATCGTATAAAAATTGGGATTTATGTGAAGCCCACAGAACCGATATAAATATTCTCCATCCCCTATCTTTAAACGCGCATATTGTATAAAAGACGTCAGACCGGGAATATACCTGCTGTTCAAAGCAGCCAATGAAGACAAAACGATGCCTAATGAAAAAAATAGCAGCAGACTTCGCAATTCTATTTTCTCTTGCTGTTTAAACAAA